>CAMDBT010000001.1 GCA_945889475.1 Bifidobacterium breve
TCGGCGACAGCGATCGAGATTGAATGGGCCAGCAGCCCGCGCTTGGCGTTCAGCGAACCGTCGATCGGGTCGATCAGGACGAATGCCTCGGCGCTGCCGAAATCGACGACGCCACGCTCCTCTGACAAGGCGGTGAAGCGCGCGCCCTCGTCAAAGAGTTGCTGAAGCTCGCGGAAGATGATCTGCTCGGCGTGTTGGTCGATCAACAGCGTGTGATCTCCTCCGGCGCCGATCGTGCCGGTCTCCAAGACGCGTTCGTCACGCAGCGGCGTTGCGGCCAGCATCCCCCCCAGCGAGGCCGCGCAGCGAGCGGAAAGTTCGAGCCAGTCAAAGCCGAGAATCGCTGACGAAGGAGCCATCTTGCTCTTATCCTAAAGGTGTGCCCGAAAGCTCCCTCCAGCTGACCGACGAGCAGCGCAGGATCGCTCAGTTCGCCGGCCGGTCGCTGGTTGTGGCCGGGGGCGCTGGCAGCGGCAAGACAACCGCGCTTGCGGCTCGCTACGCCTGGCTCGTCGGTGAGGCCGGTGTTGAGCCGGAGGCGGTGGTCGCCCTGAGCGACTCGCCGGCCGCAGCCGACCGCCTTCGCCGCCTCGTTGAACAGCGGCTCGAGCGAGGCTTTGCCGAGCTGCCGGTCTCGGCCACTAGCGACTTTGCCGCCCGACTGCTGCGCGAGGAGATGCCGCAGAGCGGCCTTGATCCCTTCGTCGCGACGCTCAGCGGCGCTGACCGCTTAGCGATGCTAATCGACCGCGTTGACCAGCTTGAGCTACGCGAGCACGATTTCGCAGGCCGGCCGGTCAAGCTACTGGCATCGTTGATCGCCCAGATCGACGCCCAGAAAGCGATGCTGATAAGCGCCGATCAGTGCGCGCAGAGGGCAGCCAACGCCGCAGGTGCTGGCGCCGCGCTGGAGCGCGAATTCGCCGCGCTCTACGCGAGCCACCAGGCGATGCTCGCCGAAGAGGGGGCGTTAGACCACGGCGACCTGATATTCGGAGCGCTCAGCCTGCTGGAGCGGCCAGAGGTTCAGGAGCGCTTCAGCGGCCGTTACAGCCAACTGCTGATCGACGACGCTGAGCGCCTCTCGCTGGCGGAGCGGACGCTGGTCCTAGCAGCAGCTGCACAGCTCGGCGGACTGACGGCGGTGGGCAACCCCGACTGCGCGCCGACCAGCGAGGTAACCGGAGGAGACGTGAACCTCGCCGCAATCGCAGCTCAGAGCGACGCCGAGCGGATCGACTTAAAAAAGTCGCTGCGCTGCCGTGAGCAGATTGTCCTGGCCGGCCAAGCGGTGCTGGAGCAGCGACTCAGCCCGCCCCTGACCGGCGAGCCCGGCGGCAGCGTGCGCGGCTGGCGCTGCGCGAGTGAGCGCGCGCAGGCGCAGGCGATCGCGCGTGAGGTTGAGCACTTGATCCAATCCGGCAGCGGAGCCGAGTCGATCGCCGTGGTGGTTAGCTCACTTCGCACCGAAGGCCGCGCGATCGCAGCCGCGCTCGACGAGCGTGCCGTCCCGCATCAGCTCGGTGCCAGCGACCAGCTCTTTGGCCGCGCGGAGGTCAAGGACGTACTCGCTTGGCTGCGACTACTAACCAGCCCGGGCGACGCGAGCGCGACTGTTCGCGCGCTGGCGCGGGCGCCGATCGAGCTGCGCGCCGTTGATCTAGCGCGCTGCATACAGATCGCGCGGCGTCGTAAGCTCGACATGGTCAGTGCGCTAAGAGCAGCGACCGAATCGCCTCAGATCCCGCCCGAGGCGCGCGAGCGGATCGTCGCCTTCCTCAAACTTCAAGCACAGGCCGCGGCCGCGCTCGATGAGCTCCGTCCCGACCGCTTCGTTCACCGCTTGATCGACCGCCTTGGTCTGCGCCGGCAGCAGCTCTTCGCCGCCCAAGCCGACGTTGTCGACGGGCTCCGCTGCCTGTCGCGCTTTGAAGCGCTCGCAGGCCGATTCGCTGAACGCTCGCCGCAGGCCAGCGGACGCGAGTTCGCCGAGTACGTCGTGGCGGTAGCCGAGGCCGGCCTGCGCGAGGGCGCTGAGGCGGCCGGAGGCGAGCAGCTCGCGGCCGGCAAGGTCGCGGTTGTTGAGATCGGGCTGGCACGCGGCCTCAGCTTCGACCACGTTTTCGTCGCCTCGATGGAGCGGCAGCGGCGCGTCGATGACGAGCTGCGCAAGCTCAGCTACCTGGCGATAACCCGGGCCAGCCAATCGGTGACACTGAGCTACAGCGAGCATCGCGAGCGCGGCGAGCTGCAGCCCCCGTCGCAACTGGCCGAAGCTGCGCTGGCCGCGGCCGGATCGCAGTGGGAGCAGCGAAGCGAAGAGCTGTTCGGCCCCGACGAAGCACTTCAGGGAGCCTTCAACGAGCTCCGTGATGAGCTGCTTGGCGACCTGCCCCGCGTCGCTGGCACCTTCGCCGACCTGAGGCTCGACAACGACCTTGATCTGACGCTTGGTGTCGTGCGCTACCTCGAGCTGGCAAAGCTGGCAGCAGTGATCGGCAGGCCAGCAGAGCAAGACGTCGAGGGCGCACTGGCTCAGGCCAACGCGGTGCTGCTGCAGTCGGCGACAGCAACGCAGCGCGAAGCGCTCGAGAGCAGCCCACTCGACGAGCTAATCCTCAGCGCCGAGCACGACGCCCGCGCGCGCGCTGCGGCGACCGTCAGACGCGGAGAACCATCGCTCGAAGCCTTCCTGCCGCGGCGCGGCGCGGGGCTCGTGCTAAGTGCTTCGGACATTGAGAGCTACCGCGCGTGCCCGTTGCGCTACAAGTTCGCACGCGTATTTCGAATCCCCCAAGAGCCGACCTTGAACCAGCGCTTCGGAATCCTGATCCATCAGGTGCTGGAGCGCTACCACCAGTCCGATGGGCGAACCACCGAGGAGCTGCTGGTACTGCTGGAGGAAGGCTGGCGCCGCGGCGGCTTCGGTGAAAGCGACCAGGAAGACCAGCTGCGCGCGAAGGCCGAAGCTTCGCTGCGGCTCTACCACCAGCGCACTGCGAAGGAGGAGAGCCGGCCGGTCTGGTTTGAGAAGGCGTTTCAGTTCAAGCTCGGCGAGCACACGCTGCGCGGCCGTGTTGACCGCGTCGACCTGCTGCCGGGCGGCGGCTACGAGCTAATTGATTACAAGACTGGAAAGCCACGCACCCAAGCCGAACTCCACGAAGACATTCAGCTCTCGCTCTACGCCGTCGCCGCTCGCGAAGCGTGGCACGTGGAATCGGTACTACAGAGCTACCACTACATCCTCGACGACGAGAAGATCCCCGTCCCGGCCGGCGAGATCGACCGCGATTGGATCGCCGAGACCGTCAACGAGGTTGCCGCCGCAATCAGCGGCCAAGGCTTCGAACCGACGCCCAGCGTGGCAGCCTGCAGCTACTGCGACTTCAGGATCGCCTGCCCTGCTGCCGAGCTCTAAGCGTCGTCGCCGCGCTGGTTGAGGAAGCGCTGGAACTCCCGCGCGAGCACGTCACCTGAAGGCACTTCCTCGCCCTCAACCTCAGGAGCCTCGGCATCGCTGGCCTGCTCGAGCCGTTCAACGAACTGGCGCACATCATCATCGCCAGCGACGGCGCTGCTGACGCGGCGCTCATAGTCGGAGGCTGCACGCTCAAGCTCGGTGGCGTCGAAGCTGATCCCAACCAGCGACTCAAGCTTGCGCACCAGGGCCAGCGAAGCCTTTGGGTTTGGCGCCGCAGCGACGTAGTGTGGAACGCTGGCCCAAAGGCTCGCAGAGGGAATTCCCGACTCCTGGAAGGCGCTGTGCAGGACGCCGGTAATCCCGGTCGGGCCTTCATAGGTCGTCGGCGAGAGGCCGACGCGGTCGGCCAGCTCCTCGTCGCTGGTTACGCCGACCATCGGCACCGGCCGCGTGTGCGGAACGTCAGCCAGTAGCGCGCCGAGCGAAACGGCCATCTGCACATTCAGCGCCTCGGCCAAGTCAACGACGCTGTCGCAGAGCGTGTTCCAACGCATCGAAGGCTCCGGACCGGTTAGCAGAATCAGGTCGCGCGGAGCGCGCGGCGCCTTCGCCGCCCAGATCTCGACCATCGGCCAGTTGATCTCGCGCGCCTGACCTTCGACGAGGCTGATCTGCGGCCGGGTCGCCTGGAAGTCGTAGAACTCTTCAGGGTCGATGTGCGCAAAGCGGTAGGCGTCGAGGGAGGAAGCGAGGAAGCTGACCGCCGCGGTGGCCGCTTCGGCGGCATCGTTCCAGCCGCCGAAGGCGCAGATCATCGCCGGGGCGCGAAGCCCACCTGGCCGCTCTTCCCAGATCATTGGTGGCACACTTCAACGGTAGCCGATCGAGCGTCGCTGGCTACCCGCATCGATCTCCTAATTGCTTGGAGAGCCCGTCGAATCGGGCTCGGCTTGGAGCTGCTTGATCGCCGAGGCAGCCATCCGCCAAGCGACGTAGAGCATCACCCCTGCGAAGGCGTAGCGGACGAGCTCAACCGGAAGCGCGTTCACGAGCGCCACACCGGCGAGCGCAGCAACGGCAGCGACCGCGCCGATCGCCAGCCCCGAACGGACGTCGAGGTTGCCGTAGCGCTTCTGCCTCCAAGCACCGACGGCGGCGACCGGAATGATCGCCAGCAGCGAAGTCGCCTCGGCATCAACGTGGTCAAGGTCCAATAGCAATGCCAGCGCCGGCACTAGCAGGATCCCGCCGCCGATCCCGAACAGCCCTGAGAGGACTCCTGCGGCAACGCCGATGATGATCGCCATCGCAATCACTCGACGACCACCATCACGGCGACGACGAGTAGCAGGCCAGAGAAGAGCAACTGGGCCATCGCAACCGGGATCCGCTGCTGTAGCCAGGTTCCAATCAGCACGCCGCCGACGGCAGGAATACCCACCGTTAGCGCTGCGAGAAAATGAACGTTGCCGTAGATCACTTGCGCGCCGGCACCGGCGCTTGCGGCAATTGCTATCGCCAGCAGCGAGGTTGCGGCGGCGTGACGTTCATCGATTCCGACCCAAAGCACCAGCATCGGCACTAGGACGATTCCGCCGCCAACCCCGAACAGACCGCTGAAGATGCCCGTCGCGACACCAATGATCGCCAACTGAGAGATGCGCGGGGAGAGCACCCGTTCATAATAGGTTGATGGTGCCTGCCTCCTCGCTTGCCAGCGCGATTGCGCCGCTTAGGGCCGAGCCCGCGCGCACAGCGTTGCTATTCGATGTAGACGGCACACTGGCACCGATCGTGCGTGACCCGCAGGCCGCGAGCGTTCCCGAATTAACCCGCCGTCGGTTGATCACCTGCCAAGCGATCTACGGCCTCACCGGCTGCGTCAGTGGCCGCCAAGCAAAAGAGGCGAGGCGGATCGTCGGAATCGGCTCGATTCCATACTCCGGCAATCACGGCCTCGAGCTGCTGCCCCGCGGCGCCCATCAGCCAACAGTCAACGCCGAAGCCGAAGCGTGGATCGATCGTGTCCATGCCGCGGCGCTCGGAACGGTTCCAGAGCTGCGTGAAGCGAGCGGGCTGCGGATCGAAGAGAAAGGGCCGATCATCGCGCTCCACTGGCGTGGCCTTGCGGACGAGGCCGCAGCCGAGGCAGCCGCAGAGCAGATCGCCGAGCAGGCGATAGCCCAGGGGTTGGTGATCCACCGCGGCCGCAGCGTCATTGAGCTGCGCTCCCCGGTCACGAGCAACAAAGCCAGTGCCGTTCACGCGCTGCTGGACGGAGCCGATGTTGACAACGCGCTCTACGCCGGCGATGACCGCACCGACCTCGACGCTTTCGAAGCTCTGCGCGCGCTCCAGAATGAAGGGCGGCTGAATCAGATTCTCTGCGTTGGCGTGCGCTCCGACCAGACCCCAAGTGAACTGCTGGCCGAGGCCGACCTTCTGGTCGACGGAACCGAAGGCGTCGACGCGCTGCTCTCGGCACTAGCCGACTAACGATGCGCTACGTCGATCTGCTCAAGACCACCGTTCTACTCAGCGCAGCCTCTGCGACGGCGCTGGCAGTGATCACGGTGATCCAATCGAACGCGCTCGGCGATGATCTGCTGGTGCTGGTCGCCACCGGCTGGTGGGTCGTAGCGGCGTTAATCGGCACCTGGGTCGGACGGCGCCTAGAAGCTAGTCCGTCGGTCGCGCGTGCGCTGCGCGAGGCGCAGGGAACAACAACGCTGCCAGAACAGAACATCGGCAGGATGCTGCTCAGCCGCCTGTGGCCGCTGCTGTTGGCGGCGCTGGTATCGGCGATCTTCTCCTTTTTTCTGCCGCAGGTGGCTGCGATCGCAGCCGGTTTCATGGTCGCCTGGGCGCTCGCCTGGCGCCATCAGGATCGCGCCGTAACGGCAATAGAGGAGCGCGACGGTGTGACCTTCTTCGTCGCCTCCGGCTCTCCGATCAAGCCGGTCAAGCTTGTCCGCACCCCTGGGCTACGCCGTGAAACCGGCGCCGAGCGATGGAAGGCAAGTTGAGCGCGCCCGACATACTGCTTGTCTCGCTCGGATCAACCGCGGGGCTGCGCGCCTCCGACGAGGCGTTTGCCTCGCTGCTGCGTAACGCCGGAGCGACGACCGAGGTCGCTCGCGCGGCGCCGCAGCGGCAGGTACCAACTCTTGCGCTCACCGACCTGCTCTGGGCTAGAGCCAGCGCAGCTGCTGCGCGCAGCGCGCTCGCCGCATGCCGGCCGCAGGCGATCATCTACTCAGCGACAACAGCGACGCTGCTGTGGCCGCAACTAGGCGCAATCCGCTTCGACGCCAGCTCGGCCGAGAACCGCCCCGGCCGCCACGGCTTCTGGCAGCGGCCGTTGGAGCGGCGCCGGCTAGCGCAGGCGCCGCTGCTGATTCCAACCTCGCAGGCTGCTTTGGCGGCCTCTGCGGCGGCCACAGACGCTGTGGTCGTTCCGATCCCTGTTGAGGCGAGCGGTTCATCACGGGAAGCGACGGAGCGTGACATCACGGCAATCACCTACGCATCGGACCCCGAGAAGAAGGGGCTGGATCGCGTGCTGACGGCATGGGCACTGGCGCGGCGCCCAGACGAGCGACTTGTCGTCGCCGGGCTGAGCGCCGAGCGCCTGCCTAACCCGGGAGCCGGCGTAGAGCTCGTCGGCAAGCTCGACGCTTCCGCCTACCGCGAGCTACTGGGCCGTGCGAAGCTCTTCCTCTGCGCGCCGCGCCGCGAGGATTACGGGATCGCCCAGCTTGAGGCGCTGGCCGACGGCTGCCAGCTGGTCACTACAGAGGCGGCCGGTGGTTATGAGGCCCTGACGCTGGCGCGCGAGCTCGACCCGCGATTGGTCGGCGACGAGCTTGCAAGCGCGATCCGCAGCGCGCTTGACGACCCGCGCCCTGATTACGCCGCCCGCGCGGCCGCTCTGCTGGAGCCGTACAGCCCGGCCGCTGTGCAACAGATCGTCACCGGCAAGCTGCTCGCACGGCTGCTCGGATGAGAACTTGATCTACCCTTGCGTTAGCCGATGACCGAGCTGCCCTGGCTGATCCTGCCTACCTATAACGAAGCTGAGAACATCGCTGGGATTGTTAGCGCCTCAGCGCAAACGCTCGCGGCCGCCTCGCCAGACGGCTTTCGGATCCTGATCGTCGATGACAACTCGCCCGACGGCACCGGCCAGATCGGCGACCGTTTGGCCAGCGAGCAGAGCGAAGTTGAGGTGCTCCACCGCACCAGCCGTGACGGGCTCGGCCCGGCCTACCTCGCAGGCTTTGAGCACGCCCTCAGTAACGGCGCCGCCTACGTGATGGAGATGGACAGCGACTTCTCGCACGACCCGGCCGACCTCGCGCGGCTGCTGAGCGCGGTCCGCGACGGCGGCGCCGACGTAGCGCTCGGCTCGCGCTACGTTCCTGGCGGTGGAATCGAGAACTGGAGCGCCGGCCGACGTGCCATTAGCCGCGGCGGCTCGCTCTACGCACGGCTGATCCTGAGCCTGCCGGTCAGCGACTTGACCGGCGGCTTCAAGTGCTTTCGCGCCGAGGTGCTGCGCGCGATCGACCTGCCATCGGTGACAGCGCGTGGCTACGCCGTCAACATTGAGCTGACCTACCGCGCAATCGGGCGCGGCTTCAAAGTCGTGGAAATCCCGATCGTCTTCCGCGACCGTATCGCCGGCAGCTCGAAGATGTCTTGGCAGATCACGGCCGAAGCGGCCTGGCTGGTTCCCGTGATGCGGCTTCGCCGCTAAACGACCTCTTTGACCTGCGAACCAGGCACGAGGTCGTCACGGCCATCGGGCCAGCGGACCCAGGCCTTGTAGCCGCCGTCGTAATCATCGCCGAGCAGAATCAGCGTCGCCGGTTCGCCGATCGCTAGGCACGGCTCGCTTCCCTCCTCATCGAGACCTCGCCAAATCCGAATAAAGCCGTTGCTCTCCCACTCCGCGCCGATCGTCGTTGCGCCGGAATGGCCGGGGTGCACGACGGTCTCCGGCGGCAGCGTCATCAGCGTCTCCATTATTGAGCTGTGAAGGTCGGCGTAGCTTGTCGACCCCGGCGCGCGGACACCGCCGACCGACCCCTTGAAAAGCGTGTCGCCGGTGAAGAGATGATCCTCTACCAGCAGTGAACACATCCCGGCCGTGTGACCGGGCGTGTGCAGCACGGTGATCTCGATCGGCCCGACGCTCAGCGGCGCGCCGGGGATCAGATCGCCGGTCGCGGCCGGCACCTCGGCGCGCTCGGCCGGGTGGATCAGAACCGCGACCCCCGGGTAGGCCTCGAGTAGCGCCGCGAGCTCGCAGACGTGGTCGTAATGGTGATGGGTCAGCAGCACATGCGTCGGCGTCATCGCGTGGCGCTGCGCGGCTTCGATCAGCGGCGCTACCGGGCCGCCGGCGTCAACGAAGAAGGCCGCGCCGCCGGGCTCGCCGACCAGAAATGTGTTGGTGAGAAAGTCCGGGAGCTCTGAGGATTCAATGATCATCTGCGCAGGCTACGCTACGAAGATGGCGGCGTGGCTACACACCTGTTACCGGATCGGCGAGATCGACAGGTCGGTCGCCTTCTATAACGCGCTCGGTTTCGAAGAGGTTGGGCGGATGCCAATCCGCGACGAGGCGATCAACGTCTTCATGAACATCCCCGGCGACGGCGATATGCCGCGGCTTGAGCTGACTTACAACTTCGGCGTTGATGAGTACGAACTAGGTACCGGTTACAACCACATCGCAATTACGGCGGCCAACCTCGACGAAACTCTGACGCGGCTTGCGAGCCAAGGCATTGAGCCCGAGCGCGCGCCCTACTCGATCCGCGAAGGCGGTTCACGGCTCTGTTTCGTGCGCGACCCGGACGGTTACCGGATTGAGCTGATCGAGCGTGACGACTGAGGGCGACTCCCGGCTGGCGGTAATCGACCTAGGGTCGAACTCATTCCGGCTTGTCGTCTTCGAAGCCCACTCCGGCGCCGCCTCGCCCGAGCGGCGGCTCAGCTCTTTCTGGCGCGCCGATGACCCTGAGCCACCGTTAGGCGCTTGGTGGAAACGCACCGATGAGATCTACGAGCCGGTGAGGATCCTCGCCGGTGGCGCCGAGACCGGCGAGCTGACCGCGGAGGGGCTCGACCGTGCTCTGGCAACGATCGACGTCTTCGCGCAATTCTGCGCCGCTTCGGGCTTGCCGCCGGAGGAGATCGAAGCGGTAGCGACCAGCGCGATCCGCGACGCGCTGAACGCCGAATCGGTCTTAGCCAGCGCGCGCGACGAACTGGGGCTGACGATCCGCGTGCTCTCCCCGCAGGAGGAAGCTCGCTACGGCTACCTCGCGGCGATCAACTCGACCGACCTGCAGAGCGGCATCGTGCTCGACCTCGGCGGCGGCTCGATGCAGCTGATCGAAGTTGATGCGCGCGCCGCGCTGACGCTCGCCTCATGGCCGCTCGGAGCGGTACGGATGACCGAGCGCTTCCTGCCGAGCGACGAGCCAGCCGGCGCGAAAGCGATCGCCAAACTGCGTGCCCACGTCGCGAGCGAGCTCGAAGCCGCAAGCTGGCTCGAAAACGGCGGGCCGCGGATTATTGGGATCGGCGGCACGGTGCGAAACCTCGCGGCGGCAATTCAACGCGCCGAGTCGATCGCCGAGTTTGGAGTTCAGGGCTTCAAGATCAAGCGCGGCCAGCTCGATCAACTGATCGAGCGGCTCGCTGAGATGGATCCCGCCGACCGAAGCTGCGTCGCCGGGATAAAGCCGGCCCGCGGCGACATCATCCTGGCCGGCGCGATCGTCGTCGCCGAGGTGCTCGAGGCTGGCGGCTTCAAGGCGATCGAAGTGACCGAAGCGGGCCTACGGGAAGGGATCTTCTTCGAGCGGCTGCTGGCCGAGCGAGACGAGCCGCTGCTCGATGACGTGCGCCGCGCCAGCGTGCTCAACCTCGCCGCCCAGTACGACCCGCATGCCGCGCACACACGCCATGTCGCGGCGCTTGCGCTGGGACTCTTCGATCAGCTCGCCGAGGCCGGGCTGCACAGCGGCGATGACGATGAACGGGAGCTACTCACCGCCGCTTGCCTGCTGCACGACATCGGCGTCGCCGTTGACTACGACGACCACCACAAGCACTCACGCTATCTGGTGCTCAACGCCGGGCTACCAGGCTTCACACCGCGCGAAGTGGCGCTGATCGGCCAGATCGTCCGCTACCACCGCAAGGGGATGCCGAGCCTCGGGCCGTTTGCGGGATTGATGAAGGACGGTGACGCTGAGCTACTTGACCGCTGCGCTTTGCTGCTGCGGCTGGCCGAGGATCTCGAGCGCAGCCGCGACCAGTTGGTCAAGGAAACCCACACCTCGGTCAACGGCGCCAGCGTTACGCTCCAACTTGTCGCCGACGGCCCGGCCGAGGTGCCGCGCTGGGCGGTATCGCGCGAGGGAGAGCTGTTCGAGCGAGCATTTCTGAGAACCCTTGAGGTCGCCGCCGAGGTCCCGGCCGAATAATCGCCTAATCCGCCTCGCGAGCGGATACGGTTCCGACACATTCATTCAAGCGGAGGTGACCTGATGGGCTTTACGGAGGCAACCAGCACATGCCTGAAGAAATCGGTCGACTGGAGCGGACGAGCATCGCGGTCGGAGTTCTGGTGGTTCGAACTCGCGCAACTGATCTTCATTGTGATCGCCGCAATCATTGACCAGATAGTCGGCACGCAGATCTTTTACATCCTCGCAATCATCGCGCTGATCTTGCCGTCAATCGCCGTTTTCATAAGACGCCTCCACGACACCGACCGGACCGGCTGGTGGTTTTGGATTCAGCTGCTGCCGCTGATCGGACTGATTGTGATCCTCGTCTTCATGCTCACCGGGAGCGACGCTGGCGACAACAAGTACGGGCCGAACCCTCAGGGCTCGGCTGCTGGGCCGCCGACCGCCGCCTAGCGCCTCAACGACTGAGAGCGACCTGCCTCTGGCCCTGCGGCCTGCGGCAGGTCGTCTTCGTCGAGCCGCGCGGCCGCCGTCCTAATCGAGCAAGGAGACCGGCCATGTGCACCAACTTCAAGGGCAAGACGGCCAAGGACGGCTCAGTTGTCGTCGGGCGAACGATGGAGTTCCCAGTCCTGATGCCGTGGTCGCTCGGCGCGCTTCCAGCAAGTTACGCAGGGAAGGGCGCGGCCCCCAAGGGAAGCTCCGCCGACGGCAAGGCTTGGACGGCCAAGCACGGGGTGGTCGGGATGATCGGATTCGGAAAGGCCAACTGGATCGTCGACGGCATCAACGAGGCCGGCGTCTCGGCCCACATGCTCTACATGCCCGGCTCCTGCACCTACCAAGAGTTCAAAGGTGATGGCAGCGACCTGTCCGAGCTTGACCTGATCGCCTTCCTGCTCGGAACCTGCTCGTCGCTGAAGGAGGTTCGCGACGCGGTCGCGACGATCAACATCTGGGGAGTTGACCCGGGGATGGGCTTCGCGCCGCCGATCCACGTCCTGATGCACGACAAGGACGGATCGCTGGCGATCGAGTTCCACCCCGAGGGCCACCGCGTGGTCGACAACCCACTCGGCGTGGGCACCAACTCCCCCTACATGGAGTGGCACCACACGAACCTCGGCAACTACGTTGGGCTCTCGACCACCAACCCCGAGGCGATCACAATCAACGGCGTGAAGATCGAGGCTCTCGGCCAAGGCCAGGGGCTGATGGGGATCCCCGGCGACTACACGCCGCCTTCGCGCTACGTCCGCGCGCTGGCGCAGGTGACGGCCTCCGACCAGCCAGCCGACGGCCACGAGTCCGAACAGCTCGTGCTGCACATCCTCAACAGCTTCGACATCACGCCGGGACTGATCCGCGAGCCTGGCCCGACCGGCGACCTCGTGGACGAGGTAACGGAGTAATTGACGATCTCGAATCTGACCGAGCGCAGGTACTCGTACCGGACGATCGGCGACCCGACGACCTACGTGATCGAGCTCGGCAAGACCGACTTCAGTGGCGAGCCTCGCACGGCGCCGCTGCCGACCAAGGGCGACTTCACGCCGGCGACGATCTAGGGCTGATCGCGCCGGAGCGGAAGTTCGCCCGGGTCATTAGGGAACACGGGCATATCCTCCTCGCCAGGGCCGACCGGCACGACGATCGGCACTTCGACCGGCTGCTCGCGCGCTACCGCCTCAGCGACCTCGTCTTCGATCCCGAAGGCTGAGCCATCGCACTGGATCCGCACGCGCTTGGTCGGCACGCGGTCATCGGAGATCACCGGCAGCCCCCACAGCTCATCCCAACCGATCAGCTGGTGATCGATCGGGTTGAGCAGGATCGCGTTGGCAGGCACCGGGCAGCTGGCGTTGTGCTGGTCGAGCGCCTGACGGATCGCGCCTAGGTTCTTGCCTTCAAACTTGCTCACGAGCCTGAGGCTACCGAGGCCTCCTGCGGCGGTGCGGCGGTTCTCGGCGCGCCGGTAGTTCCCGGGGCACCTTGGCGCGGAATCAGCAGCGCGATCAGCGCGCCGACAAGCAATACCGCGGCGCCAACCGGGAGCGCTTCGCGCAGGCCATCGACGAAGTCCTGCGGCGAGGCGTAGCCCCCGGCGGCGGCAAACACCGAGGCTAGGACGGCCACCCCTGCGACGCCGCCGAGCTCGCGGATCGCGTTCGTCGCGCCGGAGGCCTTACCGGCCTCAACGGGGCGCACAGCCGAGAGGACCGCGTTGGCCGACGGCGCGAAGACGAGCGCCATTCCGGCGCCGCCAGCGAGGAAGGCTGGGATCAATTCGCCATAGGGCGTGTCCACTGCAGAGACCTTGGCGATCCAAGCGACCGCCAAGGCCTGCAAGGCGAGCCCAGCAACCATCAGCGGCCGCGCTCCAATCCGATCCGAGAGCAGGCCGGCGATCGGCGCGATGAAGATCGGCATCGCCGTCCAAGGAAGGATTCTGATCCCTGCCTCCAGCGGCGAGAGCCCCTGCACCGTGATGAAGAACTGCGAGAGGAAGAAAATCGAGCCGAAGATGCCAAAGAACATCACGAACGAGACAGCGTTGGTGGCCGAGAAGGAGCGGCTGCGGAAGAAACGCAGCGGCAGCATCGGCTCCTTGGCGCGACCCTCGTGCAGAAGGAAGAAGATCAGCATCACGAGGCCAAATGCGATCGATACGAGCACGGTGGCGCTGCTCCAGCCGAGCGCGCTGGAGCGAACTATTCCGAAGGTCAAAGGGAACAGCGCAACGATCGCAAGAACCAGTCCGCGCGGGTCGAGGCCACGATCCGGGCCGTAGCTTTCGATCAGTTTCCACGCGGCCAGCGGCGCGATCACGACCCCGATCGGCACGTTGACCCAGAAGATCCACTGCCATGAGATTCCTTCGGTTATCGCGCCGCCGATCACCGGTCCCATCGCCACGCCAAGGCCCGACACGCCCGACCAGGCGCCGATCGCGAGGCCACGCTTACCCTCCGGAACTGCCTCCGAGAGCAGCGTCAACGAGAGCGGCGTGACGAGCGCCGCGCCAAGCCCTTGGATCGCGCGCGCGATCACCAGCGCGTCGGCGCTGGGAGCAAGTGCCGCGCCGGCCGAGGCGAGGGCGAAGACGACCACGCCGAGCGCAAACATCCTGCGGCGGCCAAAACGGTCGCCGAGCGCGGCGCCGGTCAGCAGGAAGACGGCGTAACTGAGCGTGTAAGCGTTGACCATCCACTCCAACGATTCGAGCGGCGCGTGCAGATCGACGCGGATCACCGGCAGCGCGGTCGAAACAACGAGGTTGTCGAGCGTCACCATGAAGAGCCCGACCGAAACGATCAGGAAGGTGATTACGGGTCGCGTGCTGGGCTTGGGCGCTGAGTCAATCATCAGAATTGGATATCCCGCGCGCTAGTCAAGCAGCACGCCGGGATTGAGAATCCCAGCCGGGTCAAGCTCGCGCTTGACGGCCCCGAGCGCGCGAGCGAACAGCTCCGGCCGCTGCTGGTCGTACCAGCGGCGATGGTCACGCCCGACGGCGTGGTGGTGGGTGATCGTTCCGCCGGCAGCGATGATCGCGTCGCTTGCTGCCTGCTTGATCTGATGCCACTGCGCGATCTCATCGCCGCGGCGGGCCGGCGCCAGCACCGTGTAGTACGGGGCCGGGCCGTCGGGATAGAGATGCGTGAAACGGCAGCTGACGCGGCACGGCTGGCCGAGCGCAGCGCTGGTGGCGCCGACGACCGCCGCGTGAAACGCGGGGAACCGATCCCAAGTGATCGCCGTCTCAAATGTGTCGGCGAGGACGCCGAGCTGCACCAGCATGTCGCGGATGTACGGCATCTTGATGAACGCCTCGCGCCAATTCCCCTCGGCGGCAGGGCGCGAATCGCTCCGCGCGTCCCACTGGCCACCGTGGCCTTCGGCTATCTCCAGCGCCCGTCGCAGGTCATCATCGACCGACGCGTCGGTCGATTCAAAGCCGATCACCAGCACCGCGTGCGTGCCGTCGCCAGCTCCAGTCTGCTGCGCTTCGAGCTCGTCGAGAAGGCGGCAGTTAGCTGGGTCAAGGCCACTCTGCACCAGCTCGCGGGCAGCCTCCGCCCCGGTCAAGAAGTCGCCGAAACGGACTGCGCGTGAGGCGCGATGCGCAGGCCGTGGCTGCACCCGAACCCAAGCTTCGGTGATCACTCCCAGCGTCCCTTCCGAGCCGATCAGCATTCTGTCGGGGCTGGGGCCTGCGCCCGACCCGGGCAGCCGCCGCGACTGCCAGAGGCCGCTCGGCGTAATCGCGCGAACCGACTCGACGAGGTCGTCGATGTGGGTCAGGCGGGTTGCGAAGTGCCCGCCGGCGCGCGTCGCGACCCAGCCGCCGAGGGTCGAGCATTCGAACGACTGCGGAAAGAAGCGCATCGTCAGGTCGTGCTCGCGAAGCTGCTCTTCGAGCCTCAGCCCACTGGCGCCTGCGCCGATCAGGGCCGAACGCGAGACGGGATCGACTTCAAGCACCTGGTCGAGCAAGGCGAGGTCGAGCGAACAGGTTCCGTTGAAGCTCGCGGGGACTTTCGGTTCGACGCCCGCGACGACGCTAGTGCCACCGCCGTAGGGAATCACGGCAACGTGCGACGAAGCGGCCCACTCGAGCAGCTGCTCAATCTGCTGCTCGTTGCTCGGCCTCGCGACGACGTCGGGGACGTGCTGATAAAGGCCGCGGAAGGCCCGAATAGTGTCCAGATACGAGCAGCCGTAGCTGTGTTCGGCGCGCGCCTCCTTGCTCTGCGAGCAGAGCGCTGCGAGCGCGCCGGACGGTGGCTCGATCGCCGGTTGCGGCAGCCGGACGCTCTCAAACGCGACTGCGGCCTCCGGCTCTTGCGCAGCGAAGCCGAAAAGCGGTTCGATCCCCGGCGCCGCCGCTCTGGCCTGATCCGCCCCGATCGCAGCGTCCTCGAAACCCCACCCCCACCGGCTGCGCGTACGCTTGCTCACGCCTGAGACCGTACTCTGACAGCAGTGTCGATGGCTCCCGGAATACTCGCTCGCGGACCTTGGTCACCGGATCAGGTGACCGCTCGCTGGGCCGAGGAGGTGTTCGAGCCGCCGCCGCAGTTGAGCTCCGACGCCGACGCAGCCGTCACCGCGCTCGCCGAGCGTGGCTCACCAAGCCACGACGGCCTTAGCGCACGTTTGGTCGGTCATCAGCTCGGAGACGACGGCCAACTGACGATCAACCTTCAGCCGTCGCGCTGGTCGCTGCGGCTGCACGAGCAGGACGCCGCCAACTCGCTCGCCGCGCTCTGTGCCGTGCGCGACGCTGAAGGCCGTTGGCTGGCAGGCAGGCGAGCAGCGTGGCTCGCGTCGTGGCCTGGGCGCTGGGCGCTCGGCGCCGGCGGCGCCGTTGACTGCGGCGAGAGCCCGGCCGAAACGCTTGCCCGCGAACTTCAAGAGGAGTGGTCGGTCAGCGCCGAGCAGATTCGCTGCGAGGCACTGGTGATGCTGCCCAACGCGCTGGTGATGTTTATCGGCCAGGCATGGCTGGCCGCGGAGGCGACGGTCACCGCCGACGATGAGCACGACGAGCACGTCTGGTGGCCGGCGCGGGTTGAAGACTGGCCCGCTGAGGCCGATGAGCCGCTGCGGCGAATGGCAACGCTGCTCAGTCAGGTGCCGCGATGAGCGACGAAGCCCGGGCGCCAAGATCGAGCCGCCAAAGCCTCTCCTACGGCACGCTGAAGAAGCTCTCCCTCGCCCACTCGGCCGTCTACATCTGCCTGCTGGTCGTCTGGCTCGTGCCGGGGCTCGCGCTTGCCACTTCGATCTTCGGCTTCGTCCATGGGATCGGATGGATCCTGATGGTGCTGCTGATTCTGCTCGCATTGCGGGCCCGCGTTGTGCCACTGCGAACGGCTACCGCCGTCGCCATCCTCGGTGGCATCGCGCCCTTCTTCGGCAGCTACGAATTCATCCGCGAAAGGCGCCGCCGCAAGAACGGCGAGAGCATCGGCGGCGAGCTCCCGGGTGGAGCCGGCGTTGCAGCGCAGGGCACCAGCCCCAGCGCCCGCTAGCATCCGCTGAAGAGCGATCAGTGGCGGTTTCTACAACAGTTCAGGTGACGCTGCCGGCGATGGGCGAGTCGGTCAATGAAGGCACCGTGCTTGAGTGGCTCAAAGCAGAGGGCGACAAGGTCGAAGCTGGCGAAACACTGGTCGAGATCTCAACCGACAAGGTTGACGCCGAGATTCCCTCACCGGCAAGTGGAATACTGCTGCAGATTCACACCGCGGCCGGTGAGACGGTCGAGATCGGCGCCTTGCTGGCGGAAATTCAAGCCAGCGAACCGGCCACGGGAGCCGGCACAAAATCGGCGCCCGAGGGCAGCGACGACGGCGCTGAGATTATCGACATCGTCGCTCCGTCGGCCGGCGAATCGGTCAGCGAAGGGACGCTGCTCGAATGGCTCGTGAAGCCCGGCGATCGCGTCGATGACGGCCAGACGATCGTCGAGTTCTCAACCGACAAGGTCGACATTGAATTGCCCGCCCCGGCCAGCGGCAAGATCACAGAACTGCTGGCCGAGTCAGGCGACACGATCGCCGTCGGTCAGCTGATCGCGCGGATGGAGCTGGGCGCCGGCGCGGCCAACGACGAGCGACCGGCAGCCGGCAATGCAGGCTCGAGCTCCGCAGCGCTCCCCGATGGCGTCCGCGCCTCCCCGGTTGCGGCCCGCGTAGCGGCGGCCGAAGGCGTTGCGCTTGACTCTGTCAGCGGCAGCGGCAGCGGCGGCCGCGTAACCAAGGCCGACGTTCTGGCCGCCAGCTCAGGCGGGCACGGCGCCGCTGCGAGCGCCAGCGTGACCGAACTGCGCGGCGGCGCGGCGATGCTCGCCCGCTACATGGACGAGAGCCTCTCGATCCCAACCGCAACCTCGATCCGAACAATCCCCGTAACGCAGATGGACGCACGCCGCAAGGAGCTCAAGGCGGCCGGACACAAGGTCTCGTTCACGCACCTAATCGCTTGGGCGATCGCGCGCACCGCGGCCGACCAGATGCCAGTGATGACCCACCACTTCGTCGAGCAGGAAGGCAAGGCGATGCGCGTCGACGACGGCGCCGTCAATCTTGGCATCGCCGTCGACGTCGAGAAGAAAGACGGCTCGCGAACGCTGCTCGTGCCGGTAATCACGAACGCTGGCGCCAGCGACTTCGTCGGCTTCAAGGCCGCCTTCGACGAGCTGATCGAGAAGGCGCGCAGCAGCACGCTTTCGGCCGATGATCTCGTTGGCGCCAACATGACGCTCACCAACCCCGGTGGAATCGGGACCGGCGCTTCGGTGCCACGTCTGATGGCCGGGCAGGGCACGATTCTCGCGACCGGTTCGATCGGCTACCCGGTCGGGCTCGAGAACGCTGGCGCGGCGATCGGCGCAGAGAAGGTAATGACGATCACCTCGACCTACGACCACCGTGTGATTCAAGGCGCAGAGTCGGGGCGTTTCCTGCAAGCAGTTGAAGCCCGTCTCAGCGGCGAGCACGAGTTCTACGACCAACTCTTCGCCTCGCTCGGCGTGCCGCTCCCGCCCCCGGCTGAGACCCCAACCGCGAACCTCACCGCCGTCCGGACGAGCAGCGGCGACGACCTGGAATTGATGCAGGCGGTGCAGGCGGCGACGGCGCTGGTCAAGGCCTTTCGCACCCACGGCCACCTTGCGGCAACGCTCGATCCGCTGGGCACCGAACCGGTCGGCGACCCGGCGCTCGATCCGGGGCCGCTCGGCCTCACCGACGCGACCATGCGGCGGATTCCATCGAAGCTGCTGCGGATTTTTGTTCCCGGCGCGAATCTCGCCGAATCGCTCCCCTACCTTCGCGACGTCTACACCGGCACGATGGCCTACGAGATCGAGCACATTGCAAGCCACCGGCAGCGCCAATGGCTACGCGAGCGAATTGAAGGCAGCCTTTACCGCCAACCGCTCCAGCCTGAGGCGCAGCGCGAGCTTCTGCGCCGGCTGCTGGCAGTCGACGCGCTTGAACGGTTCATGCACAAGGCCTACCTCGGCCAACAGCAGTTCTCGATCGAAGGCCTCGACATGACGGTGCCGATGATCGACCAGGCGGTGGAGCTGGCAGCCGAAGCGGGAGCCCGCGAGGTCGTTATTGGGATGGCCCACCGTGGCCGCCTAAACGTGCTCGCCCACAACCTTGGCCGCCCGTACGAGACGATCTTCGGTGAGTTTGAAGGAAGCTCAACGGTCCAGGTCGTCAAGGCCGTAACGGAGATACCGCAGGGTGGGACCGGCGACGTCAAGTACCACCACGGTTACCGGCGCGACTTCACGCTGCGCAAGGGCGAGAGCGTGCTGATCAAGCTGGAATCAAACCCCAGCCACCTTGAGTCCGTCGATCCGGTTGTGATCGGCGCAGCGCGGGCCGCGCAAACCGACCGCAGCGGCCCAGTCGCAGAGCGCGACCCGGCTTTGGCGATGGCGCTGATCCTCCATGGCGACGCAGCGATGCCCGGGCAGGGCGTCGTAGCCGAAACCTTCAACCTCCAAGGCCTCGACGGCTACAAGGTCGGCGGCACGTTGCACCTGATCCAGAACAACCAAGTCGGCTTCACGACCGATATCGAGGACGCCCGCTCGACCCACTGGGCCTCGGACCTAGCGAAGGGCTTCGACGTGCCGATCATCCACGTCAACGCTGACGACGTTGAGGCCTGCATCTCAGCGGTGGACCTCGCGATGGCATTCCGCGCCGAGTTCGGCCACGACGTGCTGATCGATCTGATCGGCTACCGCCGCTTCGGCCACAACGAAGCCGACGAGCCGGCCTATACACAGCCTGAGATGTACGCCGCGATCAAGCGGCACGACCGCGCCTGCGCGCTCTACGCCGAGAAGCTGATCACCGCCGGAGTCGTCACCCGCGAAGAAGTTGAGAGCTGGCAGCAACAAGTTTGGGACAACCTCAGCGCCGAGCATCAGGAGCTTAAGCAGCGAATCGCCGAGGCGGCGGAAATTGAAAACCCTGAGCAGGTGACCGGTGAGTACCTGCTCGACCGCACGAAAAGTCCGAAGATCGAGACCAAGGTATCGGACCAATCGCTGCACCAGATCAACGAGCAGTTGCTGACCGTCCCGGACGGCTTTGCCACCCACGCAAAACTTCAGCGCCAACTCGACCGCCGTCGAGTAGCGGTCGGCGAACAGGGCGGGATCGATTGGGCGCAGGCCGAATCGCTCGCGCTCGCTTCGCTGCTGACGGAAGGCGTCCCGATCCGCTTGACCGGCCAAGACTCAGAGCGCGGCACATTCAGCCAGCGACACCTTGTCTTCCACGACGAGACGACGGGGCGTACATACTCGCCGATTCAACATCTGGCCGAGGCACAGGCGCCGATCGAGATCTACAACAGCCCGCTGTCGGAGACCGCCTGCCTCGGTTTTGAGTACGGCTACGCCCAGCAGTCGCCCGACACGCTCGTGCTTTGGGAGGCTCAGTACGGCGACTTCGCCAACGGCGCCCAGGTGATCATCGACCAATTCATCTCCAGCGGCCTAGCGAAATGGGGCGAGAGTTCGCGGCTGACGCTGCTGCTGCCGCACGGCTACGAGGGTGCTGGGCCAGAGCACTCCTCGGCGCGGCTCGAACGCTTCCTCCAGCTCTGCGCCGAAGGCAACATGCGCGTCGCCAACCTGACCACTCCAGCTCAGTACTTCCATCTACTGCGTCGCCAGGCGACGATCGCCAAGCGCCGGCCACTGGTGATCATGACGCCGAAGTCGCTGCTGCGCCTGCCTCAGGCAAGCAGCCGCCTCAGCCACCTGACCGAGAAGCGCTTCTACCCCGTCCTCGCCGAGCCACGCGTTCCGGCGGAAAAGATCACGCGGCTTCTGCTCTGCACCGGCAAGATCTATTACGACCTCGTCGGCCACGAGCGCCGTGAGCGCAACGAGCGAGTCGCGATCGGCCGCGTTGAGCAGCTCTACCCGTTCCCGGAGGATGGCCTGCGCGAGCTCTTCGCCCGCTACCCGAACCTCGAAGAGATCGTCTGGGTCCAGGAGGAGCCACGCAACATGGGAGCGCGCGAATACATGTTCCCGCGCCTGATGCAAATCCTCCCCGAAGGGTTCGAGCTTGGCTACATCGGCAGGCCGGAGCGCGCCTCACCAGGCGAGGGCTACCCAGCCGCCCACAACGCCGAGCAGCAGCGAATCCTCGGCGACTCGCTCGACCCTCAGATCGAGGTCAGCCCGTTCCCGGACAAGACGCCGGGCGAGCGCTGATCAAACGGCAATAAACTCGAGGTCAATCGTCAGCTTGACGTCGTCTGAGAGCGCGAAGCCGCCCTTTGGCAGCGGCGCGTTCCAATCGAGACCAAACTCGTTGCGATCGATCGTGGTCTCGAGTCCGACGCCGAGTTTGGTGTTTCCCATCGCGTCCTCAGTCGGGTCCGTGAGGTGGCCGCTGGCGGTCACCGAATGAGTGATTCCTTTGATCGTCAGGTCGCCAACGACCTCAGCGTTCTCGCCGTCGCGCCTGACCGAGGTCGAAACGAAGCTGATCTCCGGCGTCGTCTCGCTGTCGAAGAACTCCGGGCTCTGCAGATGGCCGTAGAGGTTCTCGTCCTTGACGACGATCGAATCGGCGCGAACCGTCCCGCTCAGTGAAATCTGCCCATCGGCTTCGGTCACCGTCGCCTCGATCTTGTCGAAGGTTGCGCGAAAGTTGGCGACCAGCATGTGCCGCACAGAGAATGCGGCGGTGGAGTGCGACTGATCGAGATTCCAAGTGTGCGAGCCAATTGCGTCGGTCATAAGGTGCCTTTCAAGGGAGCGTATTTGCGTGCGCGACGGTAGCAGAGGGTCGGCGCGCTTCACCGGCAACTGCGACGATGGTGGCGTGTGGAGCCAATCGCAGATCACGCTTGAGCCGCGCGGCCGTGGCGTTCACCTCGTTACCGGCGAGCTGCTGAGCGCGCTGGACGAGCTTGGAGCCTTCTCGGTCGGGCTCTGCCAGCTCTTCATCCGCCACACCTCGGCCTCGCTGATGCTGGGCGAGAACGCTTCCCCCGACGTCCGTGATGACACGCGCAGCTGGCTCGACGCCGCCGTCTCGGAGAGCTTCCCGTGGACGCACACGTTGGAAGGCGCTGACGACATGCCGGCCCACATCAAGAGCATGATCACCGGCCCGTCACTGCTGCTGCCAATCGCTAACGGCTCGCTTGCGCTAGGGACCTGGCAGGGCATCTACCTCTGTGAACACCGCAACAACGGTGGCCCGCGGTCGCTGATCGCCACGCTGAGCGGCGAGAGTTCGTAACCGCTTCGCTCAGCGGCCCTTCCAGACCGGCTCGCGCTTCTCGGTGAAGGCAACTGCGCCCTCCGTAGCATCTTCTGAAGCGAAAACGGGGCCGGCGATCTCCATCTGCTTCTGCCAGAACTCTTCGTCGGTCCAATCGCGGCGGGCTTCAAGAATCTGCTTCGTCGCCGCCACAGCCAGCGGTCCATTGCAGGCGATCTGCTCAGCGAGCTCGACCGCGCCGTCGAGCGCGCCGCCTGGCTCAGCGAGGCGATTGACGAGGCCGAGCTCGTAGCCGCGCTCGGCCGAAATCGGGTCACCGGTCAGCGCCATCTCGGTGGCGACGTTGAGCGGCAGCTTGCGCGGCAGGCGCAGCAGCGCGCCGCCAGCAGCAACCAGCGAGCGCTTGACCTCCGGCACGCCGAGCTTTGCTCCTTTGGCGGCGACGATCATGTCGCAGGCCAGAGCGATCTCAAGTCCACCGGCGACGGCAAAACCTTCAACCGCGGCGATCAGCGGCTTCGATGGCGGCTGCTGGACGATGCCGCCAAAGCCTCGCGTCGGGTGCCAAGGAGTCTCGCCGGAGGCGAAGCCCTTGAGGTCCATGCCGGCGCAGAAGCCAGCGCCAGCGCCGGTCAAGATCCCGAGCGTCAGCGTATCGTCGGAGTCGAGTAGTTCGGCCGCGTCACCGATTCCGTCGGCAACCGCCTTGTTGACTGCGTTGCGCTTATCCGGGCGGTTGATCGTGATGATCAGGATCTTGTCGCGGCGCTCGGTGAGGACCGCGCTCTCTGTGGTTTCAGGCATGGTCAACACTCTATGACGCATCGCCCCCTTGGCGCTCACCGCTATAGGCTTGCGCGATGCAGATGGTTGCCCGCGACCTTTACCAGCTTGCATTGACCCCGCGAAGCGGCGTCAATGCCTACCTCGTCGGCGACGTACTGGTTGACTCCGGCTACCCGCTCCATTTCAAACGGCTGCTGGGCGAAACCGCCAGCCGAACAATTCATGCGCACGCGCTGACACACGCCCACCCCGACCATGCGGGCAGCTCAAAGAAGCTGAAGACGACGCTTGGAATCCCGGTCTGGGTCGGCGCTGGCGACGCCGACGCGCTGCGCAGCGGCCGAGCTGAGCCAGGCGAGGTGCCGTTCGGACGAGCTGCGCTGAAGAGCTTGATGAAGTTCCCCGGCGTCGAACCAGACCGCGAACTGCGTGAAGGCGACGAGCTGGCCGCTGGCTTCGTCGCGCTCGAAACCCCAGGCCACAGCCCAGGCCATATGGCCTTCTGGCGCGAGGAGGATGCGACGCTGATCTGCGGCGATGTCCTCTTCAACATCAGTTTTGCGACGACTGCTGCCGGGCTAAACACTCCGCCCGGCCTGTTTACGCCCGACCCGGCGCAGAACCGCGCCAGCGCTCGTCGTCTCGCCGCGTTGCAGCCGAAGCTGGTGCTCTTCGGCCACGGGCCGCCGCTGCGCGATGCGGGCGCGCTGAGCGCTTTTGCTGAGCGGCTTGCCGGCTAGCAGCGCTTGCTCAGGGCTCAAACAGCGTCAGGTCTGGCTCGCGCTGACCGCGGATGACTGCTAGGTCGACCTCAACGCAGGCAATACCGCGGTCCTCTGCCAGCGTCCGCGCCTGCGGCTTGATCTCCTGCGCGGCGAGCACACCACGGCAGTCGGTCATCGCCGGATCGCGGCGGATGAACTGGAGGTAGCGCGTCAGCTGTTCAACGGCATCGATCGTCGCGACGCGTTTGATCTCAACGGCCACCCAACCGTCGCCCTCGTCGCGGCACATCAGGTCGACCGGGCCGATCTCTGTAGGCCACTCACGGCGCGCAAGCCGAAAACCCTCGCCACAGAACTGGGGCGCCTCGGCGAGCGCCGCCTGCAGGTGTGCCTCAACGCCGTCCTTCTCCAACTCCGCCGCCTCTCCCATGTCGTGCTCAACGTCGGAGATCAGCTCTGAGATCTGAATCTCAAGCCGATCCTCGCTCTTGCCGGCGCGCTTGCGGACCGTGATCCGCTCCAGCGGCTGACCGTGATACTCGATCACAGTCGGCGGGGTCATCCAGTTCTGGGGCTTGTAGCCGCCACTATCGGAGTGGATCATCACCGAGCCGTCGTCCTTGAGCATCACGAGCCGCAGCGCCTGCGGCAGAACTGTGTCGAGGCGACCGGTGTAGATCACTTCGCAGCGGGCGACGAGCAGGCGCATTGGCGCCGAGGCTAACGAATTCGAACCGTCTTGACCGACACGGACTCCGTGAATGGATAGCTGGCGGCGTAGCTCACGGTCGCGCGCCAGCGGCCACTGCCGCTTAGCTTCCGCTTGACGACAAAAGGAGAGACCGGGTTCTTCAAGGTGGCGAACTGCGAAGACCAGTACCAAGCGTCCTTGCTCTTGGCCCACGGCTTGCGGATGTAACGCTCCCAGCGAATCAGAACCTTGCCGGTAGCCATCAGCTGCGTCCCTGGCACGGTCAGGCGCCCGGCGATCGTCTTTGTCGCCTGCTTGCCGGTCAGCTTGAGCGAGAGCGCAGTTCTCTGCGACGGCAGATTGCTCATCCGGGTTCGGTTTACGACGACCTCGCTGTAGCTGACGGCGCCGGCGCTGTCGATCGCTCGCACCTTGAGCGTTACCGGGCCGAACGGCAATGACGAGGCGGTGACCGTGCGCGCTAGGACCTCGTCGTTCTTGACCGACGCGGCCCCGACCACCTTGTCGCCGAGAAAGAAGCGCAGGCTCCTCATGCTGCTGTCGGCGTCGTGGGCCGAAGCGGCGATGTAGATCTGGTCCTGAAACTGCGCCGCTGCGACCGGCGCGAGAATCTTGATCGTTGGTGGCTCAAGGTCGCCGCAGGCGGTAGTCAGCTGGTCGCCTTCGGTCGCGACCTGCTTCATCGCCGCCCATGAGCCACGCTTGGTGCCGTTCCAACGCAGCAGTCCGTAGCGGTTCAGCTCGCTCTCAGTTGCGCCTACATCGCGGGCGCTAAACCAGATGCCCGCCTGCATGTAGGGGTACCCGGAGAGGCAGTGGTAGGCCTGCTCTAGGAACGCGGCCTGTGTAGCTTCGCTGACACCGGCATCCTTCATTCCCGCCCACTTGCCGCGCTCACAGCGCAGCGTCGCCGCCGACCAGCCCATCTCCGACATCGTTATCGGCTTCTTGCCATCGCCGTGGGCGACCATCACCGAGTGAACCTCGCGAAAGCCGAGGAAGGTGAAGCGCCCGATGCGGCCATTCTCGTTGTAGAAAACGTCTGGAGCGTTGATCCCGCAGGCCGTGTCGACGTGGACGCCAACGGCGTCAAACGAGCCTTTGGCCCCCTCAGCGTAGAGCGCTTCAAGGAACTCATAGTTGTTGCCGGTCAGCGGGCCAGCGACGACCTGTGTGGCCGGATCGGCGGCTTTGATCGCCTTGTATGAGGCCTTCAGCAGCGGCGCGTAGGCGGCCGGGCTGGGGCTCGTTCCGTGCCAGAACTCGGGCTCATCTGGCTCGTTCCAGATCTCCCAAGATTGAACGCGGCCGCGGTAGCGGTTGGCGAGGTTGCCGATGAACGTTGCGTACTGATTTGGATCTCGCGGAGCGACGCGCGCATCGCTTGACCCGTTGGCCCAGACCGGCGCGCCAAGAACGGTCAATGAAACCTTCTTATCGGCTGCGGCTGCGCGTCTAACAAAATCATCGAGCTCGGTGATCGCGCTGGGCGCGTACGAAGTCGGACCGCTGGGCTGCAGTGCGTTCCAGTCAACAAAGCGCCTGACCCAATCAACACCGAGCGCATTGGCGTCGGCGATCGCCGTGGCGGCACTGCCCTGAACGCTGATCCCGGTCTCAGCCGCGGAGGCCGTCGCAGGCCCGGCTAGGGCAAGCAAGGCGGCGGCGCCGATCAGCACCAAACTGCGTGTTAGCTTGCCTGACACAACCGTTGAGAGCGATCGAAGGTCGAAATGTGACGCTGCGCGCTCGGTTGCCATACCGATAAAAACACCGTAGTTACTGGTTTGTTGCGATCCCAGCGTTACGCTGCTGGCAGCGCACGAGGCTGGCGCTGGCGAAGCTGCTCAAGTAGCGCCGTCAACTCAACCTGCTGCGGCTCTAAGGTCAGCGCCCATTCGGCCGCCGTGATCGCATCGCCAGCGCGGTCGCTGCGAGCAAGCGCGTGCGCCAGCCGCGACCAGGCGGGCGCTGATTCCGGCTCCAGAACGGTCGCCTGCTCGCAGGCCGTCAGCTCGCCGCCAAGCTCGCCAAGGAGATGGTTGGCCAGCGCCAGATCGAGCAGCCCTTCGACCGTTGGCGCCAGTCCGCGCGCTCGCTCAAGCACCTCGGCCGCCCGCGCCGGGTTGCCGGTCCGCAGCGCCAGCCGCCCAACCCGCTCCCACGCATCGGCATCCTGCGGCGCCAGCGCGGCGGCTCGCTCGGCCGCCTCACGGGCAAGGTCCAAGGCCCGCATCTGCTCGTAGATCCGCGAAGCGAAGCGCTGCGGCGCCGGCCGCTCGGGCTCGACGCGGGCCCAGTCACGGACCGCGCGCGCCGCAGCGTCAACTTGTCCGTCCTGCCAGAAGGCAAATGTCATCAGGCGCAGCACGGCTGGGTTTTCCGGTTCGGCGGCGCGGGCGTAGATCAGGCGCTGGGCTGCCAGCCGATAGTCGCCCTCAGCGAGCGCGTGGCGCGCAGCGGTCATGAACCGCTCAACGCGGTCAGCGCCGGGGTCAGGCTTTGAGAAGTCGATGAACTGGAGGCTGTCAGCGGGAACGGTTCTCACGCCTGGCTGAAAGCTGACCCGCGCCCACTGCTGAATGTCGTCGCCGCCACCCGTGAAGTAGATCCCGCTGACCTCACCGACGCCCCACTCCGGGTACGACAGGCAGCGCGCGTAGCGATGGACGACCGAATGATCTGGAACCTGCGAGGAGAACGGATCGTTGACCTTGCGGTCCTTGTCGGATTGCTGACGGCGCTGCTCTGCCTCCCAGGCGCGCTGCCCTTCCTCGGCCCGCGCCTTGCGCGCCGCAGCGGCGCTTACCTTGACCGCGTTGGCACTGACGCGGCCACCGCGCATCGTCTCCGCCAGCTGCTCTAGCTGGTCGGCGGCGCGATTGATCGCCTGCAGGTGACGCTCGTGCGCGGCCTGTCTGCCGGGCGGCGCGAGGTCAGGGTGCCAGACCTTCGCCTGCCGACGGCGGGCCAACTGAACAGCGCGCTTGTCAAATGGCGGCGTCAGCTCCAGAAGCAGCGCCGACTGCTCGATGTCAAGCACATGGGACATAAGCGCTAAACGCTAGTCGATCAGCTTCCGCTCCATCGCCGCAATCGCCACGCGCCACATCAACAGGCCGAAGATGATCAGGAACGCGAAATTCCAAACGTCGGCCCAGCCTTCCCAGCCGAAGGCGGCGTGGCGAACGAGCTGCACGCAGTGGAAGAGCGGGTTGAGCTGCGCCAGCGCCTGAACCCAGCCGGGCAGCCCGGTCAATGGAAAGAACGTGCCGGCGACGAGGAACAGCGGCGTGATCACGGCGCTGGTTACGTAGTTGAAGTTCTCGATCCCCTTCAGCCAGCCGGCGATCGCCACGCCGGTACAGGCCCAGCCAAAACCGGCGGCGAAGTTGATCGCTGGCACGGCGAGCATCCCCCAGCTTGGCTCAAGACCGAAGATGAGCCCGACAAGCAGCGGCGCGCAGCCGTAGACCGAAGCCCGCATCGCCAGCCAGAGCGCCTCGCCGGTGACCAGCTCCTCGGTGTCAACCGGCGCAGCGAGGATCGCGTCATAGGTGTGCTGGAACTTGTACTTGATGAAGGTGCCGAACATCGCCGGGAAGATGCTCGAGAAGAGGACCGCGGTGGCTACCGTGCCGGTCGCGACAAAGTCGATGTAGTCGTAGCCGCCGACGATCGCAACCAGCGAACCAAAGCCGAAGCCGAAGGCCAAGAGGTAGATCGTCGGCTCAACCGTCGAAGAGAAGGTCGTCGAGCGCCAATAGGAGGAGAAGTTGATGATCTCGCGCACCAGCACGCCGCCGATCGCCGTCGGCTCGAGGCGGCCCGGTTCGCGCTCCTTGACTGGCAGCGTGCTCACGCGATCTCCTCGCCGGTCAGCAGCACGAAGACATCCTCGAGATTGGTCGACCGGCGCTCCCCGGCCGGCGCACGGCCGCTCGCGTCATCGAGCCCGAGGACGGCGACCGAAGTTCCGGTGCGGCGCGTCGGGAAGCCCTCCTTCGCCATCTCAGCCTCGACCTCGGCCAGCCGCTCCGGTGAGCCGTAGATCTCAACTGCCTCGCGACCGGCGTGTTCTGCAACCAGATCTGTCGGAGCTCCGACGGCGACGGCCGAGCCATGCGAGACGATCGTGACCGAATCGCAGAGCCGCTCGGCCTCCTCGATGTAATGGGTCGACATCAGGATCGAAACGCCCTCGCTGCGCAGTAGATCGATCAGCGCCCATAGCTCTTGGCGCACCTGCGGGTCAAGGCCGACAGTCGGCTCGTCGAGCAGCACCAGCTGCGGCTGGTGGATCAGCGCGCGGCCGATCAGAAGCCTGCGGCGCATTCCGCCGGAGAGCTCATCGACCTTGGAATCGCGCCGCTGGCCGAGCCTGGCGATCGTCAGCACGCGCTCGACCGCAGCTTTGCGCTTGGCCTTCGGCACTCGGTAGAGGTGCGAAAAGACGACGAGGTTCTGTTCAACGGTCAGCGTCGTGTCGAGGTTGTCGAGCTGCGGCACGACCCCCATCCGCGCCCGTGCCGCCTTCGAATCTGCTGGCAGTTCGTGGCCGAGCACCGTGATCTGCCCTTGATCGGCGATCGTCTGCGCAGTCAGCATCCGCATCGTCGTCGATTTTCCGGCGCCGTTGGGGCCGAGCAGGCCAACGCAGCTGCCTTCAGGGACCACTAGGTCGAGCCCATTTACGGCTGTTATCTCTCCGTATCGCTTGACGACGTGGCTGAGCTCAAGGGCGTGGACTGCGGATGGCACGCCGCGATGATCGCAGGCCGCTCTATCGTTGGTCACAATGGCTCACCAATACATCTTCACGATGCACAAGCTGACGAAGACTTATCCGCCGGATAAGACAGTGCTCAGCGACGTTTCGCTCTCTTTCTACCCGGGCGCCAAGATCGGCGTGCTCGGCTACAACGGAGCTGGCAAATCGAGCGTTCTGAAGATCATGGCCGGTCAGGATCAGGATTATCGCGGCGACGCCGAGCTGGCCCCCGGTGCCAGCGTCGGCCTGCTGGAGCAGGAACCGCAGCTCAACCCTGAGAAGGACGTCAAGGCGAACGTCGAAGAGGCGGCCAGCGAAACGCGCGCGCTGCTCGACCGCTTCAACGAGCTGGCCGCCAACTATTCGGACGAGACAGCCGA
The DNA here is from genome assembly GCA_945889475.1 of Bifidobacterium breve. Taxonomy (GTDB): domain Bacteria; phylum Actinomycetota; class Thermoleophilia; order Solirubrobacterales; family Solirubrobacteraceae; genus F1-60-MAGs163. Next base: position 29,577 of record CAMDBT010000001.1, read on the forward strand.
CGAGTTCGCCGACCTACAAGCGAAGATCGACGCCGCCGACGCTTGGAACCTTGATACCCAACTGGAGTACGCAATGGACGCGCTGCGGCTGCCACCGGGCGACGCCGACGTGACCAAGCTCTCCGGTGGGGAGCGCCGGCGCGTAGCGCTCTGCCGCCTGTTGCTGACGGCCCCCGACCTGCTGCTGCTCGACGAGCCGACCAACCACCTCGACGCTGAGTCGGTCGGCTGGCTTGAGCGCCACCTCGCTGAGTACAAGGGCGCCGTGGTAGCGGTAACACACGACCGCTACTTCCTCGACAACGTCGCCGGCTGGATCCTCGAGCTCGACCGCGGCCGCGGCCTCCCCTACGAGGGCAACTACTCAAGCTGGCTCGAGCAGAAGCAGGCCCGCCTGATGCAAGAAGGCAAGCAGGAGAAGGCGCGCCAGAAGACGATCAGCTCTGAACTGGAGTGGGTCCGCGAGAACCCCAAGGGTCGGCGCAAGAAGGCGAAGGCGAGGATCTCCAATTACGAGGAGCTGCTCGCGCAAGAGGCGGCGGTTCAGCTCGATCAAGTGCAGATCCACATCCCGGCCGGGCCACGACTGGGCGGCGTGGTCGTCGAAGCCAAGGGCCTCAACAAGGGCTACGACGACAAGCTTCTGATCGAAGACTTGAGCTTCTCACTGCCGCCGGGAGGGATCGTCGGTGTGATCGGCCCTAACGGCGCTGGCAAGACGACGCTGTTCAAGATGATCACCGGCGACGAGCAGCCCGATGCAGGGGAGCTGAAGATCGGTGAGACGGTTCAGATTGCAGCAGTCGACCAGAGCCGCGACGCGCTCGACGACAACAAGACGGTCTGGGAGGAAATTAGCGGCGGCGACGAGCAGATCATGGTCGGCGAGCGTGAGATGAACTCGCGTGCCTACACATCGTCGTTCAACTTCAAGGGCTCCGATCAGCAGAAGAAGGTCGGCACGCTCTCCGGCGGCGAACGCAATCGCCTCCACCTCGCGAAGGTGCTCAGGAGCGGCGGCAACCTTCTACTGCTCGACGAGCCGACCAACGACCTCGACGTCGATACGCTGCGCGCACTCGAGGAGGCGCTGCTGACCTTTGCTGGCTGCGCCGTTGTGATCTCGCACGACCGCTGGTTCCTCGATCGCGTGGCGACCCACGTTCTGGCCTTCGAAGGCGATTCGCAGGTGACCTGGTTTGAAGGCAACTTTGAGGCCTACGAGGAGCACCGCCACGAGCTGCTCGGCGACGAGGCCGACCGCCCGCACCGGATCAGCTACAAGCGCCTAACGAGGGACTGAGGCCGATGACGATGCTGGAGATCTCGCTGTTCACCGACCCGGGCTGTCCGTGGGCCTTCTCGGCCGAGCCGCTGCGCCGCAAGATCGAGTGGCTCTATGGCGACCACGCCTCGTGGGAGCTAGTGATGGTTGGCCTCGCAGAAGACCCGGCCGAGTATGAGGCCAAGGGGTTCACTACGGCGGTGATGGCCGCCGGCGCAGAGCAGATCGCGCAGGCCCACGGAATGCCGATCAACACCATCGAGAGCGAACGCCTGAGCGCCACGATCCCCGCCTGCCGCGCCGTCGTCGCCGCACGGCTCAACTCGCCCGGCCACCAGCAGACGCTGCTACGCGCGATCCAAGTCCGCGGCTTTACCGGAGAGCCGATCGACGATCCAGCAACTATTGCCGCTGCCGCCGCCGACGCCGAGATCGACGCCCACGATCTGGAGCAGTGGTCGCTGGAACCAGCGACGCTCGAGGCGCTGGCGCGGGACATCGAGCGCGCCCGTCATCCATTGCCCGCAGCGTTGGTGCTCGACGAGCGGCTCGCCGACTGGGAAGGCGGCCGCCGCTACACCTGCCCCTCCTACGAGATCAACCTCGATGGTGGCGAGCCGATCGCAATTCCCGGCTTCCAGCCTTGGCCGGCCTACGACGTGGTGCTCGCCAACCTCGCCCCCGATCTGCCGCGCCGCGAGCCTCCGATAAACGTCAGCGAGATTCTCGATTGGGCTGCCGAGCCGCTGGCAACGCGCGAGGTCGCGGTCGTGATGGGGATCGAACACGACGAGGCAACTACCGCTTTGACTGAGGTCGCTCAGCGCCAAGCTGCTGGCGCCGACGCCTACTGGACGCTCTAGCTCAGCGACTCGAGCGCAGCCTCGAGCTCGCGCAAATCCGCAAGCACAACGTCGGCCTCGGCGAGCTCGTCGGCAGCGAACGGGCCGGTCGCGACCGCAACCACGTGCGCGCCGTCGGCGCGGGCGCAGGCAATGTCGCGCGGCGTGTCACCGATCACAACCGTTCGCTCAGCGGGCCAAGCCTCGCCACCGTTCCAGAGCTGGCCAGCGCGGACACGCGCGATCCCCGGAAGATCGTTGCGGTCGTCAGAATCGGAGCCAAAGCCGCCCTGCCCTTCGGCGAACGGGTAGAGGATTCCGGCCGCGCCGAGCTTTAGCCGCGCAACCTGCTGAATGTTGCCGGTCACCAGCGAGCAGCGGTAACGCTCGTGCCCTGCCAGCCGTGCCAGAAGGTCGCTCGCGTGAGGCGCCAAGCGGTCGCTGAGATCATCGGGCATCAGCCGCTCGTAATGGCTGGTGGCAGCTTGAAGGAAGTCGTCGCGGCGCAACTCGAACTGCTCGGCCTCAACTCCGGCCAGCGCGAGAATGTCGCGCGCGATCGCTTGGTCGGTGCGGCCGGCGGCCTCGATCCCACGGGCGCTCTGCGGCGGTTCTACCTCCCAGACTTCGCGCAGCGCAGCGACTACGGCGGCGGCGTGCGCGTCGGCGCCTTTCAGAAGCAGCGTTCCGTCGATGTCGAATAGCAACAACAACTGGGCGCTTAGCGCTCAAACGAAACGTCGGCCGGCAGCCGCAGCGCGAAGGCGGCTAGCAACTTGGCCGTGTTCTCAACGTCATCGAGCTGAACTAGCTCAACTGGAGAGTGCATATATCGCAGCGGTACCGAAACAAGGCCCGTCGGCACGCCACCGCGCGAGCGGTAGATCGCGTCGGCGTCGGTGCCGGTGTGACGGCCCGAGGCGGCAAGCGTGTACGGAATCTTCTCAGCCTCAGCCGCCTCGATCAGCAGCTCAGCGATCAGCGGATGCAGGCTCGTGCCGCGCTCGATCACCGGCCCGCTGCCGAAGTGGTGCTTGCCGAGCTCGTTCTCATCGATCCCTGGGGCGTCGGTTGCGTGAGTCACGTCAACGGCGATCGCGAGCCCCGGCGCGAGCGAGTGGGCGATCGTCGTTGAACCGCCAAAGCCGGTCTCTTCCTGGACCGCGGCGACGGCGATCACCTCGCCTGGGGCGCCGCCAGCCTCGGCTACCAGCCGCGCCGCCTCGTAGGCGACGTAACAGCCGAGCCGATTGTCCATCGAGCGCGACGCAACGCGGCCGCTCTGCAGCTCAAGCGGATCCCCGGCGATCACAGCAACGTCGCCGACGCGCACCAGCTCGCGCGCAGCGTCGCCATCAGCGGCGCCGATGTCAATGTGCATTGCCTTGATCTCTGGCACCTTCTTGCGGTCGTCCGCGTCAAGCAGGTGGATCGGCTTCTTGCCGACGACGCCCGGCACAACCCCATCAGCGGTCGCGACCGCTACACGCTGGCCAACCAGCACCTGAGCGTCCCAGCCGCCGACGCCTGTGAAGCGCAGAAAGCCGGAGTCTTCGATGTGCGTGACGATCAGGCCGATCTCATCTATGTGACCGACGATTGCCAGCGACGGGCCCTCGCCGCTAGCGGCGACGCGGGCGGTCGAACTACCCATCACGTCAGCATCGACCGATGCGGCGAAGGAGGAGGCGGCGTCGCGCCAGACGGCGGCCGGCGTGGTCTCATAGCCGGACGGGCCGTGAGCGGTTAGGAGCGCGTTCAGAACGGGAGGAATAGTCATCGCAAACGAGCCTAGCGACCGACCGCGCGCAGCGGTCGCAGATCAGGCACGAGCGGGCCGCGGAGGCAGCCCGAGGGCAATAGGGTGCTAATCCAATCCGATTTACGCTATTTTATCTCCCCCGTCGTAATAAAGGAGCCCATACCGAAATGTCAGAGCCAACTCAGCGACCAGAAACGATTGCCCTCCACGGAGGCCAAGAGCCGGACCCGACGACGAACGCACGCGCCGTCCCGATCTACCAGACGACCTCCTACGTCTTCAACGACACCCAGCATGCCGCCGATCTCTTCGCGCTGGCAGTTCCCGGCAACATCTACACGCGGATCATGAACCCGACCTCAGGCGTACTCGAACAGCGCCTGACCGACCTCGAAGGCGGCATCGGCGCAGTCGCCGTCGCCTCCGGCCAGGCCGCAGTCACCTACTCGATCCTCAACATCGCCCAGGCCGGCGACAACATCATCTCCGTCAGTCAGATCTACGGCGGCACCTACAACCTCTTCGCACACACGCTGCCGCAGTACGGCATCGAGGTTCGCTGGGTCGATGCCGATGACCCTGCCGCGGTAGCCGCAGCCGCTGACGAGCGGACGAAGGCCGTCTTCGGCGAGACGATCGGCAACCCGCGCCTCAACGTGCTCGACATTCCGGCCTGGGCAGAGGCCGCCCACGGGATCGGTGTGCCGTTGATCATCGACAACACTGTCGCGACGCCGGTCGGCGCTCGGCTCTTCGATCAGGGCGTCGACATCGTCGTCCACTCGCTGACGAAGTTCATCGGCGGCCACGGCACCTCGATCGGTGGGATCGTGATCGATTCCGGCAACTTCGACTGGAGCTCGCAGCCGGAGAAGTTCAAGATCCTCGTCGGGCCCGACCCCAGCTACCACGGCGTCGTCTGGGCCGATGCGCTCGGCCCGGCGGCCTACATCGGTCGTGTTCGGACCGTGCTGCTGCGAAACACCGGCGCCGCGCTCTCGCCTTTCAACTCGTTCCTCTTCCTGCAGGGCGTCGAAACGCTGCCGCTGCGGATGGAGCGCCACAACTCCAACGCCAAAGCAGTCGCCGAACATCTGGCCGCCCATGACGACGTCGAATGGATCTACTACCCGGGCCTTGATTCGAGCCCCTACAAGGAAGTTGCAGACAGAGTCCTAACCGGCGGGTACGGTGCGCTGGTGACATTCGGACTCAAGGGCGGCCTCGACGCTGGCAAGAGCTTCATTGAGGGTCTCGGCCTGTTCAGCCACCTTGCAAACATTGGCGACGCCAAGTCGCTGGCGATCCACCCTGCCTCAACGACGCACTCACAGCTAAGCGCGGAGGAGCTCGAGGCTGCTGGCGTGACGCAGGAGACGATCCGTCTCTCGGTCGGGATCGAGAACATCGATGACATCCTCGGCGACATCGACCAGGCGCTCGCGAAGTCGCGCGTAGCCGCTCCCGCTTAAGGAGCCATACCCCGTGGAAGCAGGCGGCCTCGGCGAGGTCAAGACCGAGTCGGTCGTCTGCTTCACGGAAGAGGCGCCACTGGTTCTTGAATCCGGGGCGACGCTCGCGCCGGTCGAGGTAGCGTACGAGACGTACGGTGATCTCAATGCCGATCGCACCAACGCCGTCTTCGTCTGCCACGCGCTGACCGGCGATGCGCACGCCGCTGGCCACCACGGCGATTCGGCGCGGCGCGGCTGGTGGGATCGGCTGATCGGCCCCGGCAGGCCGATCGACACAGAGCAGTTCTTCGTGATCTCGCCAAACCTGCTCGGTGGCTGCCAAGGGACGACAGGGCCATCGTCGGTCAACCCGGCGAGCGGCCAGCGCTACGGCCTTGAGTTCCCAATGCTCAGCGTCCGCGACCTCAATACGGTTCACCGTCGGCTACTCGAGAAGCTGCAGATCGAACGACTCCACGCAGCGCTCGGCGGGTCGCTCGGCGGCATGCAGGCGCTGCAGTGGGCAATCGACTACCCGCTGGCGATCGCGCGCTGCGCCGCCATCTGCGCCAGCGCCGAGCTGACGGCGATGAACATCGCATTCTCAACCGTGGCCCGCGAGGCGATCATGCGCGACCCCGACTTCCAAGGCGGCCGCTACCACGAGAGCGGCCGCGGGCCAAATATCGGCCTCGCCGTGGCGCGGATGATGGCCCACATCACCTATCTCTCTGAGCAGTCGTTCGCGCACAAGTTCGGCCGCGCGCGCAGGGTCGAAGGGTCCGAACCAGGACTCGGCCCGGACTTCGAGGTAGAGCACTATCTCCACCACCAAGGCGCCAGTTTCTTAAGCCGCTTCGACGCGCTGACCTACCTCTACCTGACGCGCACAATGGACTACTTCACACCGTTCGATGAGCAGGGCATCGACGAAAAACTGCGCGGCAACCCGACCGAGTTCCTCGCGATCTCATTCAGCAGCGACTGGCGCTTCGCGGCGCCGCACTCGGAGCGGATTGTCCGCGAGCTGAAGGCGCGGCAGCTGAGCGCCAGCCACCGCGACATTGACTCCCCCTGGGGGCACGACTCATTCCTGCTCGATGTGCCCGAGTACCACGAGGTGCTGGCGCAATTTCTTCAGCGCGACGCAAGCTGACGGAGCAGATAAGGGAGGATTCCGCCGTGGCGGAAGTAATCCGCTTCCCTCGGCGTGTCGATCCTTACCCGAGCCTCGAACTGAACCTCGCCCGCCGTGACGGTGGCGACGGTCGGCATCTGGCCGCCGTTGAGAGCTTCGGCAACGCCGCTGATCTCAAAGCTCTCGTCGCCGGTCAGGCCTAGCGAAGCGGCATTCTCATCCGGCGGAAACTGCAGCGCCAGAACGCCCATCCCGACCAGATTTGAGCGGTGAATCCGCTCAAAGCTCTCAGCGATCACGGCGCGCACGCCGAGCAGCGCCGTGCCCTTGGCGGCCCAGTCGCGGGATGAGCCAGAGCCGTATTCGCGGCCGCCGAGAACTACCAACGGTGTTCCTTCTTCGGCGTAGAGCATCGCGGCGTCGTAGATCGACATTTCGCCTCCGTCCGGCTGGTGGCGCGTTACGCCACCCTCGGTTCCGGGCGCCAGCAGGTTACGCAGGCGAATGTTGGCGAAGGTCCCGCGCACCATCACCTCGTGGTTACCGCGACGTGCGCCGTAGGAGTTGAAGTCAACCGGCTTCACGCCAAGCGACTGCAGGTAGAGACCGGCCGGGCTGTCGGGCTTGATCGCACCGGCCGGTGAGATGTGGTCGGTCGTGACACTGTCGCCAAGGACTAGCAGCGCTCGCGCGCCGGCGAGATCGGTGACCGGCTCTGGCTCGGCCGGCATCGCGTCGAAGTAAGGCGGGCGGCGGAGATAGCTCGAATCGTCACTCCAAGCGAAGCGGTCGCCGGAAGGAGCCTCGAGCGAAGCCCAATTGACGTCACCGTCATAGACCTGCGCGTAGCTCTTACGGAACATGTCGGACTGGACCGCGTGCTCGACGGCCTCGGCGATCTCGGCGCCGCTGGGCCAAAGATCGCGCAGGAAGACATCGTTGCCTTCGCCGTCCTGACCTAGCGCGTCGCTGGTCAGATCAACGTCAATCGTTCCCGCCAACGCGTAGGCGACAACGAGCGGCGGCGAGGCGAGGTAGTTCATCTTCACGTCAGGGTTGATGCGGCCTTCGAAGTTGCGGTTGCCGGAGAGAACCGAGCAGACCGCGAGGCCGTTCTCGCGGACGGTCGCGGCTACCTCGTCGGGCAGCGGGCCGGAGTTGCCGATGCAGGTCGTACAGCCGTAGCCGACGAGGTTGAAGCCAAGCGCGTCGAGCTCGTCCTGGAGATCGGCGCGGACGAGATAGTCAGTTACGACCTTCGAGCCAGGCGCCAGCGAGGTCTTGACCCACGGTTTGACCTTCAGGCCATGCGCACGCGCCTTCTTCGCCAACAGCCCGGCGGCGATCATCACCGACGGGTTCGAGGTGTTCGTGCAGCTCGTGATCGCCGCTATCACGACGTCGCCGTTCTTTAGCTCGGCATCCTCAGCGGCAACCACGTCGCCCTCGAAGCTTGGCAGCTCGGCGCGGTAGTTTGCCTGCGCATCGCTTAGCGAAACTCGATCCTGCGGCCGACGCGGCCCGGCGATCGACGGCACAACGCTGCCCAGGTCGATGGCAATCGTGTCGGAGAAGACCGGCTCAATGGCGCCCGCGTGATGCCAGAAACCTTGTGCGCGCGCGTAGGCCTCGGTTATCTCAATCTGCTCTTCGGGGCGACCGGTGAAGCGCAGGTACCGGATCGTCTCCGCGTCGATCGGGAAGATCGCGCAGGTCGAACCAAACTCGGGGCTCATGTTGCCGATCGTCGCGCGGTCAGCAAGCGGCAGATGGGAGACGCCGGGGCCGTAGAACTCAACGAACCAGCCGACGACGCCGCGCTTGCGCAGCAGCTCGGTGACGGTCAGCACAAGATCGGTCGCCGTTGCGCCCTCCGCCAGCTCGCCTTCGAGCCGCACGCCGAGCACGCGTGGAATCAACATCGAAACCGGCTGGCCGAGCATCGCCGCCTCGGCCTCGATCCCACCGACACCCCAGCCGAGCACGCCGAGGCCGTTGACCATCGTCGTGTGGCTGTCGGTGCCGACGAGCGTGTCGGGGAAGGCCTGTTCCCCGTCCACGCAAACAACCCGTGCGAGGTACTCAAGGTTGACCTGGTGGACGATGCCGGTATCGGGCGGAACGACGCGGAACTGCTCGAACGCCTGCTGCCCCCAGCGCAGGAACTTGTAGCGCTCGCCGTTGCGTTCAAACTCTCGCTGCGCGTTGATCGCGAACGAGTCGGCGGCGCCAAACGAGTCAACCTGCACCGAGTGGTCGATCACCAGCTCAGCCGGTACCAGCGGCTCGATCGCCGCCGCCGAGCCGCCAAGCTCTACGACGGCGTCGCGCATCGCTGCGAGGTCGACGACCGAAGGGACGCCGGTGAAGTCCTGCATCAGCACTCGCGCTGGGCTAAAAGCGATTTCAATGCTCGGTTCGGCGGCCGCGTCCCAGCCGGCGAGGGCCTCAACGTCGGCGGCCGTCACCTCGCCGGTGCCCTCATGGCGCAGCAGGTTCTCGAGCAGCACCTTGAGCGAGAACGGCAGGCGGGCTACGTCGAAACGATCGCTCAGCGCGTCAACGCGGAATACTTCCAGCTCGCGGCCGCCTGCCTCGAGCACCGATCGGGCGCCGAAACTGTCAGCCGGCATCGGTCGCCTCCGCCGCACCGCCGCTGCTCACGAGTAGCCGCCAGAGCGTGACGATCGCCAACAAAGTCAAGACCGCCGCGCTGGCCACACACCACTGGCAGATCGCCTTGATCGTGAACAGCTCTTGATAGGTGAGGTAGCCGCTGTAGAGAAAGCCGACGAGGCTCAGTGCTGCGCTGGCGAAGCGCTGCGCGTCACCACGCAGCGCCAGCAGCGAGCCAAGGATCAAGAGGTAACCGATCAGCCCCAGCAGCGCGACAGGCACTCCATAAACATCGGCCCACTCGCTGCTCTGCACGACCTCGCAGCCACCGCTGGTGCAGGTCGGTTGAATCCCTGCGTAGTGAACGTAGGTCAGGTAGCCGGCAATTGCGATGCCGACTACGGCGAGGAAGAGCGCCGCTCGATAGAGACGCCGGTCGAGCACTCGCCGCTTACTTCAGCAGCGCGTCAAACGCTGCCTTGAAGGCGTCGGCGTTGCTGATTTCGACCTCCAGCTTCGTATACGGGCCGCCGGTCGGCCCAATTACGAACGAGGGCGTTGATGCGACGCCGTACTTCTGCGCGTTCTCACTGGCCTGCGCGATCGGCACCGCCGCGGCCGGAGTCTTCCGGTAGGCGTTCGCCTTGGCAGCGTCGACACCGGCACCCTCGTAGAGCTTGTCGATGAAGGCGTCGGTCACGTAGCCGCTGCGCTCCTCACCTTGGTTGAAGTAGAAGAGATGGCTGAAGTTCCACTCAAGATTCTGCTGACCGGCAGCCGCGCCAGCGCGAGCCGCAGTCTCAGAGTCCGGGCCAACAAAGGTCAGCGTCTCAAACTCCATCCGCAGCTTGCCGCTGCGGACATAATCGTTGATTAGCACCGGCATCGTCTCAAGCGCGTAATCACGGCAGAACGGACACTGATAGTCGGCGTATTCGATCATCGTTATCGGTGCGTTCTGCTCGCCGAGCGCGTTGCCCTCTTGGGGTATTCCCTCGAGCATCGCTTTGGTCTCGCTCAGTCCACGTAGTGGAGCGTTGCTGGCTGGCGCAGCGCTCTGATCCTTGTTGTCGCCAGAGCTGACCACGATCAGGATCGCGGCGACAACAACGGCGACCGCGACGAGTGCGGCGATCATCACGTTGCGGCGCTTGTTTGGGTTCGGCGGCGTGTAGGCAGGGCTCATCGCTTCATTCTCGCAGGTTCGACTGGTGACACGCTCAGCGAACTGAAGCTCCGTCGTCGAATGCGCGCAGGATTGAGCCCGCAATCTCAGTGCAACGCTGAAGGCAGTCCCAGTCAACGAACTCGGGCAGGTCGCTCGGGTGGTGGTAGTGCGGGTAGTAGCCGGGGCCGATCGAAAGCAGCGATATTGCGGGGATCCCGCGCGAGAGCGCCAGCAGCGGGTCGGTCCAGCCACCGATCCGCCAGCGCTGCGGGGCTGGCTGGCCGGCAAGCCGTGCGCCCTCGTCCGCCAGCGCTAAGTCCTGGTCGCGATAGCGATGGGTCAGTAGCGCGCCTTCCGCTGCGGCAACGATCGGCGTCCCGCTGCCGAGCGTGTCAAGCCCCAGCACCAAGGTCGAAGCCGGATCAAGCTGCTCGGAGCGCTGCTCGAGAAATGCGTGGAAGCCGCCCATTCCCGATTCCTCGCTACCGACCAGCGCGAACTGAACCTCGGTGTTGCTGAGCGGACTGGCGGCGAGCTCGGCGGCGAGCGAAAGCGCGGCGGCGACGCCGGTCGCGTTGTCGTTGGCTCCAGGAACGCTCGCTGAGCGCGCGATGTCGAGGTTCGCCAGCACTGCGACGAGATTCAGGAACCCCGAGGCAGTCCCAATCAACCGTCGCGGAGCTGATCCCCGCGGCAGCAGCGCTGCGATTGCCGAGCCAGCCAGCGCCAGACCTTGCAGCCCGATCACCGGCTCAACCTTGTGCGTCCGTAGATGGCGCTTCGCCCCGCTCTGCGTGACGCGCGGATGCCAAGCCAGGCCGGTCTTCGCAGCGTCGAGATGCGCGACGACGACAACCGTTCGGCGAACGGCGCCAGTGGGTGCAACCACGGCGGTGGCATTCGCGCCGCTCGCACCGCCAGCGATCCGCCGTCGCCACGGGGCTCGGCCGCTGGCATCACGCTCCAGCGAGACAAGCGCGCAGCTAGCCGCCAAAGCGCCCGCAACCCCACCGATTCTCTGGCCGAGCAGGCCGACAACAGAATGCCCCGCGAAGCTCCATGAGTTTGTCGTCCGTCCGCGGTAGTGCTGAAGGCCCACATTTGCGGCGCCGCACTCGGTTAGCCTTCCAGCGGCCCAGCGGGCGGCGGTTTGCTCACCTTCGCTGGCAGATCCTCGCTCGATTCCCGCGAGCGCTTCAACATCGGCCTTCAGTCGCTCCACCGGCCGATCGTAACGCGCGTGGTCGCTCCAGCCGCTACGCGGCAGATCGCGCCAGCGCCGCTGCGACCGCGTTGGCGGCGTCTTCGCCGGAACTGACGGCTCCATCCATGTACCCAGTCCAACGCGTCGCTGTCTCAGCGCCGGCCCAGTGGATCGGCCCGATCGGCTCGCGCAAGGCGGCGCCGTGAGCGGTCATCGCGCCCGGCGGCATGTAACAGACGGGGCAGCCTCGCGTCCAGCGTTCCTTCGCCCAGTCCTGCTCGATGTAGGCCACCGGCTGCGCGGCCTGGGCGCCGAACATGCGCACGAAACCTTTGAGAACCTCGGCCTCGCGGGCCTGCGGCTCAAGCTCGCCGAGCGCGCGGGCCCTCGTTCCGACGAGAAAGCCGAGCATCACACCGCAGCTTCCATCGGCTGGCGAGTTGTCGTAGGTCGCGCGCACCGGGCCAGCTGGATCGATCGCCTGACCACTAAGGCCATCGTCGCGCCAAAACGGGCGCTGGTAGACAGCCAGACACTTGATCGCCGCTCCGTGAGGCATCCGTTGGACCAGCTGATCGCGATTGACGGGCAGTAACGGATGCCAGTCAATCTGTCCTGTCAGCGGCGGCGGGATTGTGACGATCACAGCACGTGCCTTCAGTTCCCGCCCGCCGGCGTGGACGCAGACGCCGCCCCCGTGATGATCGATGCGACTGACCGGCGACTCCAACAGCAGCTGCGACTTCAGTTGCTCGGCGAGCCTCAGCGGAACGGCCTGTGAGCCCTCAACGATGCGCTCCTCCTGGGCGCCGCCTTTGACATCGATTAGGGCTGAGAATGATCCCGCCGCCGAGGTATAGGCGAGTGCATGAAGCAGCGAAATGTCGGCCGGCTCGGCGCCCCAGATCATCTCCGCGGCGATCTCAAACATCATTGGCGCACCGGCGGTGGCCGTATTGCGGGCGAACCATGCGCCGAGCGTCTGGCGGTCCCAGCGCTCCGCCGACTTCGCCTTCCATGGTGCGGCTGGATCGACCGAGCGGGCCATCCGCTCGAAGCGCAATTGCGCTTGGCCGATGTCGGCTAGAACAGCCGGGTTGACGCGCGGGATTGTGCCCTTGTAGCGGACCGCCTTACCTTTCCAGTCGATCAAGTTGTCGCCCTCGTCGTAGGTGGCGTGGCGGCGAAGACCAAGCTCGTCCGCGAGCGCTTTGATCTTGAACTGGGTCGGGCCGACCCATTCACCGCCGACCTCCGTTACCTGATCGCCGATCGGCAGTGGCTCGTTGAGGAGTCTGCCGCCTACGCGCTCGCGCGCCTCACAGATGATCACCGAAATACCCTTCGCTTCGAGCTCGCGGGTCGCTACCAGCCCGGCTAGGCCAGCGCCGACAACAATCACATCTGCATCGTTCCCGTCCGGCGATGAATCAGCGCTCATCACTTGATTGAACCACTTGCGGCGATCGCTGAGCTGCTCCCCAACCAGCGGCGCGAGAAGCTGTCGGAAAAACGGGTCGCAAGCGAGCCGATCAGCGCCAGCGCCAGCACGTAACCGGCTGTGATCGGTCCAATTCGTGCCTCGACTCCGGCAGCAACAGCTAGCGAGGCGATCACGATCGCAAACTCGCCGCGCGGGATCAGCACTGTCGCTGCGCGCAGCTTGGCTGATGGCCGACCACCGGCGCGGCCCGCTACGTACCAGCCGGTCAGCATCTTGCCGACGATCCCGGCGGCGCACAGCAGCGCGACCCAGCCGACCTCCGGCAGCAAGCCGCCAAGCTCGATCTGCAGACCGAAGAAGACGAAGAAGGCGGCGGCGAATAGATCGCGCAGCGGCGCCAGCGTGCTTCGCGTGCGGTCGGCGAGGCGACCGGAGACGACAATCCCTACAAGGAAGGCGCCGACCGCTGCCGATACCTGCACCAGCTCGGCGAGCCCGGCCACCAGCAGCGTCACCCCGAGCATCATCAGCACCAGCGACTCGCCGCGCGCAGAGCCGAACGCGCGCTCGGCGTGCGAGGCTCCGCGAACGGCGAATACGAGAACCAATGCAACGACGGCCAGCGCGACAGCCACCGAACCGATCGCGGCAGCTAGCGCGCCGCCTGCCAGCAGCACGGTCAGCAGCGGCAGGTAGGCGGCCATCGCGACGTCCTCGATCACAAGAATCGAGAGCACGCCTTGCGTTTCGCGGTTGCCGATTCGCCCAAGATCTTCGATTGTCCGCGCGACGATTCCCGACGATGAGGCCCAAGCAATTCCGGCAAGGGCAAAGATCGCGACCGCTTCCAAGTCCATCAAAAGGCCGATCGCAACCGCCGGGATCACGTTGAGGACGCCATCAACGACTCCGGAGCGGGCCTGGTGGCGCAGCGTTCCGAGTAACTCCCTGCCGGTGTACTCAAGACCGATGAAGAAGAGCAACAGCACGACGCCGATCGCGGCGCCCAGATCGATCACCTGCGGCTGAACGTCAATCGGGCTCAAGCCGAGCAGCACACCGACCGCTAGATAAAAGGCGACGGGACTGGTGCGCAGGCGCTTGGCGAGCTTCGAGAGCAGCCCGAGCAGCAGCAGCAAGCCGCCGATCTCGAGCAATACAACGGCGATGTCGCTGCCCGGAGCGGCGGCGGCTAGCGCCACCGGCCTATCGACCCTCGAACAGCGCTTCTGCTTCGCGCACGCCGTCGAGCGTGCCGACGACGATCACCGTGTCATCAGCCTCGAATTGCTGATCCGGCGTCGGCGCCGGGATCGCCCCGCTGCGGCGCAGCAGCGCGATGATCGACGCTCCTGTCCTCGTCCTCAGAGCCGAATCAGCAATCGTGCGGCCAGCAAATGGCGACCCCGCGGCGATCTCGACCCACTCGATCACCAGTCCACCGACCGCCTCGCGAACGGCGCCAAGGCTCTGCGCCAGTTGCGAGATGCCGAGCAATTCAGCGAGTGCTTCCGCGTCCGCCTCATCTAGCCTCAGCGTCCGCTCGCACGAATCAGGGTCGTCGCGCTCGTAGACCAGCAGTTCGCGGTCGCCGGCAAGGTGTTTCAGCACACCAACCCGCTCGCCGCGATGGGTCGTGAACTCGTGGCGAACTCCAACTCCGGGAAGGCGCGTCTCATCGATCGTCGTCATCGCGCGATCGTAGCCGAGCGCGGGCTGGCTGTGCGATTGCGCTGGCGGAGCGGACTCGCACCGGCAAGCTCTGGCGTGAGCGGTCGGCGTTTTCTAAGAGCCGATTCCGGTTAGGTCGCAAAAGAGGCGAGCGGCAACGCTTGCTGCGCGCGAGCTGGCCGGCGGAGGGCCACCGCCGGGAGGGCCACCGCCGGGAGGGCCACCCATGTTCGGCATCCGAGTGATCAACGATGAGTCAACCTTGCCGTGGAAGCAGCGGATCGACGACGTCGCGTTGCTCGTCCCCGGCAGCACATAGTGGTAAATCCCCTTTGGGAACTCAGGCGTTGCGCTTGTGATGCCGTTGCACTTGTCGAGCTTAGAAGCCGGAATCACTTTACCCTTGATGTCGCGCTTGCCGTAGATCGGAAAACCGTCAAAAGCGATGCCGAGGATGTGCGAGGGGCCCTTCGAAGTGTCAACTTCCTTCGAAACGCAAGCCGGAAGGCCGTGGTAGTGGTACTGGCCCCCTCGACCGCCCATCCCTGGACCCGAGTGACCACTGCAGTCATCGATAAATGGTGCTGATGAACCGTTAGGGGCGGTGAGCGAAAAGTTACTCGCCATCGCAACCGTTTTGTTGTCGGCCTCGTACGGATTGAACAGAACTGCCCCCGAGATCATCAACCCGATCGCACCGAGTGGCGCAGCTGTCGTCTTCGTGATCTTCTTCGGCGTGGTTGAGATCTTGTAGTCGTAGGACTGGCTCCCTGTCGGGTCGGCGACGACTTGCGACGTAGCGGCAGTGGGGATCCTCACGCCCTGCGTAGGCACCGCGTAGTAGGCGGAGCGGGAGTGGTTCGGGATGCCGTTAGAGCGCAGACGTATCGTGCGTGATCCGTAAGTCACCTTGACGTTTGAGCCCCACTTCGCTTTCTCCAGGCCCGCCTTGATGTTGGAGCTGCTGCTGACGGCCGACGCCGTAGTGGTCGTGCTCCCGCTCGCGGCGACTCCGCCGCAGGCGGCGAAGGCGAGCAACGCAGAGCCAGAGGCAGCGGCAACAAGCCGGGGGGAGTGGGTTCGCTTAACCCTCATAGCGGGGATACTGCCGAGGCACTCTAAAGGAACTCTGAGAGTAAACCGGCAACGGGAGCGACGGGACTCGAACCCGCGACCTCCGGCGTGACAGGCCGGCGCTCTAACCAACTGAGCTACGCCCCCGAGCGCCTGCGAAGTATGACAACCTCGGCGCCGCATCGCTCAGCGAGGAACGCAACTCTAGGGGTCGACGGGGGTTTAGGTGGCAGATAGACACCAATCACCCGAAGGGAAGGACCCCCAATGAAGTGCAACCGAATCATCCCAATCCTCACCGCGTCACTGGCAGCGTTCGCTGCGACGGCCTCCGTTGCATCGGCAGCCAGCTTGACCGGCACCGACTCCGCCGAGCGGCTGATCGGCACCAAGACAGCCGACTCAATCTCGGCGCTCGGTGGCAACGACCGCGTCTTCGGACTCAGTGGCAATGATGTCGTAACGGCAGGCGAGGGCAGAGACCTCGTCGTTGGCGGCCGCGGCGACGACGAGCTCGCAGGCGACGGCGGTAACGACTTCCTGTTCGCAAATGCGGGTGTTGACGTCCTCAACGGTGGCGACGGTAACGATCGCCTCTGGGCAGTCACCCGCGTTGACGTTGTCCCCGGCGAGGGCGGCGCAGTCGACACGGTGGGCGACACGCTCAGCGGCGGAGCAGGCGATGACCGCCTCAACGCCCGTGACGGCGAAACCGACACGATCAGCTGCGGCGATGGCACCGACGTTGCCAACCTCGACAACGCCGACGTGATCAGCGACGCAACCGCCGAGGCCCCGAACGGCTCCTGCGAGAGCGTCAACCGCGCCGAGCCGAGAACCCGTGACGGTAATACCGCCAACGAAGACCTCCAGCAGCGTGTGACGGACCTCCTCTCCCGCCTACGCAACAAGCGCTAACCGCGCAGGTCAAATCAGTAGCGAACGGCCCCATCCTCCTGGGGCCGTTCGTCTTTCTGAGGTGCTGCGGTAGCCTCAGTTGCGATGCTCGAAGGCCCAGCTCCGCACAGCCCCAACCCACTCAAGCTAATGCTTCAAGACGTCGCCGACGACCGCGCGGCGACCGTTCCTTGGCCCCCAGGCTCAACCCACTTCAGCCTCGCCAACACGCAGCGCTTCTCAAAGGACCCGCTCGGGATGTACCTCGAGTACTACGAGCGCTATGGCCCTGTTTTCACGATCAAGGTGTTGCACTTCAACGCCGTGATGATGCTTGGCCCCGAGGCCAACCACTACATGCTCGTCTCGAACGCCGACAACTTCACTTGGCGTGACGGCTTCATGCGCGACCTAATCCCGCTGCTCGGGGACGGAATGCTGACGATCGACGGCGCCTTCCATCGCTCATCGCGCAAGCTGATGCTTCCCGCCTTCCACAGCAAGAAGATCGCCAGCGCAACCGAGATCATCGACGCCGAAGTTGAGCGCGCCGCCGAAGATCTAGTTCCGGGCGCGGTGATCGACCTCTACGACTGGGTCCGCCATCTGGCACTACGCGTGGCGCTGCGCGCGCTTTTCGGCCTCGACCCCGACAAGGCCCGCGCTGGCGACTTCGACGCTGTGACCGAGTTCGAGAATGCGCTCTCGTTCCACGCCCGCGACTTCGCGCTGCAGCTGGCCCGTGGCCCGCTGACCCCGTACGCCAAGCTGATCAAGTCGCGAGCGCGGCTGGATCAGCTGATCTACGGTGAGATCGACCGCCGCCGAGCCAGCGGCGAACGCGGCGACGACGTCCTCTCGCTGCTGCTCGACGCTGAGGACGAAGATGGTCAAGGACTTGAAGACCGCCACATCCGCGACCACGCAATGACGCTGCTCTTCGCTGGCCACGACACAACCAGCTCCAGCGTCACCTTCATGTTCTACGAACTCTCAAAGAACCCCGAGCTGCTAGATGATCCAACGATCACGCCGGAGATGATCTTCGATGAGACCCTGCGGATGTACCCGCCTGCCTACATTGGCCCGCGACGCTCGGTCGATCCGTACGAGTTTGCTGGCGTCACGGTGCCAGGCCGAGCCCACGTCAATTACAGCTCGTGGGCCAGCCACCATCTACCCGACGTTTGGGACTCGCCTCAGACCTTCGACCCGATGCGCTTCACCGAAGCCGGCAAGAAGGCGATGCGCAAAGGCCAGTACATCCCGTTCGGCGGCGGCTCACGGACCTGCCTTGGAATGCGATTCGGCCAGGCCGAGGTTGGCGCGATCATGCGCGCAATCTTCGAGCGCTGCCGGCTTGAGGTTCTTCCCGGCTACGAGCTGAACATCCGACTAGCGCCAACGATCTCACCGATTCAGGGAATGCCGGTGACCGTCCACCGCGCCGAGCCGGCTCGGGTGCTCAGCAACAGGCCGCCGGCCGAAGTCGCAGTCGCCGCTTAGCGGATCGCGTTGAGGTTCGCCAGCGCGACGAGCCACGGGCCGAGCAGCAGCGCGAACGGCAGCGCCACGACAGCCGCTGGATGCGCCTGCAGCCAGCGGCCAAAGCGGCGTGTCCAGGCCGGCAGCGCAGTCCGCTGCTGCCAGAGCCGCCACGCGGACATTGCCATCGCGCCTACGACGACAAACCAGATCACTAGCCAGCTCCAGTTGAAGCGCAACGCGCCGCCGGCATCGCCGTGCGAGAAGAGCACGATGGCGCGCGTCGCTCCGCAGGCCGGGCAGGGAACGCCGGTCGCCGCCAGCAGCGGGCAGCCACCGCCGCCGTTTGCGATTGAGGTGCTGAAGCAGAGCAGCGCCGTCACCAGCGGAGCAAGCAGCACCGCCAGCGCGCCGCCACCGAGCAAGAGAGCGCGCCGCTGCTGGGCACCTAGCCGATGCCCGTGAGCGTGCTCGCAACCGGTGTGCGAAGTGGCGATCGCTCGTCCTCCTAGGGGTTGTTGAGGCGGCTGAAGTCGGTAGTGGCCACGCCGATGATCATCGCAAGCACGAAGATCACAATTGCTACTGCGCCAAGAATCAGGCCGGTCATCCACATCCAGTTGGGCGCTCCACGCCTCTCTGCCTCCGTCTTGCCGAGGGCCCCGCAGACCACAGCGGCGATCGCCAGTGGCACACCGATGCAACACCAAGAGGTGAGGATGCCGCCGATGCCGCAGATCAAGGCCGCTATCGCGAGAC
This sequence comes from Bifidobacterium breve, assembly GCA_945889475.1. GTDB lineage: Bacteria > Actinomycetota > Thermoleophilia > Solirubrobacterales > Solirubrobacteraceae > F1-60-MAGs163. The sequence continues at coordinate 48,376 of CAMDBT010000001.1, forward strand.
CACCCTGGCCTGGGGCTATGGCTGCCGTGCCAGCTGCCGGCGCGGCGGGCTGAGCGACCGGTGGGGTCGTCGGCGGCGCGTCCGGTGTCGCGGGCGGCTGCGCCGGCGGTGGTGTTGCAGGCGGCGTTGGCTCAGCCGGCGTCTCAGGCTTCTCTGGCTGCTCAGAATCTCTGCTCATTGCGGGAACGTACACCAGCGGCGATTGGCCGCGCAAGCGGTTTTCAGCCCTCAACGACAACGGGCCGCCGCGCTGCTGCGCGGCGGCCCGTGGCCAAGAATTGGTGCCTGCTGATCAGCTGCTATCAGATAAGCGGCTCGCCACTCGGCACTTCAGTCACCGTCTCAACGACCACTACGGGACCTTCGCCTTTGGCCTCACGCAGGTCGTAGAAGAGGACTGTCTTGATCAGCGCCGAGTATGGGTAGAGCAAAATACCCGCGATCACGAAGGCGATCACGCCGACAATCGGCGCAATGTTACCCAGCAGCGCAGCTACAAAGAAGACGATCATGTAGATGATCACCAAAACCACTGCCAGCCCAATCATCCGCCAACGGTTGCCGTCGGTGATGTTGTAACTGCGGCCAAGTGAATCGAAGATGCCGCTGTCCTCGACCATCATCGCCGGAACACAGACCGACCAAACGAGGGCGATGAAAAGCCCAGGAATGATTAGGAAAACAAGCCCAACGTAGGTGCAGACGGCGACGATGATCCCCATAATGAAAAGTGGGAACAGCTTCGGCGTGACGCTGCCGATCAGCGCGCCGACGGTCGAGACCGGGGCACTGCCGTCCTCCTCAACCTCTTTGACGACCTTCACGAGAGCGCCGGTTAGATATAGATCGAGGATGATCGTCGCGATCGCTGCGATCACTGCGATGACCGTTGAATCGGCCGAGAAATAGTTGAGGATCGCGACCGGGATGATCAGGATCAAGGTCACGGCCCAGATCGTGCCGACGGACTTCTTATAGACATCCAGCCCGTCCCGAAGGACCTTGCCGATATCAATGTGGCCGGGCGCTGCGCCTGCGGTAGTCATTTGAAGAATCTCTCCTTAATTCGTTTGTTTCGCGATCAGATCGCTGGTACGCCATCTGGGAGCTTCGCCATAGCAGCATCCATCTCCTGCTGCGAAAACTCAAGATTCTCTAGATTCCCTGCCAGATAGGCGTCATAGGAGGCCAAATCGAAGTTTCCGTGGCCGCAGAGGCCAAAAAGAATCACCCGCTCCTCGCCCGCCTGCTTGGCAGCTTCGGCCTCAGCGATCGTGACGCTGATCGCGTGAGTTGGCTCCGGTGCCGGGATAATCCCCTCGCAGCGGGCGAACTGCAGCCCGGCAGCGAAGGTGTCGTTCTGAGCTACTGAGCGCGCTTCGACCATCCCGCCGTGGACCAACGCCGAGATCAGCGGCGACGCGCCGTGATAACGCAAACCACCGGCGTGGACCGGCGGCGGCACAAAGTCGTGCCCGAGCGTGTACATCGGCATCATCGGCGTAAGGCCCTGCGTGTCGCCGAAGTCGTAGGCGTATTCGCCCTTCGTCAGGCTTGGGCAGGCGGCAGGTTCAGCGGCAATGAAGCGTGTCGTTGCGCCGTCGCGAATGTTGCGGCGCAGCCACGGGATCGCAAGGCCACCGAAGTTGGATCCGCCACCGAAGCAGGCGATTATCGTGTCCGGCTCCTCGCCGGCCATCTCCATCTGCAGAATTGATTCCTGGCCGATGATCGTCTGGTGCAGAATCACATGGCTTAGGACTGAGCCGAGCGCGTAGTTGACCTCCGGGCTCTGCGCCGCAATTTCAACCGCTTCGGAGATCGCGATCCCGAGCGATCCTGTCGGGTGCTGAGCATTCGCACGGCCGGCGTCGGTCAGATCGGACGGCGAGCGGTGAATTGTGGCGCCGAAGGTCTCAATCATTGAGCGCCTGTATGGCTTGCTGTCGTAAGAGGAGCCAACCATGAAGACCTCGCACTCGAGGTCGAAGATGCCGCAGGCGAACGCCAGCGAGGAGCCCCATTGGCCGGCGCCGGTTTCGGTCGTCAGCTTCTTGATTCCGGCCTTGGCGTTGGCGAAAGCTTGGGGCACGGCGGTGTTCGGCTTGTGCGAGCCGGTCGGCGAGACGCCCTCGTACTTGAAGTAGATGTGGGCCGGAGTATCAAGCGCCTTCTCAAGGCGGCGGGCGCGGTAGAGCGGCGTCGGGCGCCAGAGCTTGTAGACCTCGCGCACCTCTTCGGGGATCTCGATCTCCGGCTCCTGGGAGACCTCCTGCATGATCAGCTCTTCGGCGAAGATGCCAAGGAAGTCCTCGGGGCCGGCAGGCTCCTTCGTCGCCGGGTTCAGCGGCGGCAGCGGATCTCCGGGAAGGTCGGGAGCGATGTTGATCCAGTGAGTTGGAATCTGCTCCTCAGCGAGTAGGTACTTCGTTGTGTCGTCGGACATCGCGCGGGCTGGCCTCCTAGGCAATCGGTAACCGGCCACGAACACTACATCTGAGCGCCAATTCGCGCCATACTCCGAGCGCGCCCGTAGCTCAGTGGTTAGAGCCCCCGACTCATAATCGGTCAGACACAGGTTCGAATCCTGTCGGGCGCATCGATGACCTCTACGAAGTATTCGCCCTAACTCTTAGCCACTCGTCTATCTTTGGCCGGTGGCGATCACGCTAACCCAATTACGCAGTTTCCTCGCCGTGATCCGCTCCGGCTCGGTAACAGCGGCGGCCGAGGAACTCGTTGTTACGCAGCCCTCAATCTCAGCCGCCGTTCGAGCGCTGACGCGCGAGCTCGGTACGCCGCTGCTGGAGCGCGACGGCCGCGGCGTAGCGCCAACCGCCGCGGGGCGCGCCTTCGCGCCATACGCAACCGACGTCATCGGACTGCTCGACCGCGGCCGCGCGGCGGCGATCGAAGCGTCGGGCAGCGCCGCAAGTGGCCTGCGCATCGCTGCCGTGACGACGGCGGCCGAATCGTTCGTTCCGTTGCTGCTGCAGCGTTACGCCTCGCGCAACCATGACGTTGACCTGACGCTCGCGGTCGGCAACCGTGAGCGCGTGCTGACGCTGCTGCTGCGCCGCGAAGCAGATATCGCTTTTGTTGGGCGGCCACCGAGCGGCGGCCGCGAAGGGCGGATCAAGTCGCAGTCGGTGCGCCCCAACGAGCTGATCCTGGCCGGCGCGCCAGATGAGCCGCTAACACAGCAGGCGACGGTCACCGCAGCGGAGCTAAATGGAAGCCGCTGGCTGCTGCGCGAGCAGGGCTCAGGCACACGGACGGCCAACGAGGATTACATCGCCGCCAACGGCCTGACGGTGAGGACTTTGACGCTCGGCTCGAACGGGGCGATCAAGCAGGCCGTGCGGTCAGGGCTCGGGATCTCGTTCCTGGCCCGCGACTCGGTTGCCGGCGAGCTCGAGAGCGGCGCGCTGGCGGTGATCCCACTAATAAACGTGCCCCCCGGCAGGCCTTGGCACGTGATGCGCTCCTCGGTCGGGCCGAAGTCGGCTCTAGTAGCCGACTTTTTCGACTTCGCCGTCGCTGAGGCCGACAAGCCTGCCGGCTAATTTGCCTTCAAAAGCTTTAGCTTGAGTGACCCGACCAGCGCTACGTTGCGCCGCACGGGGATCCCCACAGCCTTGAAGGCTTTGGCCGCTTTGGCGACGTTCCTGACGCTGACGTCGAGCGACGCAAGCGAGTTGCGCGAGCTGCGGATCAGCTGCACGGCAGGGCCGCTCGGCAGTCGGTAGAGGTTGCCAGCCGAACGCTTCGCCGGCGCAAATAGCTTGCTCCACGAGGCAGGGTTCTTGGCGTTGATCGTCACCCGCGAGACATTCACCAGCCCAGCGCGATTGGCCGGAGCGACGCGCGTCGGCTTGCCTTCGGGGAAGCCGTAGACGCAGAATTGGGCGGTCAGCTTGCTCGTCTGCGAATAGCTCGGTAGCTGGACTAGCGTGTAGAGCAGCTCCGAACCAGCGGTGATCGGGATCGGCGCGAAGTGCTCAATCCCGCGCGCGTCGAGCGCCGCCGTGAGGCCCGCCAAGGCTGGCGGCTGGAAGGTTACAAACTGGTTTCCTGCATACGGCGAGGTGCCGGCACCAAGCTCGACGTTGAGGTTCCCGAGCCGAACCCCGCCCGATGAGATCGCGCTGTATGAAGCGAACGGCCAGGCCGACGGGAGTTTCAGCTTCAGCAGAGCCTTGTAGAGCTTCGCACTCTTGCTCTGGGTCGATACTGAGGTGACGTGGTTTAGATCGCTGACGACCGACGCGGTGATCGGCGGATCGATCCCAACCGTTCCAGCGCTCGCAGCGGCGCTGAAGATCAAGAATGTGCAGGTGGCGAGCGTCGCCGCCAACAGCATGCTCCGAATCGAGGACCGATTAGAGATCACCGCCGGAGCGTAACCGACGACCAAGCCGCGCGCGCCGATTCGCCGCCATCGCAGGCCAGACCCTGCGATCATCACTGCGGGCGGTTAGCTCAGCTGGTTAGAGCACCTGCTTTACACGCAGGGGGTCATCGGTTCGAATCCGATACCGCCCACTCTGTCGGCGCGCTGGATCAGTCGCCGCCGGTCCCTTCAACGCCGGCTCCGTGCCGTCCTTCGCCGGCGGCGAAGCGGGCGGCTCCGGCGGCTCCTTCGACCACCGTTCCGAGGCCGCGCGCGGCCTCCCGCGCGATTCCTTCAGCCAGCGGCAGGCCCTGCGCCTCAAAGGTTGACTCGCGGTCGGCGATCATCGTCGACCAAGGGAACGAGGCGATCTGCTCGCCGAGCTCAAGCGCTCGCTCCAGCGCCGAGCCGTCGGCGACGCGCTCATTGACGAGCCCGATCGCCTTCGCCTCGTCAACGTCGATCACGCGGCCTGTCAGCACTAGGTCGAGCGCGCGGCCGAGGCCAACAATCCGGGGCAGCCGCTGCGTTCCGCCGTCTATTAGCGGCACGCCGAAGCGCCGCTCGGTGAAGCCGAAGCGGGCCGACGCGGCGGCGATCCTCAGATCACACCAAAGCGCCAGTTCCATTCCGCCAGCTAGGCACCAGCCTTCGATCGCCGCGATCGCTGGCTTCGGCGCCGTTAGCCGCGTGAAACCGAGCGGCCCTTCATCGGCCGTCAGCCGCGGCGCCAGAGTTTCGATCGCCTTGAGGTCGGCACCGGCGCAGAAGGCTTCCGTACCCGCCCCGGTCAGGATCATCACCTTCGCCTCGTCATCTCCGATCCAGCGCTGGTAGGCGGCGGCGAGCGCGTCGGCGGTAGCGCCGTCAACTGCGTTGCGCCGTTCGGGCCGATCGATCGTGATCACGGCGCACTTGCCGCGAACTTCGTAGCTGACTTGATCTTGGTCGAGAGGGCTCATGGACGCAGGTATACCTGAGCAGCTAGCACTAGGCAGGCGCAGCACCGACATCGAGCGCCGTCAGCAACCGCTGTTCGAGCGCAGCGACCTGGGGATCGGCGAGCGTTTCGATTGTCCGCGGTCGCGGCAGCGGGATCTCAAGCTCGAGCCGGACCGTCGCTGGGCGCGGGCCGAGCACATAGACACGGTCCGATAGCAGCACCGCTTCGCGCACGTCATGAGTGATCAGCACGACGGTCCAACGCTCGCGCTCCCAGACCTGCTCAAGCCAGAGCTGAAGGTCGGTCCTCGTAAGCGCATCGAGCGCGCCGAATGGCTCGTCAAGCAGCAACACGTCGTGGCCCTGCGCGACGGTTCGAGCTAGCGCGGCGCGCTGGCGCATCCCGCCGGAGAGCTGGAACGGGCGCGAGCTGGCGAACTCTTCGAGGCCGAAGGTTGGCAGCAGCCGCGATGCTCGAGCGCGCGCCTCACCGCGCGAGAGCCCGGCGGCAACCTCGGCGCCTAGCGCAACGTTGCCGAGAACCGTGCGCCAAGGGAAGAGCACGTCGTCCTGGGGCATCCAAGCGAACGGCTGCTGGCCTGCTCCGATCGGCTGCCCGTCGGCTAGCAGCGTCCCGGCATCGGCCGCTTCAATCCCTGTCAGCAGCGAGAAGAGCGTTGATTTGCCGCAGCCGCTCGGGCCGAGGATCGAAACAAACTCGCCCGGCTCGACCTTGATCGAAACCGAATCGAGCACCTCCAGCTTGCCCCCGCGGCCGCTGAAGCTCTTACCGACGCCCGCAAGCTCAATCCTCGTCATAGGCTGCGCTCCCTCGATTGCGCGTACCACGGCATCACCAGCCGCTGTAGCGCGAAGGTCAGCGCGTAGAGCGCGAGCGTCAAGAGCGCGCAGAGAATCACGGCCGCCAGCACCAGATCTGTGCGGAAGGAGTTCTTCGCCGACTGCATGTAGATCCCGAGGCCCAGCTCGGCACCGGCGTACTCGGCGAAGATCGCCGCGACGACGGCGTAGGTGACGGAGATCCGCAGCCCAGTGAAGAAGCTCGCCAGCGCCGACGGCAGCCGCACGAGCCGCCAGGTCGTCCACCAGCTGGCGCCCATCGTCTCCATCAAGGTCATCGCGTCGCGCGTAGCCGAGGCGTAGCCCTCAAGCAGGCCAACCAAGAGTGGGAAGAAGGTGACGAGCGCAACGAGCAGGATCTTCGGCGTCAGCCCGAAGCCAAACCAGATCACTACCAGCGGCGCGAGCACGATAATCGGCAGCGTCTGGCTGCCGATCAACACCGGCGTTAGCGCGCGCCTGACAGCCTGCGAGCGATCAAGCAGAACCGAGAGCGCGAAGGCGAACGCCAACGAGAGCGCAAAACCGAGCACCACCTCGCGGACCGTCGGCAGCAGGTTGTCCCAGAGCGCGCTGCGATCGGCCCAGCCTGCGCTCGCTACGCGACTTGGCGCCGGCAGCAGATCGTTGCCGACGGCGGCGAGCGTCGAGTAGAGCTGCCACACGATCAGCAGCAGGGCGATTACGAGGAGTGCGGGAGCGAGCCTGCCTAACTGTCTCATCAGCCTCGTCAGCGTACCGGGCTTGGCGCTTGCGGCTGGCGCCTTGAAGCTTGGCTAAGCACGTAGAGTCAGGGATCCAACCAGTGGCCGGAGCCAAGTGTGAAGCAGCTCAGCAAGAGTTCGATGACGACAGTAGTCGCAGCAGCGCTCGTCGCCGTCCTCGCCGCTGGCTGCGGCGAGTCGCAGCCAGCGAGCTCCACCAACAGGGCGGTCAGCATCGCGCTCGACTGGACGCCGAACACGAACCACATCGGCATCTTCGTCGCCGACCAGCTCGGTTATTACAACGACGAGGGGCTGAGCGTGAAGATTCTCCCCTATGCGAACACTGCCCCCGAGACGCTGGTCTCACGTGGCAAGGCCGACTTTGGCATCGGCAACCAAGCCGGGATCGCCTACGCCCGCGCGTCCGGCCAGGACGTCCGTCAGGTGATGGCAAACATCGCCCGGACGCAGTACGCAATCGGAGTCGACGCAGGCAACAGTGCGGTGAAATCGCCCAAAGACCTTGACGGCAAGACCTACGCGGGCTTCGGCACCCCCGACGAAGGTCCGGAGCTTGAGTACGTGATCAAAGCCGATGGCGGCAGCGGCAAGTTCAAGACCGTCACGCTGAACACAACCGCCTACGAGGCCGTCTACAACAACACAGCCGACTTCACGATCGCCGTCACCACCTGGGAAGGCGTTCAGGCCAAGCTGCTCGGCAAGCCGATGCGCTTCTTCGAGTTCACCGACTACGGATTCCCGCCGCAGTATTCGTCGGTAATTGAATCGAGCGACAAGTACCTGAAGGCCAATCCGGATACGGCGAAGAGCTTCCTCGCCGCAACGCAAGAGGGCTACCGCTACGCGCAAGAGCACCCAAGCGAAGCGGCCACGCTGCTGGTCAAAGCCAACCCGCAGGCGATCAAAGACGCAGAGCTCGCGCAGCAGAGCGCGCTGCTGCTCGCGGCCGACGGCTACTACAAGGGCGCCGGTGGCGAGATCGGGCCAGTTGATCCGGCGATCTGGAATGACTACGGCAGCTTCCTTTACCGATCGAAGTTGCTGACCGGAGCCGACGGCAAGCCGCTAACCAGCGAACCTGATTGGGGCAGTTTCTACACCAACGAGTACCTGCCCGGCGGGTAGTCGGCGGCGTAGCGATGGGGATCGAAATTGCAGCGCTGGCCAAGCAGATCGAAGGGTTGCCGCCGCTGGCCGGCTCAACCCGCGTAGTGGCAATAGATGGGCCGGCCGGATCGGGCAAGACGACGCTCGCTGAACAGCTCGCCGCGCAGCTCAGCGGCGCGCAGGTTCTCAACACCGATCAGCTCTATTCCGGCTGGGACGGCCTCGCCGAGGGAGCACGGCGACTCGTCGACGCAGTCCTGCTGCCACTGAGCGAGGGTGCGGAGGGAATCGTCCGGCCGTGGGACTGGACTGCCAGCAGCGAAGGCGAACCGCGGGCGCTGCCCGCCTGTACGACGCTAATCGTCGACGGCGCAGGCTCCGGCAGCCGCGCCGCGGCGCAGTTCCTGAGCATCATCATCTGGCTCGACGCCGACGCGCAGCTCCGGCGCCAGCGCGCGACCCAGCGCGACGGCGAGATCTTTGCGGAGCACTGGGATCGCTGGGCGGCGCAGGAGCGCGAGCTCTTCGAACGTGAGCAGACACACGAGCGCGCCGACCTCGTGATCCTCACCGACGATGATCCGCCACAATCAGCGCCATGAAGATCAATGCAGCAGCGGCGCTGCGCGCGGGGCTGATACAGCTCGTCGGCGTCGCTGTTCTGGCACTAATCAGCGGCCTCCTGCTGGGGCACGCGGTTTTCGAGAGCATTGGCTGGCTGATTGGGCCGCTGGCATGGATGGTCGCGTCGACGATCACCGCGCTGTCAGGGCAGCTGCCGCTGCCGCCGGCTTGGCTCGGCGCCGTGCTGGCTGGCATCCCGAGCGCGATCGCAACGTTGATCGGCGCGCACTGGCTTGGAGCCCTGATCGCAATTGTTTGCTTCGCGCTCTGGTGCGGAGCGCTCGCGGCGCGTAGGATCAGCTCCTGATGGATCTCGGGATCGAAGGGCGCGTCGCGCTTGTAACTGGAGCATCGAAAGGGCTCGGCCTTGCCGTCGCTAAGGCGCTCGCGGCCGAAGGCGCGAAGGTTGCGATCACCTCACGCGATGAAACAAACATCCAGAAGGCCGCAAAGCAGATCGGCGCTACGGGTTTCGCCCACGACAGCGGCAACCTTGACGGGATCCCCGTCCTCGTCCACGAGATCGAGCACTTCCTCGGGCCGATCGACATCCTTGTTACCAACACCGGCGGCCCGCCGCTCGACCCGAACGCGCTCGGATTCAGCGACCAGCAGTGGCACGAGGCCTACGAAGACCTCGTGCTCTCGCCGCTGAAGTTCATCGAGGCCGTGATGGCAAGCATGCGATCACGCAACTGGGGCCGGATCGTCAACGTCGGCTCGACGACCGTCCGCGAGCCAGCCGCCGGGCTGATGCTCAGTAATGCCAATCGCTCCGCGACGCTGGCCGCGATCAAGACGATCGCCCATCAGGTTGCCCGCGACGGCGTAACGCTCAACAGCGTGCTGCCGGGCCGGATTGCAACCGACCGCCTCTACGAACTTTACGGCTCACGGCAGGGCGCCGATGAGATGGCGCGCGAGGAGATCCCGGCCGGCCGCCTTGGCAGCCCGGAGGAGTTCGCCGCCGCGGTTGCCTTCCTCTGCTCGGCTGGGGCCAGTTACATCACCGGTGTCGCCCTCGTAGTTGACGGCGGCATGATGCGCTCTGTGTAGCCACAGGCGCGGTGGCAACCGGTAGATTCACGAATGCGGCAATCTGGCGCCAACCGAAAGGCACTTATGAAAACTCCCCTGTACCTGCTCGTTGCACTGATCTGCGCATCGTCGTTGGCCTTTGGCGTGACGGCATGCGGCGGCGAGTCAACGACAACGACGATCGAAGAGCAGCAGAACGACAACAACCAGAACAACAACGACGACAACGACCAGAACGACGACAACGACAACAACAACGACGACAACGACGACAACAACAACGACGACGAGAGCGCCGCCAAGCAGAAAGAGGAGTGCCTCGCGCACGCGCCCGATCCGCGCGACTGCGAAGACATCCCATAAGGACCGGGCGCCCGAGCGCCTAGGCTGGCAGCGAGCGCGATGAACTCAATCAGCGAGCCTCAGATCCGCTCGGTCAGCCGTCGATCGGGTCAGCTGCGCCGAGTTCGCCCCACTCGGGCGGCTCATAGGCCTTGCCGGGAACGGCGCCGAGCACCAGCAAGCGGACGCCGTCAGGGCCGGCTGCGACCTTGCGCTTGGTCCCTGGGCCGACGCGCACCATCGTCTCGGGGTCGATCGCGACCTCCTCGTCATCGAGGCTGATCACGCCGCTGCCCGCAAGCACGATGAAGATCTCTTCCTGCCCATCATGCGTGTGATCGTGGGCGGGGTAGCCGTCGTAGTCGGCGGGTAGCTGCTCGACGCTCATCCCTACCGACGTGACCCCCAGCTCGGCGCGCGCTTTGGACACCGATCCCCCGAATGTCGTTTCCATCTCGTCAATTCGCTTCGCAGTGAAATCGGCCACGGCTGCTCCCTCTCGTCGGTGGATTGCCTGCTGCTGAGAAGTCTGTCAAAAACTCGCCTAACTGATCTTGCGGCCGGTCATCCGTTGGCCGAAGAGGATCAACACTGCGCTGAGCAGGCCGGCTAGAGCCATCACACCCATCCCCCAGAAGAATCCGGCCGCGGCGGCCGGAAGGATCAACAGCGGCGCGGCCGCTCCGCCGAGGTGGCCGACGCCGTCGCCGATCGCTACGCCCCTCGCACGCAGCTGCGTGCTGAACTGCTCTGCGGTGTTGACGTACATCAACGGCACCGCAAAACCGATCGTCGCCGAGACGACGAACCCGAAGATCATGATCACCGCCGCGACAGGCACAAGGCCGATCACGATCAGCGCGCCCGCAAAGATCAGAAGACCGACCGAGATCGTCAGCTTACGTTCAAAGCGTTCGCTGTAACGGACCGCGCCGATCGCGCCGACGAGGAAGCCGACTCCCGTAACGCAGAGGAAGCTGAGGCTCGATGTCAGCGAGAAGCCCTCGTGCGTCAGCAGCGTCGGCGCCAGTGTGAGCCAGCCATAGTTGGCGACGTAGTAGATCAGCCAGACGGCGAGAAAGAGCGCCGCGGTGACCCAGAAGCGGCGCGGCGCGAGCGCCGGTTCTAGCTCAGGCATCGGTGGCGGCGGGCCTTGAGCGGCGGCGAACCGCTCAGCCTCCTCGACCAGCGTCAAGGCCTTGTCGTCGTTCCCCGTCATCAGCAGCCAGCGCGGCGATTCCGGCAGCGCGACGCGCAGCGGCATGATTGCCAGCCCGCCGACAGCGGCGATCACAAACATCACTCGCCAACCGGCGTCGAAGCTCGGCACTAGCGCCAGCGCGACAAATGGCGTAACCGCGATCCCTAGATAACCCCAAACGACCGCTCGGCAGCCGGCGTTTCCGCGCAGCCGCGTGGGCGAGATGCCGTTCAGGTACGCGGCGGCCGCGGCGATCTCGGCGCCGATCCCCATCCCTGTTATGAAGCGGCCGACCAACAGCATCGTGAACGAACCGCTCAGGGCGATGATCAGCGCGCCGACCGTGAACATCGCGACCGAAAGCAGCAGCGCAGGTCGCCGGCCGATTCGGTCGGAGACGACGGCGTCGGCAAGCGAGCCGACGACGTAACCGACCAGCCCAATGCTGATCGCGTAGGCGGCGGTCTGCGAGCTGATGTCGAATTGCTGCTCGATCACCGGCAGCGCGTCGCCAATGTTGACTACGTCGTAGAAGGCGAAGAAGTAGGCCGCTCCGAGCGCGATCAGCACGCGCCGCGGGTAAGGCCAGATGCGAATTGCATCGAGCCGGTCCAAAATCGCGCTAGAGGTTGCGTCGGTCACCGCACCTTTGTACCACCGTTATGCCTCAGCGCGGGCGTCACGAGCGCGCTGAAAGGCGCCGCCGCAGCTCCGACGGCGCCCCTCCAGCGAAGCGGCCTACAGACCGACGATGACCGTCTTGGTCTCGAGATAATTGGAGAGGACCTCTGCGCCCATCTCTCGACCCCAGCCGCTCTGCTTGAAGCCTCCGAACGGCAGCTCCGCGCTGAACACGTGGTAGGCGTTCACGTGCACGGTGCCTGCCTTGATCTTGTTTGCTAGCTGATGCGCCTTCGAGATGTCGCGCGTCCAGACGCCGGCAGCCAGTCCGTAGTGCGAATCGTTGGCCTGTCGTGCGAGGTCATCAACGTCGTCGAACGGCATTGCCGCGATCACCGGCCCGAAGATCTCCTCACGGACGATTGCGTGGCTCGCGTCAGCGTCAACGAGGACCGTTGGCTCGAAAAAGAAGCCGGGTCCGTCGAGCGCGCTTCCGCCGACTGCCGCGCGGCTGCCTTCGTCAATCCCTGTCTGCAGGTAACCGGCGACGCGGTCGAACTGCTCCTGCGAGACCAGCGGCCCCATCTCGGTTTCGGCGTCCATCCCGTGACCGAGCTTGATTTTCGAAGCAGCGTCACAGACGCCTTCGACCACGCGGTCGAACTGATCGGACTGAACGTAGAGCCGTGAACCGGCGCTACAGACCTGACCTTGGTTGAAGAAGATCCCCGACGCGGCGCCAGCGATCGCGGCGTCAATGTCGGCATCAGCGAAGATCACGTTCGGCGACTTGCCGCCAAGCTCAAGCGAAACGCGCTTGAGGTTGCCCGAGGCCGCATTGACGATCAGCTTGCCAACCTCGGTTGAACCGGTGAAGGCGACCTTGTCAACTCCTTCGTGCTGCGCGAGCGCCGCGCCGGCATCACCGAATCCTGTAATGACGTTGACTACTCCGTCCGGCAGGCCAGCCTCGAGCATTATTTCTCCAAGCCGCAGCGCCGACAGCGGCGTCTGCTCGGCCGGTTTGAGCACGACGGTGCAGCCGGTCGCCAGCGCCGGGCCAAGCTTCCACGCCGCCATCAGCAGCGGGAAGTTCCAAGGGATTATCTGGCCGACAACGCCGACCGGCTCACGCGTCGTGTAGGCGTGGAACTCGGCGCCCGGCATGTACGGAACCGAAGGGTTGATGACCGAGCCGTGGATCTTGGTCGCCCAGCCCGACATGTACCAGAAGAGATCGGCGGCCAGGGCTACGTCGGCGGCCAGGGCGACGCCGTACGGCTTGCCGTTGTCGAGCGTCTCCAGCGTTGCCAGCTCCTCGCCATTCTCGATGATTAGGTCGCCGATGCGGTGGATCACGCGGCCGCGTTCCGACGGGTTCATCGTTGACCAAGGGCCGTCCTCGAGCGCGATACGCGCCGCCTTCACTGCGCGATCCACGTCCTCGCTGCCGCCTTCAGCGACCATCGCCAGAAGGTCGCCGGTTGCGGGGTCGATCGTCTCAAAGGTTTTGCCGCTGCTGGCCTCAAGCCACTCGCCGCCGATCAGCAGCTTGCGTGTCTCGCTTGAAACGTTGTGCTCGATCCCTGATGTTGTGGTGGCCATCTCTCACTCCTTGGGTTGTGGCCAAGCGCTTAGAGAGCGGGAGGCCGCGTCATCTGAGTTAGCTCCGTGTGCCGCAAGGCACAATTCGAACCTAGCGCCCGCCGCGCAACTTTGCAATCCCCTGCTGGAAAGCTAGGACGAAGCTTGCCTTGGCGATCTCTCGCCGCGGTGGCTACGACGATCCGCAAGTAAGTACCCCCAAGCGGAATCGAACCGCTGCTACCAGGATGAAAACCTGGCGTGCTAACCGCTACACCATGGGGGCCGGTGCGAGGGCGAAGTGTAGAGGCGGTGGGCGCTTTGAGGTCAGCCGAGGTTGAAGACGCGCTGCGAGTTGGCGCTGAGGAATAGCTCGCGAGTCTCGTCGTCAAGCCCCAAGCTGTCGAGCGCCTCGAGCGCGGCCTGCGGCGTGACCATCGGGAAGTTTGATCCAAACAGCACCTTGTGGCGGCCGCTGCCGGTCTTCATGTAGGCGACTAGCTCCTGCGGCAGGCGCGCGAGCGTCCAAGCCGACGTGTCGATGTAGACGTTGGCGTGTTTGCGCGCGACGGCGACCATCTCCTCGGTCCACGGGTAGCCGGCGTGGCCGCAGACGATCACCAGCTCCGGGAAATCGATCGCGACCTGATCGATGTAGGGGATCGGGCGGCCCGGCTCGCTCGGCATCAGCGGCCCAGCGTGGCCAACCTGCGTGCAGAATGGCACGCCGAGCTGGACGCACTCGGCGTAGAGCGGGTAGTAGCGACGGTCGGTTGGTGGCGCGTCCCAAAGCCACGGCAGCATTCGCAGCCCCCTGAAGCCATCGTCGTTGACGCGGCGGCGCAGTTCGCGCACCGATTCCATTGGGCGATCCAGATCGGCTGAGGCGAGGCCGACGAAGCGATCCGGATGCTCCGCGACCCAGCCGGCAACCTCGGCGTTGCTGATCATCTCGCCGTAACGGGGCGAGCTCCAAGCGGAAAGCGTGGCCTTCGAAACCCCGGCCACGTCCATCGCCGCGATCGTCAGATCGATCGGAATCTCCTCCGTCGGCAGCTCTTCACCAAGCCAGCGCCGCAGCGAGGCGAAGATCGGGCTGCCGACCATGCGCAGCGTCGGATGCTGCATCCATGCATCGATAATCACCGACGGAACGGTACTCGTTGCACCCTGTCAGCGCGACTGGCAGAATCGTTGGCGATGTCATTCCTTGCCCGCCGCGCGAAGCAACCATCCTCGGCTCAGCTCAGTCGCGCGGCGCTCGGCGCAGGCAGTGTTGGCGCGCTCGCCGTCGGTGCTTTCGCGGTAGGTGCCTTGGCGATAGGAGCGCTGGCGATCGGCAGGCTCTCGGTCGGGCGCGGGCAGATCAAGCGGCTGCGAATCGACGAGCTAGAGGTCGGCAGGCTGCGAGTTGAAGAGCTTGAAGTGCTGAGCGGCGAGCGACCGGCCGCTTGAGCGGGCTACAGTTGCCGCGCGCCGCCGTAGCTCAGTCCGGTAGAGCAGCGGGCTTTTAACCCGAAGCGCGCAGGTTCGAATCCTGCCGGCGGCATCGAGAAAGCCGATGAGCACGGGGGCGAATGCTTCGTACTAAGCCTGAGCCTGCGGGCTCTAAGACCCATGAGTCGCGGCGATTCGCCCCACTTCGCCCGTCGCTCGCGGCGCAACTGGTAGCGAAGACGTAGCGGAAAGCCCTCCGCTACCAGATCGCTACGCCCAAGAACCGTCTAGCGCAGACGCTTCCATTTAGACCAAGTCCCAGCAGCGCTCTGCACCCGGACGAATTTGGGGGCTCGGGCCAGGGAGGCGGTCACGGTCTTGTTGAGCTTGGTGATTCCCTTTACCCAACGGCTGCGCAGCCGGACCTCAGCTGCCGCCTTCTTGCTAACCCCGAGCTGAACGACGCTTACCCCTGATTTCTTCTGTGAGGCACGGACTCGCACCTTGAACTTCTTGCTCTTGGCCGCCGCGCCCGCCGATGAGGCCTTGGAGGCAAGGGAGGCGGCGTCGAGTACCGGCGCGGTGGTGTCCAAGATGATGTCATCGGAGTAGTTCTGACCTCCTAGAGGTCCGCCATCAAAGCGCAGGTAGACAATTCGCGTCATGCGCTCTGCCGCTTGGGACCTCAGCGTCCATGGGATGGACTCAGAGAGGGCAAACGACCGGGTTCCCCCGGAGGACTTGAAGCCCCCATCGTTTGAAAGGGTTACCCCTGTTGCCCCTGCCGGCCAGACCGGGTTCACGCGGACCTTGGTGCTGTTGGTCGCGTAATCGCCGTCGTTGATGGTCACCCCGACGGGGCCCGAGGGAACTACGGACTTGGTTGCTGTGCCAGTTGCCACGCCACCGCGGTTACTGGTGACCCTCACCCCGACAGTCTTTGAACCAACCGAGTCGTACGTGACGGTTGCCGACGGAGAGATTCCGCTTACTTCATAGGTGCCGTTGTTGTCCAGGTCGAACTCGTAGCTGGAGATCGTCCCGAAGGGGACGCTCCCGTTGGCGTCGATCGTCACCGGCGAGCCCACCACGGGCTGCCCCGCGAACTGGGGGTTGACGTCAGGCTGGGTGAGCTCAAAGCGGTAGACGACGCTGCAGTTGATGGCGTAGACAAGGTTGTCGCCGTCGCCGGTCAGGGCTGAGACCTGACCGGGCTGCCGAGGCGAGCCTTCGAACGCACCGGCGGTGCTGAAGCGCTTCAGGGCACCAGTGGGCGGACTGTACCCCTGGTTGCCGGCATAGACGTGCCCGAAGCCATCGGCCCACAGCGCTCTAACCCGGTTGAACTGATCCTCAGCGCTACCCGGCGTCCCCCACTGCCGAACAAAGGTCCCCGCGCTCGTGAATTCCTGAACTCGATCGTTGGCGTCAACGACGAACGCGTTGCCGGAGGGATCGACGGCGATATCCGCTCGGCCCCCATAGAAATTGAACTGACCGGGACCGTCCCCGTAGGACCCCCAGGTTGTCAGCAGCGACCCGGAGGAGTCATACTTTCGAACTGAGTCGCTGCCAAGCGTGTACAGGTTTCCGGCAGCGTCAGAGGCGAGGTCGGAGCCGCCGAGGGGAAAGCTTCGGACCAAAGCGCCCGAAGAGCTGTACTCCCGGGCCCAGCCAGAAGTCTCAAACGCGATGACCCCGCCTCCCGGGGCGCTGGCAACGCCGGCGTATGAGGTTGCCGGACCAATGCTGCCCAGGTTTGTGCCAGTCCCGGTGTAATGCAGAATGCGCAGCGTCTCGTAGTTGGGGATGTAAAGCGAGCCGTCCACTCGGTCGACTGCCGCGTAGCTCTGACAACCTCCCCCGTTAGAGTCGGCAATCCACGTACTGGTTCCTGCTCCGGCCTGGCTTGATCCAAGTAACGCGGGAATAAGGCCCAGCGCCAAGGCGTACAGCGCAATCCGCATGACGGGAAGAAGACTCACCGCTTTAGACATGCAGGCGATGGTACTCATAAGAAAAGCTAGATGAGCCATCCAAGGGTGCTATTACGGTTCTTACGCAGGCCCAACTCGCTCTTGATTTCGTGAGCGCTCATCACTCCACCCGAGGAAGCGAGGATGTCGACTACCGCAGCCTGCTGCTGACTGAGGCCCCGCTCGGATTCCTGGGCGGGGACGCCGGCGAAGTCGAAGTTCAGCTTCAAAAGGAGTAGCGCCGTTGCCGCCCGCGCCAGCTCCTCTGCTTCGAGCTGATGGCGGCGAGCTGCCCTAGCTTTGGCTTCAGCTGAAGCAAGGCTGTCGGCGGCTTCCTGCTCAGCGTCGAGCAGCGCAGCTACCGGAATGAGCGGCAGGGTCTTGGCCACCGAAGCGGCCAGGGTGCTGGACTGCTCCACCTAGGCCCGTGAGGCTCTCCCAGCCATGGCGGCAGTCGTATCATCTTGTCAGGTGATAAGACACATTGACAGGATTATTGGATGCGCCGTTGCCGCCTGCCCCAGCAGGGCTCGCGGGCGGAAGGCGGTAGCAATTTGGTAGCGGAACGCGGGTAGCGGCCGCCGCTATCGGTCTTCTGACCTAACGGCGGCACTCTGGCGAAGCGATCAACGCGGTTTCGCAATAAGTCGAGCCGTGCGAGGCGGCGTTTTTCGGCCGATCCTCTGCCAAGCTTTCTAGATGCGTTGGCAACTAGGAACGCTATTGGCAGTAATCGTCGGCCTGCTGATGGCTCCGGCCGCTGCTAGCGCGGCGACCCGCGAGCTGACGATCGCGCCATCGGGCTCGGACGCCGCCAGCGGCAGCCGCAGCGCGCCGCTGCGCACGCTCGGCGCCGCTTGGCGCAAGATTCCGATCGGGAAGTCGGGCGCTTGGCTGCTGCGGCTGAAGGCCGGCAGCTACCGCGCCGGCGCGCCGGTCTACTGGGAGAAGCGCAGTGGGACGATCACGATCGAGAGCGTTGATGGCCGCGACGCAGCGCGGCTTGCGGGGATGAATGTCTACCGCGTGAACGGGCTGACACTACGCGGGGTACGGCTCGACGATGGTGGCGACGTGTTCCACTGCGAGCGCTGCAAGCGCGTCCGATTGGACCACGTGACGCTGCGCGGCGACGGCGCCCACGAGACGATCAAGATCAACCAATCAAGCGACGTCACCGTTGCCGATTCCGACGTATCTGGCGCCGGCGACAACAACTTTGACGCCGTCGCGGTGCGGCGGATCAAGCTGCTGCGCAACCACTTCCACGACGCCGGCGACTGGTGCGCCTATGCGAAGGGCGGCTCGACCGAAGTGATCGTGCGCGGCAACCTTTTCTCGGAGTGCGGAACCGGCGGCTTCACAGCCGGGCAGGGAACCGGCATGCAGTTCATGGCCTCGCCATTCACTCACTACGAGGCCAGTTCGGTACTGATTGAGGGGAACAGCGTCCGTGACACCGAGGGCGCCGCCTTCGGCGTCAACGGCGCAGCCAACGTACTTATTCGCGACAACATCGCCACCCGAGTCGGCAGCCGCTCACACCTACTCGAAGTCGGTTACGGCGGCCGCTCCTGCGACGGGCGCCGTGGCGACGCGGGGCGCGGCCGCTGCGCCAGCTACATCCGCGCCGGCGGCTGGGGCACGACGGTCGTTGATGACGGCGACAACTTCATCCGCATTCCCAACCGCAATGTTCTGATCTACGACAACGTGATTTCCAACCCCGAAGACGGCGCCAGCCAGTGGCAGGTCTTCTCGGTTGCCGGCGCGCGCCCTGGCGCCCGTGGCGGCGTGCCGCGCGGAGCGCGTGCCGATGACGGGCTGAAAATCGTCGGAAACGCGATCTACGACGGCGGCGCCAGCCACTCGCTCGGCCTAGGCGACGGCGACTGCCGCGTCGGCTCCAGCTGCTCTCCAGCGCGAGTGACCGCCGCCAACGAAATCAACGGCCGCAGGCCGATAATCACGCAGCGCAGTGACGGTTGGCTCCAAGTGACCGGCTGGGCCGCATCGCTTCGGGCTCACACGCCACCGCCGCCATCGCTGAGCGGCCGCGTCCGGCCCGAGCCGCAGCTCTGGCGGCGCTGGCCGTAGAGCCGTCATTAGTACTAGTGACGGAAGTGGCGCTGGCCGGTAAAGACCATTGCTGCGCCACGCTCATTGGCAGCGGCGATCACTTCATCGTCGCGGATCGAACCGCCAGGGGCAATCAGCGCTGAGACGCCGCCGTCGAGCGCGCCGACAACGCCGTCAGCGAAGGGGAAGAAGGCGTCGGAGGCCAGCACGATGCCGCTGCGGTCGGTGATCCACTCGCGGCCGAGCGCGATCTTGACCGAGTCAACGCGGTTCATCTGGCCGGCGCCGATCCCGAGCGTCGCCTCGTCGCGGGCCACGACAATCGCGTTGGACTTCACGTGGCGGCAAACCTGCCAAGCGAAGAGCAGGTCGCGCCACTGCTCCTCGCTCGGCATCCGGTCGCTGACGACCTCCAGCTTCGAACGGTCGACACTGACGCTGTCGGGCTCTTGAACTAACAGCCCACCGGCGACCGCCCTCAGCTCCGGCCCGGGCGGCGCGGCGCCGTCGTCAGGCGAGCTGAGAATCCTCAACTTCTCTTTCGCTGAGAGGATTTCGAGCGCAGCAGAGTCGTACCCGGGCGCGATCAGAACCTCGACGAACTGTTCACCTAGGGCCGCCGCGGTCGCTTCGTCAACAACGCGGTTGAGCGCGATCACGCCACCGTAAGCGCTTACCGGATCGCCGGCGAAGGCCTTGCGATAAGCCTCCAGCAGATCGGCGCCTCGGGCCGCTCCGGAGGGATTGTTGTGCTTGACGATCACGCAGGCAGGCCGCTCAGCGCCAAGCTCGGCGAGCGTTGCGCGGGCGCCGTCGAGGTCGAGAATGTTGTTGAAGGTCAAGGCAGTGCCGCTGAGCTGCTCGGCCGAAGCGAGCACGCCCTGCTCACCGGCGCCCGACTGCCGGTAGTAGGCGGCCCGCTGGTGCGGGTTCTCACCGTAGGGCAGCTCCAGATCACGCTCGAACGTCGCCGCTAGCGTCGCTGGCATTCCGTCGCCGCGTGCCGCAAACCAGTTGCTGATCGCAGCGTCGTACCGTGCAACCAGCGCGAACGCTTCAGCCGCCAACCGCTCGCGCGTCTCCAGCGAGAGCAGCCGATCCGATCCTTCGAGCTCGTCGAGCAGTGGCCGATACTGCGCCGGGTTGGTGACGACCGCGGCGTAGGCCGCATTCTTGGCGGCGGCGCGGACCATCGTCGGGCCGCCAATGTCGATCTGTTCGATCAGCTCTGCGTCGGTGAGTCCCTCACTGGCGACGCTCTGCTCGAACGGGTAGAGGTTGACGCAGACCAGATCAACGAACTCGATCTGGTTCTCGCGGGCCTGCTGAAGATGCTCAGGATTGTCGCGCAGCGCGAGCAGCCCGGCGTAGAGGCGCGGGCTCAGCGTCTTGACGCGGCCGCCCATGATCTCCGCGAAGCCGGTGAGGTCATCGATCGATCGAACTTCGAGCCCGGCTTCAAGCAGCGCCGTCGCTGTGCCGCCGGTTGAGATCAGCTCGACGCCGAGCGCCGCCAACCGCTGGGCGAATTCGACGATCCCGTTCTTGTCCGAGACCGAGAGCAGCGCGCGGGCGACGGGCGCCGCGCCAGGGGCTCGAGGATCGAAATCTGAAGACTCAGCGGCGATGGGGCGAGGCTAGCGCAGCTCAGGGCTCGATGATCAGCCGCTGAGGGTTTGCAGGGTCCCTGCTGACTGCGCCACGGATCATCAAACGGACGCCTTCAGGCAGCAGTTCGTGCTCAATCGCCTGCAGAATCTTGTGAACCTCGGTCGGGTCGCTGTAACCGGGCA
Organism: Bifidobacterium breve; assembly: GCA_945889475.1. Classification (GTDB taxonomy): domain Bacteria; phylum Actinomycetota; class Thermoleophilia; order Solirubrobacterales; family Solirubrobacteraceae; genus F1-60-MAGs163. The sequence continues at coordinate 69,105 of CAMDBT010000001.1, forward strand.
GCTCAATCGCACGTTGCAGCAGGATCGGTCCAGTGTCGATCCTCTCGTCGACGAGGTGAACCGTCACGCCGAAGACCTTGACGCCGGACTCAACCGCCAGCTCAACGGCGCGCGTGCCCGGAAAGGCCGGCAGCAGCGAGGGATGAACGTTGATGATGCGGTCGCGGAAGCGGGCGATGAACGAGTCATCAAGGAGCGCCATGTAGCCGGCTAGCACGACCAGCTCAACCTCGTTCTGATCGAGCCAGTCGGCGATCGCGTTGTCGCGCGCGGAGCGGTCCGCGAACTGAGCGAGCTCAAAGCTGCGGGTAAGGATGTCTGCCCGGCGCGCGAGGCGGAGCCCCGGCGCCTCTTCGTGGTCTGAGGCTACGGCGACGATCTCGCCGTCGAAGCCGTGAACCTTCTCAATCAGCGCCTGCAGGTTGGTGCCACGGCCGGAAAGCAGCACAGCAATTCTCATCGTCTTGCTCCTTGGCTGGCGGCGGAGTGAAGTTTGGGAAAGCGGCCGCCGCTGGAGACTATTTGGCCCGCGGCTAGTAGCGCGTCGACGCGGCCGAGCACATCATCGGCGTGGAGGTCACCGAAGGCTCCGTAGTGCTTGAGCTCGTCGTAGTGGTTCTCGGCGATCACCTTTGAGCGGCCACCGCGCAGCACCTGAACCGCTCGCGTGCGCCCAAGCTGAGGCTGAGCGCTGGCGACGAGATCGATGATCGCCTCGTCGAGCTGGCTTGAATCAACCATCGCCACGCGCGGCGCCAGCGAACGTCGCCGCGACGATGCGCCCTGCTTCGTTGCGCGAACCTCAACTGCGACGACGTCGGCGACCGACTCCGGGCTACAGACGTCGCAGCAGGGAACAATCAGCGGCGGGGCGGCGCGGTCGCGGTCGCCGAAGTGAGCGAGCACGGCCGCCCGGCGGCAGCTCGGCGTCTCGACGAAATGCCAGACCGAGCGATAGGAGGCCCAGCGAGCCTTGGTTGCCTGCTTCGCAGAAGAGCGACAGAGGCTCCGAGCGCGCCCGTCGTAGGCCCCGTCGATGCGGCCGATCTGCCGGTCGGCAGGAGCCGGCGAGGGGCTCAGCACGCCGGCCCGAGCGAGGTGGCCGATGATTGCGCGGACCTGATCGGGGTTGCTCCCAAGCGCGCCGACCTCAGCGTCGTAGCGGTCAGCGGATGAGCACGCAAAGATTCGCCCCGCAACTTGGTCGAGTTCGGCCTCGTCAACCTCGGAGCGCTGGATGAAGAAGACGTGGAGCCCCTTGTCCTTGTTCTGTGCGAGCAGCAGCGCGCGCGCCGGAGCGCCATCGCGACCGGCGCGGCCGGCCTCCTGGTACCAGGCCTCGATCGACTGCGGCACGCTGACGTGAACGACGGTCCGCACATCGGCCTTGTCAACGCCCATGCCAAAGGCGTTGGTCGCGACAACGACATCAACGCTGCCGTCCATGAAGCTGCGCTGAATCTCCGCGCGGTCCTCACGCTCAAGGCCGGCGTGATAGGCGACGACCTTGATCCCCAGATCGCGCGCTAGGTTTGACGCAACCTCAGCCGTCTGCTTGCGGGTGCCGGCGTAGACGATTGCCGGGCGCGCCTGGGGCTGTGCAAGCGCGGCGGCTAGCTGGCCGCGAGCGTGGCTCGCCGACTTCGATTGCGCGACGGCGAAGGTCAAGTTCGGACGGTCGAAGCCGGTCGCAACGCTGACCGGATCGTTTAGCTCCAGCCGCTGTGCGATGTCGCGCGCAACCTGCGGCGTGGCGGTTGCGGTCGACGCAAAGATCGAATCGGCGCCTAGCCACCGAGCGGCGTCGCCGAGGCGGAAGTAGTCGGGACGAAAGTCGTGACCCCATTGCGAGACGCAGTGGGCCTCATCGACGACGAAGCAGCCGATCTCAACCTCCTTGAGCGCGTCGAGGAAGCCCGGAGAGGCGAACCGCTCGGGCGCCACATAAAGCAGCCGCAGCTCGCCACTGCGGGCGCGCTCCAATACTTCGCGGTTGGTCGCCGCGTCCTGCTGCGCGTTGATCAGCGCAACCTTGCCACCGACGCGACGCTGAAGCGACTCAACCTGATCGAGCATCAACGAGACCAGCGGCGAGACGACGATCGAGAGGTCGTCGCGCAGCAGCGATGGCAGCTGGTAGCAGAGCGACTTGCCGGCGCCGGTCGGCATCACCAGCAGCACGTCGCGACCGGCCAGCGCGCCCTCAACGGCCTCCTCCTGGCCGGGGCGAAAGTGATCGAAACCGAAGATCTCGGTCAGCGCCGCATGCGGATCGGTCATCGCAGCCGTCAAGCCGATGTTGGCGCCATCGGGAGCTGTGACTCGAGCGCCAGCTTGGTGCCCTCCTCTGCCACCGGCAGCGGGTAGTTGCCGGAAAAGCATGCGTCGCAATGGTTCGATGGGGCGCCTTTGACGGCGCCGTAGACGCCTTCTAGCGAAACGTAAGCGAGCGAGTCGGCGCCGAGCATCGCGGCGATCTCGTCAACCGTCTTACCGTGGGCGATCATCTCTTCGCGCGTTGACATGTCGACGCCGTAGTAACACGGATTGCGGATCGGCGGCGCCGAGATCCGCAGATGAACTTCTAGCGCGCCGGCATCACGCAACATTTCGACGATCTGACGGGTCGTATTGCCGCGCACAATCGAATCGTCAACAACGACTAGCTTCCGACCGCCAACGATCTCCGGCAGCGGATTGAACTTCAGCCGCAGGCCCTGCTTGCGTAGCTCCTGACCGGGCTGGATGAAGGTGCGAGCGACGTAGCGGTTCTTGACGAAACCATCGTCCTGCGGCAAGCCGCTCTCGCGCGCGTAGCCGCGCGCGGCGGCGTTGCCGGAGTCGGGGACGGCGATCACAAGATCGGCGCTGGGCGCTGGATGCTCGCGCGCAAGCGCCTCGCCCATTCGCCCGCGCGCGGCCTGCAGCACGGTGCCGTTCATCTTCGAGTCGGGTCGGGCAAAGTAGATGTACTCAAAGAGGCAGAACGCTTCACGCGCGCCTTCGACCAACATCTCCGTGCGCATCCCGTCGGCGCCGATCGAGACCATCTCGCCCGGAAGCACGTCGCGCATGTAGGTGGCACCGATGATGTCGAGCGCGCAGGATTCGCTAGCGACGCAGTAGCCGTCGTCGATTTGTCCGAGCACCAGCGGCCGCACACCGGCCGGATCACGGAAGGCGATGACGCGCTGATTGGTCATCACAACGGTCGAGAACGCTCCCTGTAAGCGCGGCACGATCGCGCGGACCGACTCTTCGATCGTTGGGCTTGGATCATCGGCGATCAGCGCGGCGATTATCTCGGAGTCCGAGGTTGAAGTGAACTCCACGCCCTGCGCGCGCAGCTCGGCGTGAAGCTCGACGGCGTTTGTCAGGTTGCCGTTGTGAGCCAGCGCCAGCTCGCGGCCACTGCTGGTGGCGCTTCCGGTGCGGTGCACCGGCTGCGAGTTTTCCCAGCCGCTGGAGCCCGTCGTCGAGTATCGGACGTGTCCGATCGCGAGGTCTCCGTCGAGCGCGCGCAGGTCGTGCTCCTTGAAGACTTGGCTGACGAGGCCGAGCGCGCGCTGCGTGATGATGAAGCCGCCATCGTCGGCGGCGGCGATTCCGGCCGACTCCTGGCCGCGATGCTGAAGCGCATAAAGCGCGAAATAGGTCAGCCGAGCGACCTCCTTGCCGGGGGCGTAGATACCGAAGACGCCGCACTCATCGCGGGGTCCGTCGCGCTGATCGAAAGAGGGCTGCTCGGTCATGAATCCCGTCCGGTCGCCGTGCTGGGCAGGCTCCCAAGAGAGTACCACCGAGACCCAAAGGAGCGGACCGATTTCCCGCCTAGGATCATTGAAAAACGGCCCCTAGTGCGCGGTGGCGCTGGCGTAGCTGATCGAGCCCGAGCTCAATCTTCTCTGAGCCGAGATCAATCTCCAGCCGCTCGCCGCCGACCTTGCCGATCACGGTCACCTTGGTCCGTTCGCCGAGCTGCGCGAGCGCCGTTGGATGGCCGCAGCAGATGAAGCCGCCGGGCGCTTCGCCAAAGCAGGCCTCCCACGCGTCGCCGCCGGGGTCGATCTCGATCGCCGCGCCGATCGCGCCGGCCAGCGCGCATTCGACCAGCGCCGTCGCGACTCCTCCCTCTGCGATGTCGTGAGCGGAGTCGATCAGCCCGTCGCGGACGGCGCCGCGAACCGCAACTTGGGCGTCACGGACAGCTTCCAGATCAACCTCGGGCAGCTCGGTCGGCAACTGCTCGCCGCGCAGCTTCGAAAGCTCGCTCGCGGCCAGAGATGGTTGGAACGGGCCGACCAGCGCGATCGCCTCGCCCTCCTCGACGAAGCCGAGCCGACCGGCGCGCGTCGCATCGGGCAGGAGGCCAACCATGCCGATCACCGGCGTCGGGTAGATCGGCCCCGAGGCGCCTTCGTTGTAGAGCGAAACGTTGCCGCCGACGATCGGTGCTTCAAGCGCCGTGCAGGCCTCGGCGATCGCGCGCACCGCCTCGCTCAGCTGCCAGGCGACGTGCGGCTTCCCTGGGTTGCCGAAGTTGAGGTTGTTGGTCGTACCGAGCGGGTGAGCTCCGACGCAGGCCAGGTTCGATGCGCACTCAAGCACCACGCCGAGCGTGCCGCGGTACGGGTCGGCTGCGACGCGACGGCCGTTGCCGTCAATGCTCACGGCCAGCGCAGTGCCGTTGGGCAGCGCCAGCACGGCCGCATCGGCCTGCTCCGGGCGGCGCACCGTCCGCGACTGGACGATCGAATCGTACTGCTCAAAGAGCGGCCGCCGCGAAGCGACGTTCGGCGAGCCGACCAGCGCCAACAGCGCGGCAGCGAGGTCCTCCGATCCGTCCAACCGCGCCAGCGGCGGCGGGTAGAGCGGTTCGCTCGGCCGCTGCGGCGCGAGGTCATAGATCGGGCAGTCATCGACTAGCGCTTCGACCGGCATCTCGCCGACCAGTTCGCCGTTTGAGAAGATCCGCATCAGTCGCGTGTCGGTTACTTCACCGATCGCCGCCGAGCTGACCTCCCACTTGTCGCAGATCGCGCGCACCGCGTCTACGTCGCTGGGCTCGATCACGCAGAGCATCCGCTCCTGCGATTCGCTGACCATGATTTCGAACGGCTCCATGTCGGCTTCGCGCAGCGGCACCTTGCGCACCTCGAGATCGATCCCAACTTCGCCCTTTGAAGCCATCTCGCAGGCCGATGAGGTGAGACCGGCGGCGCCAAGATCCTGCAGCGAGACGATCAGGCCGAGTTCGAGCAGCTCCAGCGAGCACTCCATCAGCTTCTTCTCCTCGAACGGGTCGCCAACCTGAACCGTTGGCCGCTTGTCGTCGTCGGCCTCGCCGAGCTCGGCCGAAGCGAGCACCGAGGCGCCGCCGATTCCATCGCGGCCGGTCGAGGCGCCATAGATCAGCACGACATTGCCTACCCCGGCCGCGGCGCTGCGCATCAGCTGCTCGCGCGGGCCGAGCCCCAGCGCCCTCGCGTTGACGAGGCAGTTCTGCTCGTATGCGGCTTCGAAGTAGACCTCGCCGCCAACGGTTGGAACGCCAATCGAGTTGCCGTAGTGACCGATCCCGGCGACGGCGTGCTCGAGCAGGTAGCGCGAGCGCTCGCTCTGCTCAATCTCACCGAAGCGCAGTGAGTCGAGCACCGCGATCGGGCGCGCGCCGATCGCGAAGATGTCGCGCAGGATTCCGCCAACGCCGGTCGCGGCTCCTTGAAACGGCTCAACCGCGCTGGGGTGGTTATGCGACTCAACCTTGAAGGCGCAGATCAAACCGTCGCCAACATCGACCGCGCCGGCGTTCTCGCCCGGTCCCATCACGACCGCCGGCCCTTCGGTCGGCAGCGTCGCCAGCAGCTTCTTTGAATGCTTGTAGGCGCAGTGCTCACTCCAGAGCAGCGAGTACATCGCCAGCTCAACCTGGTTCGGCGGGCTGCCCTGCTTCTCGCAGACGAGCTGGTACTCGGCCTCGGTCAGGCCCAGCGCGAGCGCGTCCTTGAGCCCCGGCAGCTGCTCAGGCATATGCGCCCTGGGTCGCAGAGCGCATCGATTCAAAGATCCGCAACCCGTCGGTCGATCCGGTCAGCGCATCAACGGCGTGCTCGGGGTGGGGCATCAGACCGAACACGTTGCCAGCCGCGTTGCGGACGCCTGCGATGTCGCGCAGCGAGCCGTTGAAGTTCTGCTCGGGGCGGTAGCGAACGACAACCTGGCCGCCCGCTTCGAGCTGGTCGAGCGTTGCCTCGTCGGCGTAGAAGCGGCCCGACCCGTGCTTGGCAGGAATACTCAGCAGCTCGCCGGGCGGACAGGCCGAAGTGAACTTCGTGTCGCCTTCGACCACCTCTAGCTCAACTTGGCGGAAAGTGAAGCGCCTGTTGGCGTTCGGCAGCAGTGCTCCGGGAAGCAGCCCAGCCTCACAGAGCACCTGAAAGCCGTTGCAGATTCCCAGCACGAGGCCACCGTCGCGAGCAAATTCGATCACCGATTCCATCACCGGCGAGAAACGGGCGATCGCTCCTGCGCGCAGGTAGTCGCCGTAAGAGAAGCCGCCGGGCACGATTACTGCGTCGACGTCCTGCAGGTCGCGGTCGCCGTGCCACAGCATCACCGTCTCGCCGACCATCTGCGCAGCAAGTTGCGCGTCAAGCTCGTCGCAGCTGCCTGGGAAGCGGAGGATCCCGGTCTTCACGCGGCGGGAGCGTCGTCGAGCAGTTCGATCTCAAAATCCTCGATCAGGGGGTTTGCCAGCAGCCGCGAGGAGATCGACTCGAGCTCGCTTGGATCGTCGATCTCCAGTTCGATCAGGCGGCCGATCCGCACCTCACTTACGCCTTTGAAACCCAGCGCCGGCAGCGCACGCTCGACGGCGACACCCTGGGGGTCGAGGATGCCCTGCTTTGGCCTAACGAGAACCCGCGCGCGCATTAGATCCTGCCCCCTGTCCGCTCCAGCCAAGCCGAAAGTGGCTCGCCGGTGATCAGCTGATACGACTCGCCGTAACGCGCCGCGGTGCCCTCAACAACGTCTTCCGGCAGTGCTGGCGCTGGCGCGCTCTTGTCCCAGCCACTGGCGGTCGCCCAGTCGCGCGCGAACTGCTTGTCGAAGCTCGGCTGGCCGTGGCCAACCTCGTAGCCCTCGAGCGGCCAGTAACGCGAGGAGTCGGGCGTCAGCACTTCGTCACCAACGGTTAGTTGGCCGTCGGAATCGAGCCCGAACTCGAACTTCGTGTCGGCCAAGATCACCCCGCGCTGACGGGCGTAGTCGGCGGCGAAACGGTAGAGCTCGATCGCCGCGTCGCGGACGCGCTCGGTCAGCGAACGGTCACCGACCAGCTCCGCGGCCTGCTCAAAGCTGATCGCCTCATCATGGCCAACCTCAGCCTTCGTCGAGGGCGTGAAGAGCGGCTCCGGCAGCTGCTGGGACTCTTCGAGCCCTTCCGGCAGCTCGATCCCTGAGACGCTCCCGCTGCGCTGATAGTCGCTCCAGCCGGAGCCGGTGATGTAGCCCCGCACGACGCACTCGATTGGCAGCATCTCAAGCCGCCTTGCGATCATCGCGCGACCGCGAACCTCGTCCGGGACGCCATCGGTGACGGAGATCAGATGGTTGGGAACTATTGCGCCGGTGCGCTCAAACCAGAACTCCGAAAGGCCTGTAAGGACGGCGCCCTTGCCGGGAATCGGCGTCGGGTGAATCACGTCGTAGGTCGAGATGCGGTCCGACGCGACGATCAACAGATCGTCGTCGAGCTGATAGACCTCGCGAACCTTTCCGCTCGAGAGCAAAGGCAAATCTAAGGGCGCCGACATGGGCCTGATGGTATTGGGCGAGCAGGCGGATAGGCCCAACGAAATACGCTATTTGCGGGCTCTTGCGAAGATCGTCAATCAGCCGACGACGAGGTCGAGGCGGGCAACGATTGCCTCGGCGTGCGCAGTGTAGACCGACGCGTCGAAAACCTGATCGAGGTCGATCTCAAGGCCGCGCGCCTCGAGCAATTCGCGCAGCTGCGTCTGCTCGTCCCAAGCTCGCTGGGCGTCCTCTTGAACGATGCGGTAGGCGTCGTCGCGGCTCATGCCGCTAGCGACAAGGGCCAGCAGGACGCGCTGCGAAAAGAGCGCGCCGCAGGTGATCTCCAGATTGGCGAGCATCCGTTTCGGATCGACGACCAGCCCTTCGACCAGCCGGATTGCAAGGTGCTGCATGTAATCGAGCAGAATCGTCGAGTCGGGCAGAATAATCCGCTCCGCGCCGGAGTGACTGATGTCGCGCTCATGCCAGAGCGCCACATTCTCCGTTGCAGCCTGAGCGTTCCCACGCAGCACGCGCGCCAGGCCGGTGATCCGTTCGCTGGTAATCGGATTGCGCTTATGCGGCATCGCGCTGGAGCCCTTCTGTGCGCCGGCGCGGAACGGCTCCTGAACCTCACGCACCTCGGTCCGCTGGAGGTGACGGATCTCCGTTGCCAGACGCTCAAGGCCGGCGCCAGCCAGCGCGATCGCCTGCAGCAGTTCGGCCAATCGGTCGCGCGCGACGACCTGCGTTGAGATCGTCTCGGCTTCGAGGCCGAGCCGCTCCAGGACGCGCTGCTCGAAGGCCGGATCGGTTGCCGAATAGGTGCCAACCGCGCCGCTCAGTGCGCCGACGGCGGCCTGGTCGAAAGCGCGGCGCAAACGGTCGCGGTTGCGCGCCGCTTCGGCCGCGAAGCCGGCGATCTTTACGCCAAAGGTCGTTGGTTCGGCATGGACGCCGTGCGTGCGACCGACGCAGAGCGTGCCTACGTGGGCGCGCGCGAGCGTGGCGAGCGCCTGCGTCAGCCGCTCCGCACCGTCGAGCACGATCACGCCTACATCGCGCAGCTGCAGCGCGAGCGCGGTGTCGAGCACGTCGCTTGAAGTGAGGCCATAGTGGATCCAACGGCCAGCCGGCTGGCCGGCGCTGGCGGCGAGCACGTCAACGAAGGCCGCCACGTCGTGGTCGAGCAGCTGCTCGCGCTCGGCGACCTGCTCGGCGGTTGCCGTAGCGCCGCGAATCGCCTTGAGCTCGGCCTCGGTCGGGCCGTCGAGCTCTTCGCAGGCGGCTACCTCGACGCGACGCCAATACTCAAAGCGGGCCCCGTCAGTCCACAGCGAGCCGATCTCGTCGCGCGTATAACGATCGATCATGCGCGCAGAATTCGCAGCGCTAGATGGCCGGCGTTCTTGGCGTTATCGAGGCCGACAGCAGCGACCGGCACTCCGGGCGGCATCTGAACTACCGAAAGCAGGGCGTCGAGCCCGCCAGCGGCGCTGAGGCTGCTCGAGAGCGGAACCCCGATCACCGGAAGGTCTGTGTGTGCGGCGGCGACGCCTGGCAGCGCGGCCGACAGGCCGGCGCCGGCGATGATCACCTTCATCCCGCGCGTGCGTGCGTTGGCGCAGTACTCGGAGACGGTCTCAGGGTCGCGGTGGGCGGACATCACGCGGATCTCAAATGAGACGCCGGCCTCTGCGAGGACGGTCCCGGCCTGCTCCATCACTTCCATGTCGGACTTCGAGCCCATGATGATTCCGACGGTCGGCGAATCGACCTCTAGATCGGCAAATGCAGCTTCGGCCTCTGCGATTCCTTGGGGCTGGTCGGTCACTTAGGTTGACTCCTCGGCTCGTAGTGCGATGTCGCTGCGCGCCTGTTTTCCGTCGAATTCGATCTCCTCCACTCCAGCATAGGCGGCCGCGCGCGCTGCAGCGGGCGTTTCACCGAGCGCCGTGACGTTGAGAACACGGCCTCCAGCGGTCACGAGCGCGCCCTCCACGGCGGCAACGCCGGCGCATGTCAGCTCCAGCGGATCGGTGATTCTCTCAAGGCCGCTAATCGCGTCGCCGAGCCGCGGTGAGTCCGGATAACCGGCGCTGGCGAGTACAACGGTCACCGCCCAGCGGGGATCCCAGTCCAGCTCACGGCCGGCCAAGCCACCTGACTTGGTCGCGGCCAGCAGCAGCTCCGCCAGATCACTTCGCAGTCGCGGCAGCACGGCCTGCGTCTCCGGATCACCGAAGCGTGCGTTGTACTCCAAGACCTTGGGTCCCTCGACCGTCATCATCAGGCCTGCGTAGAGGACGCCATGGAACGGTGTGCCGGCGGCGGCGAAGTAGTCAACGATCGGCTGGTGGACGAGCGCTGACAGCTCGGCGACGCGGGCTGCGTCGACTCCCGGAACAGGACAGTAGGAACCCATCCCGCCGGTGTTCGGGCCAAGATCGCCGTCGAAGATTCGCTTGTAATCCTGTGCCGGGGCCATCGGTACCGCGCGCTCGCCGTCGCAGAGCGCCAGCAGCGAGAGCTCCTCGCCTTCAAGGAACTCTTCGACGACTACTTGGCCGTCGCCGAAGCGACGCTCAACGAGAAACTCTTCGAGCGCCGCGCGCGCTTCGGCCTCGTCGGCAGCGATCACGACACCCTTGCCGGCGGCGAGGCCGTCAAACTTGATCACCGCCGGGTAGCCGCGCACTGCGGCGATCGCCTGCTCGACGCTGAGCGCCGTCGTCCAGCCGCCGGTTGGCACGCCGGCGGCCTCCATCACCTCTTTCGCGTAAGCCTTCGACCCTTCGAGCCTCGCGGCGGCAGCGACCGGGCCGAATGCCGCAATCCCAGCCGCGCGCAGTGCGTCAACGAGTCCGCCGACGAGCGGCGCCTCGGGGCCGACGACGACAAGCTCGACGTTCCGCTCAGCGGCAAGCTGGACGATCTGGTCGACCGCGTCGGCGGCAACCGGCAGGCACTCGGCATCAGCGACAATCCCCGCGTTACCGGGGGCGCAGAGAAGCTCAGTCACAAGCGGCGAGCGCGCCAGCGCGCGGATGATCGCGTGCTCCCTGCCGCCGCTACCAACTACGAGGACCTTCACGTCAGAGCGCGTCGATGAACTCTTCGACCGGGAAGGCGACGAGCGTTTCGTAGAGGGCGGTCCCGCGCGAACCGAGTTCCAGCGAGATCCGCGCCATCGTGATGTCATCGGGGGCTTCAACGACGTTGACGAAGTCGTAGCGACCGAGCGTCGACCACTGCGCCACTACGGTCGCGCCGAGCTGATGGATCTCGGTGTTTACCTCTCTGATCCGTGTCGGATTGTTCTTGACCGTCGCGACCCCTTCGGGGGTCAGTTTCGAAAGCATGATGTAGGTCGGCATGGCGCCTCCGTCGTCGTGTACGACGGTTCTACTCGATCAGGCGTCTGCAGCGCTGGCAGGCTGCGAGGTGAGGACCAGTTCGCCGTCCTTGTTGTCGACGCTGACGAGGTCGCCTTCACTGAAACTGCCGTCGAGGATTCCGATCGCCAGCGGGTCGATCAGCCGCTTCTGAATTACTCGCTTCAGCGGCCGCGCGCCGTAGGTCGGGTCGTAGCCGAGGTTGCCGATCAGCTCGATCGCCGAATCGCTCAGCTCGACATCGAGGCCGCGGTCGTTGACGCGGGCGACAAGCCGCTCGACCTGCATCGTGACGATCTGACCGATCTGCTCGCGCGAAAGCGAGTCGAACTCAACGATGTCATCGAGCCGGTTGATGAACTCAGGCTTGAAGGTCGACTTGACCGCGGCCCCGTAGTCGCCGCTTGAGGACCCAACGTTGGAGGTCATTATCAGGATCGCGTTCTTGAAGTCGACGGTGCGGCCCTGACCGTCGGTCAGGCGACCGTCATCGAGCACCTGTAGCAGCGAATTGAAGACATCGGGGTGCGCCTTCTCAAGCTCGTCGAGCAGCACGACCGAGTAAGGCCGACGGCGGACCGCTTCAGTTAGCTGACCGCCCTCCTCGTAGCCGACGTAGCCGGGCGGCGCGCCGATCAGGCGCGAGACGGAATGCTTCTCCATGTACTCCGACATGTCGATTCGAATCATTGCGTCCTGGCTGTCGAACATCAGCTCGGCGAGTGCGCGCGCCAGCTCCGTCTTGCCGACGCCGGTCGGGCCGAGGAAGAGGAATGAGCCGATCGGGCGGTCTGGATCCTGGAGCCCAGCGCGCGAGCGCCGCAGCGCACTGGCGACAGCCGAGACGGCCTCGTCTTGGCCGACCACGCGCTCGTGCAGACGCTCTTCGAGGAAGACCAGCTTGTTGGTTTCGGTCTCTTCGATCCGCGTTACCGGAATGCCGGTCCAGCGAGCAACAATTTCAGCGACGTCTTCGCTGCCGACATGCTCCTTGAAGAAGCGCGAGGCCTGCGGCTCATCTTCGCTCTGGATGTCCTCTTCCATTCGCTGCTCGAGGTCGGGGATTTCACCATGGCGCAGCTCCGCGGCACGCTCGAGGTTGCCCTCGCGCGTGACACGCTCAAGTTCGCGGTGGGCCTCGTCGAGGCGACGACGGACGTCACTTACGCCGGCGACGCGATCCTTCTCGCTCTGCCACTCGGCCTTCATTCCAGCCGCCTTCTCCTGCAGCTCGGCGAGCTCCCGATCGAGCACTTCGAGCCGTTCGCCGGTCGCCTTGTCCGATTCGCTCTCCTTCTCCAGCGAGGTCCGCTCGATCTGGAGCTGGAGGATCCGGCGCTCCACCTCGTCGATCTCCTGCGGCACCGAATCGATCTCGATCCTCACCCTTGACGCGGCCTCATCGATCAGGTCGATCGCCTTATCCGGTAGGAAGCGATCGGCGATGTAGCGGTCTGAGAGTGTGGCCGCTGCGATCAGCGCCGAGTCTTTGATTGCAACGTTGTGGTGGACCTCGTAGCGCTCGCGCAGACCGCGGAGAATTGCGATCGTGTCCTCAACCGAAGGCTCATCTACGACGACCGGCTGGAAGCGTCGCTCCAAGGCTGGATCCTTCTCGATGTGCTTGCGATATTCGTCGAGCGTCGTCGCACCGACGGCGCGAAGCTCGCCGCGGGCCAGCATCGGCTTGAGCAGGTTGGCGGCATCGACTGCGCCCTCGGCCGCGCCGGCTCCGACGATCGTGTGCAGCTCATCGATAAAGACGATGATCTGGCCCTTCGCTTCGGTGATCTCCTTTAGCACCGACTTGAGCCTCTCCTCGAACTCGCCGCGGTACTTGGCGCCGGCGATCATGCCGCCGATGTCAAGCGAGATCAAGCGGCGATCGCGCAGCGACTCAGGGATGTCGCCGGAGACGATTCGCTGCGCCAACCCTTCGACGATTGCCGTCTTGCCGACGCCGGGTTCGCCGATCAAGACCGGGTTGTTCTTCGTTCTGCGCGAGAGCACCTGAATGACGCGGCGAATCTCATCGTCGCGCCCGATAACTGGATCGAGCTCGCCCTCTGCGGCGCGCGCCGTGAGGTCGATCCCGTACTTCTCCAACGCTTGGTACTGATCCTCGGCGTTTTGATCGGTCACACGGTGCGGGCCGCGAACTTTGCCGATCGCCTCTTTCAGCACCTCGGGCGATGCTCCGGCGGCGCGCAGCGCATCACCGGCGGCGCCGTCCTGGCCGGCCAGCGCGAGCAGCAGGTGCTCAGTTGAGACGTACTCATCGTTCATCTCGGCCATCAGCGCTTCGGCCCGCTGCAGCGCCTGCAGCAGTTCACTGGCTGGCTGCGAGGCCTCGCCGCCAGCGGCCAGCGTCGGCAGGGCCTCGATTGCGCCGTTGTTGGCTTGGCGCACGGCGACGTCGTCGGCGCCCGCGTTGCGCAGCACCGGCGTGACGATTCCACCCTCCTGCTCGAGCAGCGCGCTAAGCAGATGCTCGGGGCGCGCTTGCGGGTTGCGATTGCGCGCAGCAAGCGAAAGCGCGGCCTGAAGCGCCTCTTGACTTTTCACTGTAAAACGGTCGGCATTCATACAGATCTAAGTCTAGCAGACTTAGATCTTTTTGCAACCGGATTGCGCCGTTTAGGCCCTGCGGCGGCCGCGGAAGTCTGCCGCTCGAACGACGTCGGTCGATCTGCGCTCGACCGGCACCAGTTCGCCGCGCAAGGTTCGCCGCGCGGTCTCCAGCTCAGCCTCCATCTCGGCGCGGACTTCGCTGCTCTGCTGCTCGAGCTCCTCAAGCCGCCGGCGCGTAGCCTCTAACTGTTCCTCTAGCGCCAGCACTCGCTCGACGCCGGCTAGGTTTAGACCTAGCTCGGTCGTCATCTCCTGAATCCGACGCAGACGGTCAACATCGGTCTGCGAGTAGAGCCGCGTCCCCTTCGGCGAGCGCTGAGGGGAGATCAGCCCGCGGTGCTCATACATGCGCAACGTTTGGGGGTGCATCTCAGCCAGTTCAGCGGCGACCGAGATCATAAAAACGCCGCGACCGGAGTCGACCGTGATCCGCGTTGTGGTTCTGCGCGTCGCCATCACTTGTCCGAGCTGCCGCCGAATAGTCTGGCTCTTGGATCGCCACCGTTCATCGTCTCCGACAGCTTCGCGACCAGCTCGGACTGCTCGTCGGTCAGCTCCGAGGGCACCTCGACGACGAAGCGGTAGTGGATGTCGCCGCGCGTCTCCTTCTTGCCTGCGCCGAGCCGCGGCGGCCCCTCACCGCGCAGCCTCTGGACGCTGCCGCTGCGCGTGCCGGGTGGAACGCGCAACGTCTTGCGACCATCGAGCGTCGGCACCTCAACCTCGGCGCCGAGCAGCTGCTCGGGCACGGTCAGCGCCACTTCGACCTCCACGTTGTCGCCCTTGCGGCGGAAGATCAACGACGGCGCGACGCGTGTGATCACGTAGAGGTCGCCGTCCGGGCCGCCGTGACCACCGGGCTCGCCGCGGCCGGCGATCCGCACCCGCGAGCCTTCCTTGACGCCGGCCGGAATGTTGACCTTCAGCCGCTTCGTCTTCTCCACTTGGCCGCTACCGCCGCAGGTGCGGCAGGGATCTTCGATGATCGCACCGCTTCCTTGACAGCGCGCACACGGCTGGGAGATCGAGAACAGCCCCTGCCCCTGCGAGTCGATGCCGCGCCCTTGGCAGCTTGAGCAGACCTTCGGCGAGGTGCCTTCAGCAGCGCCGGTGCCGTGGCAGCTGCCGCAGGCACCAGGGATCGAGAGCGTGACCGGAACCTGAATCCCTGCCAGAGACTGGTCGAAGCTGAGGCGCACCTCAGTTTCAAGATCGCGGCCGCGCGTCGGGCGCGGGCGGCCAGCGCGGCCACGCGGCTCGTCGCCACCGAAGAAGCTGGAAAAGATGTCGCCAAAGGTTGAGGGGTCAAAGGGAACTCCGCCGGGGCCGCCGCCACTGAACATGCCGCCGCTGTCGTATTGCTTGCGCTTCTCGGGGTCGCCGAGGATGTCGTAGGCGGCCGACACCTGCTTGAAGCGCTCCTCGGCTGCCTCGTTACCGGGGTTCTGGTCCGGGTGGTTCTCGCGCGCGAGCTTGCGATAGGCCTTCTTGATCTCAGGGGCCGACGTCTTCTTGTCGACGCCAAGAACCTTGTAGAGGTCGGGCTGAGCCATCGCTACTCGCCTAAGCGGCGACGACGACCTTCGCCGCGCGCAGAACCTCGTCGCCAATCATGTATCCCTGTTCGTAGATCTCGATCACCGTGCCCGCCTGCTGCCCTTCGGCTGGCTGCTGTGCAACGGCCTCGTGCTGGTGCGGACTGAACGCTTCGCCAACCGCCGCGTCACGGACGATGCCAACCCGCGCTAAGGCCGCAAGCAACTCCTGCTGAACCCGCTGAAGTCCACCGACCAGTTCAGGGCTTGAGCTCTCCGGGTGAGCCTCGGCGGCATTGATCGCGCGGTCGAGGTTGTCGAGCGTCGGCAAGAGCTCGCGCGCAAGCTTTGCGATCCCACGCTGCTCAGCCTGAGCAGCGTCGCGGCTCGTCCGCTTGCGAAAGTTGTCGAGCTCGGCGACCGAGCGCAGCCACTGATCCTTGTAATCGGGCTCAACCGGCTCCGCGTCAACAGCGGGCTCTTGGCCGGTGACGGCGTCTCCTTCGATCACCTCCGCCGGGGCGTCGGCTTCGATCACCTCCGCCTGGGCGTCGGCTTCGGCCTGCGCGAGCTCAGCCTCGGGCGGCGCCTGCTCGGGCACCGTCGGGTCCGATCCACTCTGCATTACTTCTCCTCTTCTACGACCTCGGCGTCAACGACCTCTTCTTCAGGCTCGCCGCCGTCGGCCGACGCGGCACCTTCGCCAGCGGCCGCGGCCTCCTGCGAGGCACGCTCGTACATCGCTTCGGAGACCTTGTGGAAGGCCCCCTGAAGCTCGTCAGCCTTAGCGTTGATCGCCGCCGTGTCCGCGCTCTCGAGCAGCTCGCGCAGCTCCTTGATCAGGCCTTCGATCTCAGCCTTGGCGGCCTCGTCAACCTGCTCTTCCATGTCCTTGAGCTGGCGTTCCGACTGGTAGGCGGCGTTCTCGCCGTTGTTGCGAGCCTCAGCCAGCGCTCGGGCGATGCGGTCTTCTTCAGCGTGTGATGCGGCATCGCCGACCATCTGCTTGATCTCCTCATCTGAGAGGCCGCTGCCGGACTGGATCTCAATCTTCTGCTCCTTGCCGGTTCCAAGATCCTTCGCCGAAACGTTGACGATGCCGTTGGCGTCAATGTCGAATGCGACCTCGACCTGCGGAATTCCGCGCGGCGCTGGCGGAATGCCGGTCAGCTGAAACTTACCCAGCGACTTGTTGCCTGTGGCCATCTCGCGCTCGCCCTGAAGGACGTGAATCTCAACCGAAGGCTGGTTGTCCTCAGCGGTCGAGAAGACCTCCGATTTCTTCGTCGGGATCGTCGTGTTGCGCTCGATCAGCTTCGTCATCACGCCACCCTTGGTTTCAATGCCAAGCGTCAGCGGCGTTACGTCAAGCAGCAGCACGTCCTTCACGTCTCCTGCCAGCACGCCGGCCTGAATGCCGGCGCCGATCGCGACCACCTCATCGGGGTTGACGCCGCGGTGAGGATCCTTGCCGGTCAGCTCCTTGACCTTGTCCTGAACGGCCGGCATCCGCGTCATGCCGCCGACGAGGACGACGTGGTCAACGTCGCTGGCGCCCTTCTCCTTGGCGTCATCGAGCGCCTGGCGAACTGGGGCGACGACGCGCTCCAGCAGATCGCTCGTCAGCTCGGACAGCTTGGAGCGAGTAAGGCGGGTGTCGAGGTGCTTCGGGCCGTTGGCGTCGGCGGTGATGAAGGGCAGGTTGATCTGCGTCTCCTGTGCGGTCGAAAGCTCGATCTTGGCTTTCTCGGCCGCTTCGTAAAGCCGCTGCAGCGCCATCGGGTCGGCCTTCAGGTCGATCGCCTGCTCCTTCTTGAACTCCGCTGCGAGCCAGTCAACGATCGCCTTGTCGAAGTTGTCACCGCCGAGGTGGTTGTCACCGGCGGTTGACTTCACTTCGAAAACGCCGTCGCCAATCTCAAGCACCGACACATCGAAGGTGCCGCCGCCGAGGTCGAAGACGAGGATCGTCTGGTCCTCCTCCTTGTCGAGGCCGTAGGCCAGCGATGCCGCGGTCGGCTCGTTGATGATCCGCTTGACGTCCAGTCCAGCGACCTTGCCGGCGTCCTTTGTTGCCTGGCGCTGGTCGTCGTTGAAGTAAGCGGGAACGGTGATCACGGCGCCGTCAACCGACTCCCCGAGGTAAGCCTCAGCGTCGGCCTTGAGCTTGCCGAGAATCATCGCGCTGATCTCCGGCGGGCTGTACTCGTCGCCGGCAGCTTCAACGCGGGCGTCGCCGTTGGGCCCTGAGATCACCTTGTAGGGGACAATCGACTCTTCTTCCTTCACCTCGGCCTCTTTGCGGCCCATGAAGCGCTTGATCGAGAAGATCGTGTTGGTTGGGTTGGTGACCGCCTGACGTTTGGCGACGGTTCCGACGAGCCGTTCGCCGGCGTCGGTGAAGGCGACGACCGATGGGGTCGTGCGACCGCCCTCCGAGTTCTCGATCACGGTCGGTTCGCCGGCTTCGAGAACCGACATACAGGAGTTGGTGGTACCGAGGTCAATGCCAATGATCTTGCCCATGTTCTTATCCTGCTCCTTGTTCTAATGCGGCCCAGTCGGCCGACGTTTACTGGCTAAGCACCCAAAGTTTAGGGCAGCCAGCCACAAAATCTTAGTGGTAGTGTAGCAGATCTTTGGAGGCTTCGAAGCGCCGCTCAGATCCCCCTTGAAGGGCACATTCTGGCCAGTTCGCAGCCGCCGCAGTCGGGATTGCGCGCGTGGCAGCTGCGGCGCCCATGACGGAGCAGATTCAGGTGGAATTCAAGCGCCGCGCCGGCTGGCGTGATCCGCGCCAGTTCGTCGTGAAGCTCGTCGAACGGGGCCCCGGGGCGCAGCAGGCCAAGCCGCTTCGCGACGCGCGAAACGTGCGTATCGACAGGCACGTCGGGCAGCCCGAAAGAGAAGCAGAGCACGCAGGCCGCCGTCTTGCGGCCGACACCAGGCAAGGCGCAGAGATAGGCCTGCGACTCAGCTAGCGGCGCCTCACGCATCCATTCCAGATCGAGCGGGTCACCGATCGCCTCGAGGATGTCGTGGATCCGCTGCGATTTGACCTTCGAAATGCCGCCAGGGCGGATCGCCTGCTCGATCTGCTCGACCGGCGCTGCGCGAACCTGCTCCCAGCTGGCGAAGCGGCTGCGCAGGCGCAGGAAGGCGACGTCGCGGTTGCGGTCGTTGGTCGACTGTGAGAGCACGGTCAGGATCAGCTCGCCGAGCGGATCGCCGTGCGGCTCAATCAGCGCTGCGCCGTAAAGCTCGCGCAACCGCTGGCGGATCGCCGCCACGCGCCGCGCCGTTGGCGGCTTCCAGTCCTTGCGCGCAACGGTTGGAATGCGAGCCGCCATCGCCCTGACGGTATCGTGCGAGTGGCGATGGCGGCGCTCAGCGAACAGACCGAAATGATTGACGGGGAGCCGATCTTCTGGCGTAGCGGCGCGAGTCCGGCAACGCCGCCGCTCTACATCCATGGAGTCCCCAGCAATAGCGACGACTGGACCGAGTTCTTGAAGCTAACGGGAGGCTTCGCGCCCGACCTGCCCGGCTTCGGCCGCAGCTCCAAGCGCGGCGACCGTAGTTACACCGTTGAAGGCTTCGACCGCTTCATCGAATCGTTCTGCCAGCGCCACGAGCTCGAGCAGGTGCAGCTACTGGTTCACGACTGGGGCGCCGTTGGCCTGAGCTGGGCGCAGCGCTTTCCGCAGAAGGTTGAGCGGCTCGTGATCATCAACGCCGTGCCGCTGCTGCCTGGCTACCACTGGCACCGCATTGCACGCGCTTGGCGCACGCGTGGACTCGGTGAGCTGCTGATGGGCTCCAGCAGCCGTTTCGTCTTCAAGCAGCTCTCTCGCGAGGCGAACTTCACGCCCGGTCCGCTGCCAGAGCACTTCATCAGCTCGGTCGATGATCACTTCGATCAAGGAACCCAGCGCT
Source organism: Bifidobacterium breve (assembly GCA_945889475.1). Lineage (GTDB taxonomy): Bacteria > Actinomycetota > Thermoleophilia > Solirubrobacterales > Solirubrobacteraceae > F1-60-MAGs163. Next base: position 88,402 of record CAMDBT010000001.1, read on the forward strand.
CAATTCTCGAGCTCTACCGCACCAGCCCCGAAACGAAACTCGCAGCGCTCGGCGCAAATCTTGGCGCAATCGAATGCCCCGCACTGATCATCTGGGGGGACCATGACCGTTACATCCCTAGCCACTTCGCCGATGATTACGCCGCCGCGCTTGGCGGGCCAAGCAAGGTGATTCATCTGCCCGACGCCGGCCACTGGCCTTGGTTCGACCGGCCCGACGTGCTCGGAGAGGTGGCCGACTTCTTCAACGGGCAGCAACAATTCGCTACGTAGAAGGAGCCTCGCGCGGGTATGATTGGGCTATGAGTACGGCGTTCGCCCGCGAGCGCGCCGCGGCGCCGATCTGGATTTTGGCGGCGGCGCTCGCAGCCCTTTGGCTGCTGCTCGCCCCACCGACACCAGACCTCGCCGCGCAGGTTTTCAGAGCGGCGCTCTTCCGCAGCGAAGGCTTCGCGGTCTGGGACTCAGCTTGGTACGGCGGTCACAACCTGCCCGGCTATAGCCTGCTCTTCCCGCCGCTGGCGGCGCTGCTAGGGCCGAGACTGCTCGGCGCGCTCGCCGTCACCGCCTCAGCGGTTCTGTTTGAGCGGCTGATGAGTCGTCACTTCCCCCAGCGGGCGGCGCGCTGGGCGACAGTCTGGTTCGCGTTCGCCGCCGTCGGCGACCTGATGATCGGGCGGGTTACCTTCGCGCTCGGCGTGACTTTTGGTCTTGCCTGCCTACTGGCGCTGGACCGCAAGCGGACGGCGCTGGCGATCCTCGCCGCGATCGCCTGCGCAGCCGCCAGCCCGGTTGCTGGCGCCTTCACCGTGCTTGCCGCTGTTGCGCTTGCGATTGCTCAGCGCTCGCGCGCTGCTGCGGGCGCCGCGGCGGTCAGCGCGATCACGGTGCTCGTGATGGCGCTGGGCTTTCCTGAAGGGGGAGTTCAGCCGTACCCGCTGCGCAGCACGATTATCCCTGTCGCGGCGACGATCGCAATCGCGCTGCTAGCTGGCCCGCAGCGCCGCGCGCTGCAGATCGGCGCCTGGCTCTACGCGCCGACCTGCATCCTCGCCTCGCTGATCCCATCGCCTCTAGGAGAGAACGTCGCGCGCCTCGGCGTCCTCTGCGCCGGCCCGCTACTGATAGCGCTGATCTTGAGCCGACCGGCGCCGATCAAACACCTGCGGATTGTCGTCATGATCGCTGCCGCAGTCGCCGGCTGGCAGCTGCTCGGGCCGCTGCGTGAAACGGCGAAGGGCGCTGTCGATCCATCTACGGCAGCGGCTTACCACCGGCCGCTGATCGAGTTCTTCAAGACCCGTGGCAGCGAGCCGTTCCGGGTTGAGGTTCCGTTCACGCGCGCCCACTGGGAAGCCGCCCACCTCGCCCCGGCGATCACACTCGCGCGCGGCTGGTCAACACAGCTCGACACCAAGTACGGCGCACTCTTCTATCGCCACGACAAGCCCTTCAGCGCCGTCGAATACCGCCGCTGGTTGGACCGCAACGCGGTTCGTTACGTTGCCGTCGCTGACGCCGCGCCGGACCCAAGCAGTCGTCGCGAACTGGAAGTCATCGCGTCCCAGCCGAGCTGGCTCACGCCGCTCTGGAGCAGCGCCCACTGGAAGGTCTACGAAGTGACCGACCACCAGCCGCTACTTACCGGGCCCGGCGAGCTGATAGCACTCGGCCGCGACAGCTTCACGATTCAGGCCCACCGCGCCGCGCCTATGATCGTGCGCGTGCGTTGGACAAGTTTCTTCACCGTTACGAAGGGGTCGGCCTGCCTCGCCCGAGTCAAGGACGGCTGGACCGAGGTAACGCCGGTTCGGCCGGGGCCGATCATGATCGCCGCGCGCTTTGACGTCGAGCGGATGACCGAACAGAAGTCGATCTGCTCATCGGCCGGCGACAACCGATGAGTAGCCGCGTTCCCGGCGAGCGGCGCGAAGCGATGCGCGACGCGCTGATCGAATCGCGACTGACGCCCAACGCGATCTCGCTGACCGGCTTGGCACTCTGCCTCGTTGCGGCAGGGCTGATCTTCGCCGACATGGTCGTGCTCGGTGGCGTCGCCTACATCATTGGTTCGATCTGCGACACGCTCGACGGTCGCTACTCAAGGATGTCGGACAAAGGCTCGCCCTTCGGCGCCTTCCTCGATTCGACGCTGGACCGCGTTGAGGAGGGGGTCGTGCTGGCAGCAGTGGCCTACAACTTCGCCGAGCAGGGCAACGGCGTCGAAGCGGCGATCTGCGCCGTCGCGATCCTCGCTTCGGTGATGGTCAGCTACGCCCGTGCCCGCGCCGAAGCGCTCGGCGTCGACTGCAAGGTTGGGATCGGCAGCCGCGCGACGCGCGTCGTAATCCTCTCAGTCGGCCTAGTCTTCGCCAACGGATTGGGGCTCGGCGACTTCTCGCTGCTTGCCCCGGCCGTAATCCTGCTTGCTGCGATCGGCATCATCACCACGCTTCAGCGCATCTTTCACGTCCGCGGCAAGCTGCTCGCCGCGGAACGGCAAAACGAGCAGCGAAGCCAATAGCGCGGTAGCGGCCGATGACGGCGGATCAGCGACGAATCGTAGTCGCCGTCTGCCTGATCTATTTCCTGTCGCTGATGATGATCGGCGGACTTACCTTCCTAGTCCCGCCGATGGCCGAGAACCTGAAGCTCGCCGACGACACCGTCGAAAACCTACTCGCCGTCCCCAGCGTCGCCGCGCTGGTGGCTGTGTTCTCTGCCGGGCAGCTCGGCGAACGATTCGGCCCTCGCCGCGCGATCGCCATCGCCGGGCTGTGCTGCACGATCGGCGCGAGCGTGATGATTTTCGCGACCGGGTCGGTGGCTGCGCAGCTCGGGCTCAGCATCTACGCGGCGGCCGGCATCACAATCCAGATCGTCGGGATCAGTCTCCTCCAAACGACCACCGTCACGGGCCCGGCGCAGGTCTCAGCGTTCACGACCTTCGGCACGGTCGCACCGCTCGCCTTTGTAATCATTCCCGTTGCAACAGCGGGATTGCTGGACGTTGCCGACTGGCGTCTGGTCCCGCTCTTCTGGGCCATTGCAGGCATCCTGATCATCGTCGTCGCGCTCCGCTGGCTCGATCGCGGCTCGGGATCCCCGTCCACTGGCGAGTGGGTAACGCCGCTGCTGGCCGGGCTGTCGCTCGCGGCGGCGGCACGGGCAATCGCGGAGGTCGACAACCTGTCGCTAGACCGCAATTGGGTCCTCATTGCGTGTCTCGTCAGCGCGTTAGCCGCAACCGCCTGCGCGGTCGCCACACGCCGGGTCCGCCGCGCGAGCTTCTCGACCTCGGCAATCCGGGGGCGCATGATGCAGTCGATGCTGCTCTGCGTGGCGCTCGTGAGCTGCGTCCAACTGCTCAACCTCGTCTGTATCGTAATGGAGTTCCTTTACGGACTCTCCGCCGAGGAGGTAGCACTGGCCACGGTTCCGGCCCAGCTAGCGGCAGCAGTCGGGGCAAAGGTCCTCGCAACAAAAGCGATCAACCGCTGGGGCGGATTTCGGGCTGGCCGCAACCTGCTGCTAGCGATCGCCGTAACAATGCTGCCGCTGCTGGCGCTGACACAAAACAGCCCAGCTTGGATCCTCGTCGTAGTCACGATGCTCTTCAGCTTCACCACGATGGGCGCGCTGACCGCCTTCAACGCCGAGGTCATGCGTCGGTCACCTAGCGGGGGCACGGAGGCAGCTTCCTCCTTCCGCAGCGCGGCAAGCTCGATCGGCGGCGCGCTCGGAGTCGGCATCTTCGGCGCGATCATGTTGTCCGGCACTCGAGTCGATGTGGGAAGCGCAGCTGTCACCGCGGGCGCGCGCGCGGAAATGGTGGCTGGACTGCGGCTGGCCGGGTTGATCGCGTGCTCCGTCGCGATCGCAGGATCGATCATGCTTACGTTGGTCGAACGGCGCTCCCCTGCTGACGGCCAGCCAATCGCGCCGGCCGCGTAGGGGTGAAAACGCGGTTCGGTCGCAAAGTGGCAGCCCAAAGCGGCCTGCGACGGCTGAAACGGGTAACCCGAAGGGCAAATAGACCTGTAACGGTAAGATTCCTGCGGGGTTACTCCCCAAGTCAGACCAACGAAAAGGATTCACGTGAGCCCCAGCCCGTCAAGTTCAGCTTCAAAGAACGGCCCCTCAGCCAATGGCCGAGCGCGCTACCAGCAGGACAAGGTCCGCGTAGCGATCGTCGGCGTCGGCAACTGCGCAAGCGCCTTCGTCCAGGGAGTTGAGCACTACCGCAAGGCCGACCCAAACAAAGAGGTCCCCGGCCTGATGCACACCGACCTCGGTGGCTACCACGTCAGCGACATCGAATTCACCTGCGCCTTCGACATCAACCGCACCAAGGTCGGCAAGGATCTTGGCAAGGCGATCTGGGCCGACCCGAACAACACGATGAAGTTCGCCAAGGTGCCATCCAAGATCGGTGCCCCGGTCTACCGCGGAATGACGCTAGACGGCATCGGCAAGTACGCGAAAGAGAAGGTCAAAAAGGCTCCAGGTGAGACCGCCGAGATCGCGACGATTCTGCGCGAGACGCGCACCGACGTCGTTGTCTCCTACCTTCCGGTCGGCTCCGAAGACGCTACGCGCTGGTATGTCGAGCAGGTGCTCGAGGCTGGCTGCGGATTCGTCAACTGCATTCCCGTCTTCATCGCCAGCTCCGACTACTGGGGCCGCAAGTTCAAGAAGGCCGGCCTGCCGATCATCGGCGACGACATCAAGAGCCAGGTCGGCGCGACAATCATCCACCGCACGTTGGCGCGTCTCTTCCATGAGCGCGGCGTCAAGATGGTGCGCACCTCGCAGCTCAACGTTGGCGGGAACATGGACTTCTACAACATGCTCGAACGCGAGCGCCTGGAGTCGAAGAAGATCTCCAAGACGCAGGCAGTTACCTCGATCATGGGCCACGAACTACCGGCCGACGACGTTTACATCGGGCCTTCCGATTACGTGCCGTGGCTGACCGACCGCAAGTGGGCTCACATCCGCCTTGAAGGCCAAGCCTTCGGCGACGTGCCGCTGAACGTTGAGATGAAGCTCGAGGTTTGGGACTCGCCCAACTCGGCCGGGATCGTGATCGATGCCGTGCGGCTCTGCAAGCTGGCGATGAATAACGGCGTCAGCGGCCAGCTCGACGGCCCCAGCTCGTACCTGATGAAGTCGCCGAAGAACCAACGCCCTGATGATCAGGCGCGGCTAGACACCGAAAGTTTCATCGCCAAGTACCGGCGCAAGGCCGCCACGAAGCCGAAGCCCAGAGCCAAGGCCAAGCGCGCTGCCTCCAAGCGCTGAGCAGGTGGACCAGAAGCTTTCGATCGCGCAGGTATCACCGTTTGCTTGGGAACTCCCAAGCGAGGTCAATGAGTTTGTCGAGAAGGTGAGCAATGAGCTCGCCGCCCGCGGCCACCGTGTCGCGATCATCGCTCCCTCAACCTCGGCCGCCAAGGTCCGTGATGGGCGGCGGCTCTGCCGCGGCAGCAATGGCGGGCTGCTGGCCGACGCTGGCGACGCTCCGCTGCTGCTAGCGGTGGGCCAGTCAATTGAGGGCGCGCCCGGTCGGCGCAGGCTGGCGCTCCCGAGCGACACGACGCGCACGCTCGGGGCGCTCTTTGAGCAGAGCGACCTCGACATCTGCCATCTCCACGAACCGTTTGCACCGTCGATCAGCGGCGCCGCTCTGCGGGCCTCAAATTCGCTCAACGTCGGCTCGTTCCACGCTCCCGCCGAACGCCTCGTCGCGACTCAGGTGACGCGCAGACTGGTGCGAACGCTGTTCGGCCGACTCGACGCCCGCACCGCCAGCTACGCGACGACGGCAGCGATGATGGAGCGCCACTTCCCAGCCGAGTACGAACTGCTCTCGCCCGGCGCGCCGTCACTAGAGAGCAAACGCCAGCCGCGCGGCCCGCAGACGCCACTGCGGATCGTCTTCATCGATGAAGAGGAGCGTTCGGCGCTGCGTCTGCTACTGCGCTCGCTGCGGTTGATCCGGAGCGATCGACCGTGGGAGCTGATCGTCAGCAGCAGCACTGGACGCTCATCGACGCCACTGCGCGCTGAGATCGCGGCCTGCGTCAGCTACGTGAGTCCACGCGAGACGCCAACCGACGAGCTGCTGGCGAGCGCTGACATCGTTGTCGCCGCTTCCTCGGGGACGCTGCCGCAGCCAGGGCTGCTGGCGCGCGCCGGAGCAGCCGGAGCGGCGCCAGTCGCATCGCGCCTAGCGGTCTACGAAGAGGTGATCGGCGACGGTGACAGAGGCCTGCTGTTCGCGCCGCGCGAGCTAACCACGCTAGCGGCGCAGCTCTCACGCCTGCTAGACGACGATCGGCTGCGAGAGCGGCTCAGCGGCGCTACGAAACCGCGCAGCTGGGAGCTAGTAGCCGATGAAGTGGAAGCAATCTATTCAGTGATTGCCGCTCGCCGCAAGCCACTCGTCGGAAATGCTGCGCTTGCGGGCAAGCTTGCCGGCCGCCCGCTTATCGACGTTGACCTGCACATGCACACCGACCACAGCCACGACTGCGCGACACCGGTTGAGTCGCTGCTTGAGACCGCCCGCGACCGCGGCCTCGGCGCGATTGCCGTCACTGAACACAACGAGATCTCCGGCGCAGTTGCGGCGGCCGCGATCTGCGAGCAGTACGGAGTCAAGGTGATCCTCGGCGAGGAGGTCAAGACCGCCAGCCAAGGCGAAGTGATCGGCCTCTTCATCACTGAGAAGATCGAGCGCGGCATGACGCTCGCCGAGACCGTCGCTGAGATCAAACGGCAGGGCGGCCTCGTCTACGTGCCCCACCCATTCGACCGCATGCACGCGATCCCCGACTACGAGCACCTGCTACCGATCATCGACCAGATCGACCTGATCGAGATTTACAACCCGCGCGTCGCGCTCGACACATTCAACGAGGAGGCGGCGCGCTTTGCTGCCAAGTACCGGATCCCAGCCGCCGCCGGTTCAGACGCCCATGTGACGCAAGGCCTCGGCACGGCGCGCGTGCGGATGCGCGATTTCGACGGGCCGGAAGAGTTTCTTCAGTCTCTGCGCGACGCCGAGATCCACTCGACGCCAACGAATTATGTATACGTCCAGGCGCTGAAGTTCATCCAGACCAAGGCGACACCTGAGAGCGCCCGCCGCGCCTCGCGAAAACGTAAAGCGCGAAGGGCGCCGCGCAAGCGCTGATGCAGGCGAAGGGAGAACCGCGGCGACCGTCGAAACTAAACGAGCCGATGCCTGCAACCGAAGACGAGATCCGCGAGAAGTACCTCGAGCGAGCGATCCGTGAGATCAACTCCTTGTCACGCGACGTCCAAGGCTGCAGCCACTGCCCACGCGGCAACCTGATGCCAGTCCTTGGTTCCGGCCACCCACAGGCCGACATCATGCTCGTCAAGTACACGCCGACGGTCTCGGAGATCGAGGAGGGCGTGGCCTTCTACGGCCGCTCGGGCAATGCGATGCGCAAGTCACTGAGCCGTCTCAACATCGACCCGCTGGCGGTCTACGGAACGCTGTTCGTGAAGTGCCCTGTGGGAGACCCAGCGCTGGCCGACCCGGCCTGCCTGGCGCGCGTTGCCGAGGAGATCGCGATCGTCCAGCCACGGATGATCGTCGTGATGGGCGAACAGACGTTGGTCGCGCTCAACGAGTTGGAGCTGCCGCTGGCGCAGCAGGTCGAATCGAAGCCGGGCGAGATTCAGCCGTTGACCGAAGCCTGCGACGTGCTCGTCACTGCCAACATCGACGACTCGCTCGACGCTGAAGATTCCAAGCGTGAGTTCTGGGCCGCCTTCCGCTCGCTCGGCGAGTGGTGGGACGACCTTCCTCCCTACTAGGAATCGCTACCGAGACGGGCCGGTGGACGGAAAACGCTCGCCGCCCGGCACGAGCCAGAACTCATCGATCCGCTCGATCAACCCTTCTTGCAGTTCGTAAAAGCCAGCGCAGACGAGCGTCGTGTCGGAGCGCTCAACTTGAGCGTGAACGGCGATGTCGAGCCCACGGCCGGTGATCACGCGCAGGATCACCGTCTTGTTGTCCGGGTTGTGGACGAAGTGCAGCATCGAGAGGTACTCCTCGCGGCTTGGCTCACGCCCCTGGTGGGGGAGCGAGATCCGCACGCCGGGCCGTATCAACGCGGCCACGGCATCCCACTCGCCGACCTGACGCGCGCGCCAGAACCGTTCGATCGCGTTGAGGCTCATTGCTCGTTCACCAAGACAATCTTGCCAAGTTTGCCGCCCGAGGCAAATGCCTGATACGCGGCGACCGCCTCGTCGAGTGGAAAGGTCTTCTCGATCGGCACCGTCAGCGTGCCGTCCTCGAAGCCGGCGAGGACGTTCTTCTCGAGCGCGCGCGCCGTCGCAGCCTTCTGCTCGAGCGGACGGGCGCGCAGCGTCGAGCCACAGATGCTGATGCGGCTGCCCATCAGCGACAGCAGGTTCAGCTCGCTGCGGAAACCGGCCGAGACACCGATCACGACAACCCGCGCTTGGCTTGCTAGCGCCGTGAAGTTGGCGTCGAGGTTGGGCGCGCCAACCAGCTCCAGCAGAACGTCATAAGGGCCTAGCGCCTCGCTCTCCTCGGGGGTACAGACCCGATCTGCACCGAGCGCGGCGAGCTCCGTGGCGCGGCTTTGATCGCGGACCGATGCTGTCACGTGGGCGCCGGCCGCGGCGGCGAGCTGAATCGCGGCGGTGCCAACGCCACCGGCGGCGCCGCTGATCAGGACGCGCTCACCTAGCTGCAGGTCGGCCTGCGTGAAGAGCGCGTCGTGAGCGGTCGTAAAGGTCTCCGGCAGGCCGCCTGCCTGCGGCCAGTCGAGCGCCACGGGAACCGGCATCAGCTGGCGTTCGTGAACGACGCAGAGCTGAGCCTGAGCGCCGCCGCCGACGATTGCCATCACACGATCATTGACATCGAAGCGCTCAGCTCCGGGGCCGCGGGCGACGACCTCACCGGCTAGCTCAAGGCCGGGGATGTCAAGCGGGGAACCGGGCGGTGGCGGGTAGGCGCCACGGAGCTGAAGTTGATCGGCGCCGTTGAGGCCGGCTGCGCGGACCTGCACGAGCACCTCACCGGCGCCGGGCAGCGGGTCGGGGTGCTCGGCAATCACCAGCTCCTTCCCCTCAATTGTTACGGCGAGCATCGCGTCAGTCTAAGTCAGGAATCGCCGCGTGGGCGGGCGGCTTCAATCTCGTCGTGGAGTCCTTGTGGGTCGTGCGAATGGGGCTGAAGCGGAATCAAGGCGTCATCGTCGCCGCCTGGCTTGCTGTGGAGCGCGTGGCGCGCCTCCTCGAGCGACATTCCGCTCGCTCGCAACAGGTCGTTGGCGATCATCCGCATCTGGCCGACGACGATGCTGACGGCGAGGTTGCGTGTGTGGTCGAGCGCGGCCGTGGCGGCGGTCGCCGCGCGCAACGCAGCGACGCGGGCACTCTCGCGCTCCTTCTTGTCGGTCACCGATGCGGCGACGTGATCGGCAGCATCGGCGAGATCACGCAATCCGGCCAAGACAGTCGGTGGGACCGTGTTGCCCTGCCGCAGCGCGGCCGACGCGCCGCGCGCGAGTGAAACCACACTGACCTGAACCCGCGTCACCTGCTCAACCGCGTAGGCGTAGCGGTCAACCGTCCCAAGCTGGCCCCGGCGGGCAACCGCGAGCCGTGAGGTCTCGTCGCTGACGGCGGCGGCGGCGCGCAGCGGTTCAACGCCGTGCTCGAGCTCACGGGCGGCGTCAACGGCGCTGTCGGCCTGCGTCGAGCTGCCGCTCTCCAGCGCATCCGCGATCCTGCGCAGCGCAATCGAGATCTGCTCCAGCGCCGGTTGGAGCGCCTCTTTCGCCAGCCGCGACGGGTTGAGCGGGAAGAGCACGAGTGTGAAGACCAACGCAACGCCAGCGCCGATCAGAATGTCAATCAGGCGCGAGTAACCATGCGGGTCTGCGGGGATCGCGAGAATTGCGACCAGCACTCCGCTGGCCGCCGCTTGGTTGACGGCCAGCTGGTCGCCGCCGGCAAAGACAACGACGCACATCACGATAAAAATCACTAGGCCGAGCTGCCAGGCACCGACGCCGGTGTAACGAACCATTAGATCGGCGACGGTAATCCCGAGCGCCACCCCGAACGCCAGCTGGAGCGCTCGCTTGACCGTGCGGCCTACGGTGACGCCGATCACCAGCACCGACGAAATCGGCGCGAAGAACGGCTGTGGATGGCCGACGACGTAGCGAGCGAAGAGGTACGAGACCATCGCCGCCAGCGCCACCATCGCTAGCCGCGGCGCGACGGCGCGAAGGTGATCGAAGCGCTGGCGCAGCGTAATCCTCTCGATCGCCAGCTCAAACATCGGCTCTAACCCTGACCTTCGCTGCGGATGCTTGCAAGCCGCGCACTACGCTCGGCGCTCAAGCGCGCTCGAATAACGCGACCGATTCGATGTGCGGCGTCTGCGGAAACATGTCGACTGGGCGCACGCGAACCAACTTGTAGCCAGCCTCGACTAGTTGCGCCGCGTTGGGCGCCAGCGTGGTCGGGTTGCAGGAGACGTAAACGATCCGCTTCGCGCCGGCCGCGGCGACGCGGGCGACCACCTTCGCCGAGAGGCCGGAGCGCGGTGGGTCGAGCACGATCAGGTCGGGGCGGCCAAGCTCGTCAACGTCCTCCTTCAGCACGACGCGGACATTGCCAGCGACGAAGCGAGCGTTCGTAATCTCGTTACTGCGCGCGTTACGGCGCGCATCCTCAACCGCCGCTTCAACGATCTCGACACCGATCACTTCGCCGGCTCGCGGCGCCAGCGTCAGGCCGATCGAGCCGATCCCGCAGCAAAGGTCGTAGACGCGCTCCCAGCCTTTTAGGTCGGCGTACTGGCCGACGGTGGCGTAGAGCTCCTCAGCCATCTCGGTGTTGGTCTGGAAGAAGGCTTCGCTCCCGAGCGAGAATCGCAGCCCCGAGCATTCCTCTTCGATCGTTGAAACACCGTCGAGCAGGATCTCGGTGCCGCCCTGGGTCGTCTCGCCACTGCTTGGGGCGATCGTCCGGATCACGCTGACGGCGCCGGCCTCGATCATCGCGTCGGCGAAACGGCGCTGATCAAAGTCGCCGGGCGAGGTGACGATGCGGGCCTGAATCTGGCCGGTGCGACGGCCCTCGCGGACAACGAGATTGCGCAGCAGTCCTTGATGGGTGCGGCGGTCGTAGGCCTTTAGCCCGCTCGCTTGGCAGCGTGCAAGCGCCGCTTCGCGAATCCGATTGCTGGCCTCGGAGGCGAGCAGGCAATCGTCCATCGGCAAGATCCGCGACCACGAACCGGGGGCGTGAAAACCGCAGCAGAGCGTGCCGTCCTCCTCGACACCGAATGAAAACTCAAGCTTGTTTCGGTAGCGCCACTGTTCGACCGCTGGGATGATCGGCTCGAGCTCGAAGCCATCGAGCTTGCCGATCCGCCTCAGCGCGTCATCAACCTGCTCGCTCTTGACCTCCAGCTGACGCTCGTAGCGCAGCACCTGCCACGGAGCGCCGGGGTGGTCGGCGAGCGGCTCGATCCGGTCCGGGCCGGGCTCAAGCATCTCCAGCGGCCGCGCCTCGGCGAAGGCGCGCTTGCGCTTGGTGACCTGCACCCTGACAAGGTCACCTGGCACGGTGTCGCGCACGAAGATCACATAGCTGCGGTCGGCCACCGGCACCCGCGCGATCCCCTTGCCGCCGTTGGCGAGCGTCTCGATCCTCAGCTCGAGCTCGTCGCCGCGATCTATCCGCGACCGTTCACCTGCGGCTGTCTGCTGCTCGGTCATTGAGCTGAGGATCGCAGCTTCGCGGTGTTAGTCGGCGGCCAGCAGCCACTCGAGCAGCGCCTTCTGCGCGTGGCGCCGGTTTTCGGCCTGATCCCAGATCCGCTGACGCTTGCCGTAGAGCAGCTCAGCGGTGATCTCCTCGCCGGGATGTGCCGGCAGGCAGTGGAGCGCGATCGCGCCGTCCGCGGCGAGCGCGAGCAGCTCATCATCGAGCCGGTACGGTGCCAGCGCGGCGCGGCGCTCGTCGGCCGTCTGCTCGTCGCCCATTGAAACCCAGACGTCGGTGTAGAGCGCGTCGGCGCCGGTCGCAGCGGCCTGCGGGTCGTTGCTGCGCTCGCCGCCGCAGCCGGGCTCAAGCTCATAGCCCTCCGGCGAGGCGACGATCAGACCCAGACCGACGGTCGCGCCGAGCAGTGCCAACGAACGGGCGACATTGTTTCCGTCGCCAACGTAGGCAACGCGAAGCTCGTCCAGCGGCCGCTCGGGGAAGGCTTCCTGAAGCGTCATCAGGTCGGCCAGTACCTGCGAAGGGTGGTGGAGCTCGGTCAGCATGTTGAAGACCGGGATCGAACCTTCGGCGGCGAGCTCTTCGATCAGCGCGTCGTGGCCTGTCCGCACGCCGACGGCGCCAACTTGGCCAGAGAGCACGCGGGCAGTGTCGGCGATCGACTCGCCGCGCGAGAGCTGCATCTCGCCGGGCCGCAGTACTACGGCGTGGCCGCCTAGCTCGCTAACACCAACTTCGTAGGAGAGCCGCGTCCGCGTGCTGGGCTTCTCAAAGATCAAGGCGACGCTCTTGCCAGCCAGCGCATCAGACGAGTAAGGCGCGGCCTTTAGCTGATGGGCGCGCGCCAGCAACGCGAGCAGCTGCTCGCGGTCAAGCTCCTGACCGGTGAGAAAGTGGCGTGGCAAGCGCCGGACGATAAGCCCGTGGCGGCCTTTTAGGCGCGCTATTTGTTGCAGCGGGGCGCAGACTTGGCGCCCGCGTCAGCGACGCTCGTCAAGCTCTTCGCCGCCTCCGCGGCGGATCCCGAAGCCGCGCACAGCGAGGATCGCTCGCTCCCCCAGCGAGCCGCGCTTCGGCAACACGCCGAGTTGGACGGTCGCGTCGTAGGCATCAAAGAAGGCGCGCACGCGCCAGAGCTTCTCGCGCGGCGGATCGAGCTCGCAGTAGAGAACGACGTGCACGGTAATCATCTTGTTCGTCGCCGGGATTCCCGCTAGCGCGGCGCGATGAACACCGCTGACGAGCACCGGCACGGCGACATAGCGACCGTCGCTGAGCCGCTCACCGGCGCTTTCGACCCTCGCGTCGGGAAAGGCCTTCCATAGCTGGGCTGCGCGATCGGCTAGCGCGTCCGGCCCGTAGAGCGGCTCGGTGCCGCTCGGATCGGTCCAGTGCAGATCGGGCGCGCAGACCTCACGGAAGGCGGCGCGGCGACGCTCGGTCCAAGCCTGCTGAAATGCGTCAAGAAGCTCGTCCATCGCGCTTCAGCCTAGAGCGGCTGCGGCCAGTCTGCGGCGTAGGCCTGCCAGACTGATGGCCGATGGGACGCCGCAGCCGCAAACAAAGCCTGGCCGAGGCGAGCGCGCAGTCGGCGCCGAAGAAGCGCCCCAGCGGCGCCGAGCGGGACGAGATCGCGCGCGCTGAGCTAAAGCCGCTGGCGCCCGGCGAGCGGCCGCTGGCGGTCCAGCTCGCATCCGGCCTAGCCGCCTTACTGGCGCTCGCCAACGTCGCCTTCTACTTCGGCGGCGTTGAGGTTCAAGGCCAGAAGCCAGCGCTACTCGGCGTGCTGGCTTTCGCCGCCGTGATGGCGCTGGCAGCCTGGGGAATGTGGAACTTGCGCTACTGGGCGCTGCTCGGCTTCCAAGCGCTGCTGGCGATGACGCTGGTGATCTCCGGACTCTCGCTGATGGTCGCCGGCAACCTGTTGGCAGTCGTTCTTTGCGTCGCGATTCTGCTCGGCGGCGGCTGGCTCTTCTGGAAGCTGATCCGAGTGCTGGGCCGAGTCAAGGTTCCAGCGCTGCGCGGCGACTGACGCGCACCGCCCACGACGGCGCCTCTCTCATACACTCGCCAGATGGCACAGGAAAGCTTCGACTGCATCATCATCGGCTCGGGGCCGGGGGGATACGTCGCAGCGATCCGCGCCGCGCAGCTCGGTCTTAGCGTCGCCGTCGTCGAGCAGGACAAGGTCGGCGGCCGCTGCCTCAACTACGCCTGCATTCCAGCGAAGGCGGTGCTGCGCTCGGCCGACATCTTGGATGAGGTCCGCGAGGCAAGCGAGTTTGGAATCACTGTCGGCGAGCCAACGGTTGACTTCGGCGCAGTCGGTGAGCGCCGCGAGAAGGTGATCGGCACGCTCGTCGGCGGCGTCGAAATGCTGCTGAAGAAGAACAAGGTTGAGCTGATCGCCGGAACCGCCACGCTGACCGGCGCGATCAGCGTAAGCGTCGGCGGCCGCGAGCTGGAAGCGTCGAAGGGGATCATCCTCGCAACCGGCTCCGTTGCTCAAGCGATCCCTGGCGCGAGCTTCGGCGCAACCGTCATCGACACCGCCGACGCTTGGGCTCTCGAGGCCTTGCCAAAGAAGCTTGCCGTCGTCGGTGCCGGCCCGTCGGGCTGCGAGATCGCCAGCGCTTACGCCCGCTTCGGCGTCGAGGTAGATCTCTTCGAAGCACTCGATCGCGTGCTGCCGGGCGAGGACAAAGACATCTCTCGGCTCGTCGAGCGGAGCTTCACGGAGCAGGGGATCAGCGTTCACACGTCAACGTTGATCGGCGACATCGAGCCCGGTAAGAGATCCGTCAGCTACAGCTACGGCGACGAGACTGGCGAGGCCGACTGGCTCGTGATCGCCGCTGGCCGTGGCGCCGATGTTGAGAGCCTTGGGCTTGGCGCCGCTGGGCTGGAGCTCGATCAGCACGGCCTGATCGCTGTTGACGGGCAGCTACGCACCAGCGTCCCAGGCCTCTACGCGATCGGCGACCTCGTTCACGGCCCCGCGCTGGCACACAAGGCAAGCGAAGAAGGAATAATCGCCGCCGAGACGATCGCCGGCGAGAACCCGGCGCCGCTCGATTACATCGACATCCCGCGCGCGACATTCTGCGCGCCGAACGTCGCCAGCTTTGGCCTCACCGAAGAGCAGGCCAAAGAGCAAGGCTTCGACGTGACAATCGGCAAGGTCCCCTACGGCGCCGTCGGTGCAGGCACGCTCTACGGCGACCGCGGCGGGCTGGTCAAAATTGTCGGCGACAAGAAGTACGGCGAACTGCTCGGCGGCCACATCGTCGGCGCGAAGGCAACAGAGCTGATTCAGGAACTTGTAAACGCGAAGCTGCTTGAGGGTGGTTACCCGGAGGTGGCGCGCTTCGTTCACGGCCACCCGACGATGAGCGAAGCAGTGCTGGAGGCGGCCCGCGCCGCCGACGGCTGGCTGATTCACGGCTAGGCGCAGATGGGGCAGCAGCCGGCCTTCTACTTCGATCTAGCCAGCCCTGAGTGTTATCTCTCGGCAGAACGGATCATGCTGCTGGCGATCGCAGCGGAGTGGGTTCCAATCCGCGGCTCGCAGCTACCGGCGCTGAGCGACGCAGCGACGCAGCGCGAGCTGACCGAACGTCTGGCCGACGAGCGCTCGCTGCAGCAGCCGCGCTGGCCTTCGCCGTTCCCGTTTGATTCTGAGCAGGCGATGCTCGCCGCGACCTACGCAAAGCAGATCGGCCGTACCGTGCCGTTCGCACTTGCCGGCTTTCGACAGGCCTATGCCGGCGGCCGTGCGCTCGATGATCCCGACAACATCGTGATCGCCGGATCGGCCTGCGAGATGCACCCCGCTGCGCTACTGAAAGGCTGCCAGCTGCGCTCCGTCCGCGAAGGCCTCGATCAGGCGACGACACTGGCTCTGGAGCGTGGCGTGCGCGACGTGCCAGCGGTCTGGGTAGCTGGCGAGGGCGGCCAGCCCGACCAGCTCTTCCACGGCGACGACCGACTCGAAGCCGCAGCGGCAGCACTGAGCGCACAGGTGCCTACCTAATGACGGCCTTTCGCGACTACGATGTCGTCGTCACGCGCACCGGCATCACGCCCGGGAGGCTGGCGGCTGCAGACCGATTCGACCACATCGAAGTGGTCTCGATCGACGAGCTCGAAGTGGTTCTTTTCTGGGACGTTCCGGCCCGCGCGACCGGCCGCATGGAAGCCTCGCTACGAGAGGATCTGCAGCGGCTCGAGGGCGACGAGTTCATCGCCCGCTGGAGCGCCGTCGAGAGCGAAGATGACTATTAGGGTGGTGAAAGATGGCTGACCACCGACTGCCAGAAAATGAGATCGCGCTCGATTGGCTGACGTCGATGACGCTGATCCGCCGTTTCGAAGAGCGCGCCGGCGAGCAGTACGCGCGTGGGAAGGTTGGCGGATTCCTCCACCTTGCGATTGGCGAGGAGGCGACGATCGTCGGCGCCGTTGCAGCGCTGCGGCCAACCGACTACATGATCGCCACCTATCGCTCGCACGGCCAAGCGCTGGCGCGCGGCAGCGAACCTGGCCGCGTGATGGCCGAGCTCTTCGGCCGCGTCGACGGGCTCTGCCGCGGCCGCGGCGGCTCAATGCACATGTTCGATCGTGAACGGCGCTTCATGGGCGGCTTTGGGATTGTCGGCGGCAACCTGCCGCTGGCGGCAGGCTTCGGGCTTACCAGCGACTATCTCGGCAGCGACGACGCGACGCTCTGCCAGTTCGGCGACGGGGCCACCAACCAGGGCACCTTCGGCGAGTCCCTCAACCTTGCTGCGCTCTGGCGTCTGCCTGTCGTTTTCATGGTCACCAACAACCAGTTTGGGATGGGGACCTCGCTCGAGCGCCATTCAGCCCAGACCGACCTTCAGCGTAAAGGGGAAGGCTTCGGCGTCCCCGGCATGGAGTGTGACGGCATGGATGTGATCGACACCTGGGCCGTCACCAAGGAGGCGCTGAGGATCGCTCGCGAGGAACGCCAGCCGGTGCTGGTCGAGGCGATCAACTACCGCTTCCGCGGGCACTCGATTGCTGACCCTGAGGATTACCGCACCGAGGAAGAGGTGCTGGCTTGGAGCAAACGCGACCCGCTCGTAACCTTCGGCGACAGGCTCGTCGCCGAGGGCGTCTTGAGCGACGAGCAGCGCCAAGCAATCGACCTTGAAGCAACCGAAACCGTCGACGCGGCGGTCGCCTTCGCGGAGGCCTCGCCGGAGCCGCAGCCAAGCTCGCTTTACGACGACGTCTACGTGCTCAGCGATCAGGTTCGCGGCTGGTACTCGGCAGATCACCGCGGCGCCGAACTGCGCAAGGGCGAGGAGCTCTCCTGATGGCCGAGATGCGCTACCGCGAGGCTTTGAACGAAGCGCTCGCCGAAGAGCTCGAGCGCGATCCGAACGTCTACCTGATGGGGCAGGACATCGGCGTCTTCGGTGGCGCCTTCAAGGTGACCGCGGGGCTGATGGAACGCTTCGGCGAAGGGCGGATCCGCGACACGCCGATCTCGGAGAACACGATCGTCGGTATCGGCGTCGGCTCGGCTATGACAGGCCTGCGGCCGGTAGTCGAACTAATGACGATCAACTTCTCGCTTCTCGCGCTCGACCAGATCATCAACCACGCCGCCCACATGCGCTACATGTTCGGCGGCCAAGTCAGCGTGCCGATCGTCGTGAGGATGCCGCAAGGCGCCGGCCATCAGCTGGGGCCGACCCACTCGCACAGCTTTGAGGCGCTCTACCTCCACGTGCCGGGGCTGCTGGTTGCCGTACCGAGCACCGCGGCCGACGCCAAAGGTCTTCTCAAAACGGCGATCCGCGACGATAATCCAGTGATCTTCATCGAACATGAATCGCTTTACAGTCAGCGTGGCGAGGTTCCTGATGATCCCGACTTCACGATTCCATTTGGCCTCGCAGCGATCCGCCGCGAAGGCACCGACGTGACGATTATCGGCATCTCGCGAATGGCGCAGACGGCCGAACGCGCAGCCGAGCAGCTGGCGGCAGAGCATGGCATCGAGGCCGAGGTGATCGACCCGCGGACGCTGCGCCCGCTAGACCTCGATGCGATTCTTGAATCGGTCGCCAAGACCAACCGCTGCGTGATTGTCGAAGAGGGCTGGCCGCACGGCGGCGTCGGCGCCAACCTCGCCGCGCTGATCGGCGAGCAAGGCTTCGACGACCTCGACGCGCCGGTCGGGCGCGTCACCGGAGTTGACGCGCCGATGCCTTACGCGAGGACCCTTGAGCAGATCGCATTCCCTCACGAGCAGCAGGTGATCGAAGCGACGCTGGCACTGTTCGGTGATCGCAGGAGGGCGTCACGTGGCTGAGATCGTGATGCCGCGACTCTCAGACTCAATGGAGGAAGGGACGATCGTGCGCTGGCTAAAACGCGACGGCGACGAGGTCGCGCGCGGCGAGGATCTGGTCGAGATCGAGACCGACAAGGCGACGATGACCTACGAATCAGATACTGCGGGAACGCTGCAGATCACGGCCCAAGAGGGCGCGACGCTGCCGGTCGGGGAGAAGATCGCGATGATCGGCGACGGCGACGGTCAGCCGCTGGCCGACGCGGCGCCCGCCGCGCCAGTCGCGGAGCTTGAGGCACCAGAACCTGCCACAAGCGCAGATGCGCGCCCAGCGGCCACAGAGCCCGCCGTAGGCGAGCGTGTCAAGGCTTCACCGGTTGCGCGGCGGATCGCCGGTGAGATCGGCCTCGACCTGCACTCCGTCAGCGGCAGCGGCCCCGGCGGGCGGATCGTCAAAGCCGACGTCGAGGATGCCAGCGCCGCTGCGCCAGCGAGCGCATCAGCCAGCTCAGCGCGCGGCGATGAGGCAAGCGGCCGCGGCACGATCACGACTACCGAGCCGACCCGCACGCAGGCGCTGATCGCCCGACGAATGGCCCAGTCTCGCGCCACCGTTCCTTCCTTCACGCTGCAGATCAGCGTCGACATGACGACCGCGACGACGCTGCGCGACGAGCTAAAAGGCAGTGCCAGCGAAGGCCAAGCGGTGCCGACGATCAACGACATGGTCGTCAAGGCGAGCGCGCTGGCGCTGCGCGAGCAGCCGCAGGCCAACGGCGCCTGGCGCGACGGTCACTTCGAGCACTACTCGCGAGTGAACATCGGCGTCGCTGTAGCCGGGCCGGGAACGCTCGTAGTGCCGACGGTCTTCGACGCCGACGCCAAGACGCTGGCCGAAATCTCGGCCGAGACCGGCGCGCTTGCCGAGCGCGTCCGCAGCGGCACGATCACGCCGCCGCAGACGAGCGGCGGCACCTTCACCGTAAGCAACCTCGGAATGTTTGGCGTCCGCAGCTTCGACGCCGTGATCAATACGCCGCAGGCGGCGATTCTCGCCGTCGGCGCAGTAGAGCAGCGGCCTGCCGTCCACGAAGGCGAGATTGAGCCGCGGATGCTGATGGAGCTGACGCTCGCCTGCGACCACCGCATTCTCTACGGAGCCGACGGAGCCAAGCTGCTCTCGCGGATCAAAGCGCTGCTCGAAGCACCGCTCTCGCTCGCCAGCTGAGGCTAGGCTGAAGCGGCAATGACCGATCGCGCCGGGGAATGCTCGGTTGTACAGCTCGGACAGACTGAATACCGCGAGGCCAACGAACTGCAGGAGCGGGTTCGCGACGCGCGCGAAGCCGGGCGAATCGGCGACACGCTGCTGCTGCTCGAACACAGCCCCGTTTACACGCGCGGGCGCCGCAGCAGCCCCGATGAGCTTCGCCAAGAGCCAGCTTGGTACGCCGAGCGCGGGATCGAGATCGTTGACGTGGATCGCGGCGGGCGGATCACCTACCACGCGCCGGGCCAGCTGGTCGGCTACCCGATCGTCAAGACGGCCGACGTCGTCGCCCACGTCCGTTCGCTGGAGCGGGTAATCATCGCCGCGCTGGCATCGGTCGGCGTGGAGGCAAGAGCCCGCGCCGACGAGGGCTCCGATTTCACCGGCGTCTGGGTCGAGCAGCGAAAGATCGCTTCGATCGGCGTGCACCTGCGCCGCTCAATCACGACCCACGGCTTCGCGATCAACCTCGACATGGATCTCGAGCCGTGGCAGTGGATCGTTCCCTGCGGCCTACAGGCCGAGATCACCTCGGTTGCCGCTGAAACCGGCTCCGCGGTCGACGCCGACGTTTTCGCAGCCGAGCTGATTGGCCTCTGGGCCGCTGAGATCGGAGCCACTGCCGAAGCGATCAGTGGCGAGCGGCTGATCGAGCTCATCGCGCCGACCGACGCCCCGCTAGCCTGACACTGTGGCCGAAGAGCCGACGATCCGCGCGCACCAAACTCGCGCTCGTTCCAACCCCGGCGGGATGGACGTGAGCGCAGTCCTTGGCGCCAACGTCCAACCGATCCGCGCCCGCAAGCCGCCTTGGTTCAAGGTGCCACCGCCAGGCGGCGAGCGCTACCGCCAGCTGTCGGCGATGATCAAGGAAGAGAACCTCCACACCGTCTGCCAGGAAGCTGCCTGCCCGAACGTTGGCGAATGTTGGGAGCGCGGCACGGCGACCTTCATGATTCTCGGCGACACCTGCACCCGGCGCTGCGGCTTCTGCAATGTGCAGACAGGCAAACCGACTTGGAACGACCCGCTCGAACCGCGCCGCGTCGCGCGCTTGATCGCCAAAATGGGCCTGCGCCACGCTGTGATCACCAGCGTCGACCGCGACGACCTGCCCGACTACGGGTCCGGAATCTGGGCGGCGACGATCCGCCAGTGCCGCGCGCAGGCGCCGGACTGCAAGGTTGAGGTGCTGACGCCGGACTTCCGCGGCGAGGAGATGCCGCTGGCAAGGGTTCTCGCCGAGCAGCCCGACGTCTTCAATCACAACGTTGAGGTCGTTCCGCGGCTCTACTCTGTGGCGCGCCGCGGTTCACGCTGGCAGCGCTCGCTGCGCGTGCTGCGCAACGCCCGCGCGATCGGCGGCGATCGGCTCGTTACGAAGTCAGGTCTGATGGTTGGGCTTGGCGAGACGCGCGGCGAGATCGTCGAGGCCTTCGTTGATCTACGCGCGGCCGGCGTACAGGTGTTGACCGTCGGCCAGTACCTGCGCCCGACCGAAAACCATCTCCCGGTTGTCCGCTACTGGCACCCAGACGAGTTCAAAGCGCTCGAACGGGCTGCCTACGAGCTTGGCTTCGAGCACATAGCCGCCGGCCCGCTGGTCCGCTCCAGCTACCACGCCGATGAGCACGTCCCCCAGCAGCGACCCGGCGTTGGCCCGCTCAGCGCCGCCGTCGGCGCCTGATCCGAGGAACGGCGAACGATGCGTGGCGCGCTGCTTGTAATCGCCTTCCTCTTCCTCCTCGCTTTCTTCGCAATCACGCTGGTGGCGATCTCAAGCGAGGGACTCAACGTGCTCTCAGTCCTCTCAATCGTGATCATCGCGCTGATGGCAATCGGGATCTTCGGTGCGCTCGTCAGTGGGGCTGATCGCGACGAATGAGCGCTTCGTATTATCCTTCGGAGCAGAAGTTGACCGATCAGTCAGTCGAAGGAGCAGTCAGTGGATCTCAATGACACACCAGAGCAGGCCGAATACCGCCAAGAGGTACGTGCTTGGCTAGATGCAAACAAGGCAGACGCCCCGATTCTTCAAGGCGCCGGCGCCCTCACCGACCCCGACGAGATCCTCGTCGCCCACCGCGCTTGGCAAGGCAAGCTGGCCGAAGGCGGCCTCGCCGGAGCAACCTGGCCGAAGGAGTACGGCGGCCAAGGGATCGGCGCGGTCGAATCGGTGGTGATCAGCCAAGAGATGCAGCAGGCCGGTGTTCCCGGCATCCTCGACGTGATCGGCGTCGGCATGCTCGGCCCAACGATCATCGCCCACGGCAGCGAAGAGCAGAAGCAGCGCTATCTCGGGCCGATGCTCCATGGCGACGAGATCTGGTGCCAGATGTTCTCCGAGCCAGCGGCCGGCTCCGACCTTGCCGCCGTGCAGACACGCGCCAAGCTCAACGACGACGGCACTTGGACGCTGAACGGGCAGAAGGTCTGGACGACGAACGCCCAGTTCGCCTCCTACGGGCTGCTGCTGGCCCGCACCAACGCCGACATCCCGAAGCACAAGGGAATGACGATGTTCATCGTGCCGATGGACGCCAAGGGCGTGACGGTTCGCGGCCTGCGGCAGATCTCCGGCGAAGCCGAATTCAACGAGGTCTTCTTCGATGACGTTGTGATCGACGCCGATTCGGTTGTCGGCGGCGAAGAGAACGGCTGGGGCGTTGGCCTCACGACGCTGATGTTCGAGCGCCTCACGATCGGCCTTGGCTCATCGTCATTTGGCTACCGCGCAACCCGCTTTGCCGCGGCGATCGCGGCCGATCCGGTTGCAGCCGACGACCCCGATGTGCGTCACAACTTCGGCGAGCTTGCGGCTGAGCTGGAGGCGATCCGTTGGACCGGCTACCGCTCGATCAGCGCGCTTCAGGAGGGTCAGATTCCAGGCCCAGAGTTTGGCCTTGCGAAGGTAACGACTGTCAACTGCGCCGTCCGCGCTGGCGACCTTATCGCCGACATCGTTGGGCCCGAGGCGCTCGACGAGGAGAGCGAATGGGCTTACATGATCTCATTCCTCCCGGGCCTCAAGTCGGCCGGCGGTACCGAAGAGATCCTCCGCAACATGATCGGCGAACGCGTCCTTGGACTGCCGCCGGAGCCACGGCTTGACAAAGGCATCCCATTCAGCGAACTGCGTGCCAAGGAGAAGGAAGGGGCGTCGGCATGAACCTCAGGCTTTCAGACGAGCAGCAGTTCCTGCGCGAAGCGGCGGCCGGCGCATTGTCGCGCGTGAAAACCTTCGAAGCGGCCCGCGAGGCGATCGAGGACCGTTCAGCGCTGCCGGATCTGTGGCCGATGGCCACCGAGGCAGGATGGCTTGGGCTGATGGTCGGCGAAGAGCAGGGCGGCGCCGGGCTTGGCCCATACGACGCGATGCTCGTCGCCCAGGAGGCGGGCAAGGTGCTGGCCGGTGTGCCGCTGCTCGGCGCGCTGCCGGCAGCGAAGCTGCTTGAGTTGGCCGGCAGCGACAAGACCGAAGCGGTCGCCACCGGCGAGCTGAAGGCCGTATGGCTGCCGGTCTGCCCACCTAGCTCGGTCGAGCCGCGCTGGACTGTCCAGCCGATCGAAGGGATGGGCCGCCCGGACGCTCCGGCGGCAACCGTTGACGGTGACACTGTCAGCTTCAAGGGCACCGTTGCTTGGGCACCGGATGCTGGCGAGGCGGATCTACTCGTGGTGGTCGGTATCGACGCCAATGGCGAGCCCGTGGCAGCCACGGTCGATGCCGACGCGGACGGCGTCACGATTGAGAGCGGCTGGCGTTACGACGCGACCCGCCGCCTCGCGACGGTCACGCTCGACGGCGCCACCGGCACCAAGCTCAACCTAGAACCGATCCGGATGGCGCGCGCGTGGTACCTCGTTCAGTCGCTGATTGCGGCTGAGTCGGTCGGCACGATGGAGACCGCGCTTGAGGTCTGCCTGGATTACGCCAAGCAGCGCTACACCTTCGGCCGCGCAATCGGTTCATACCAGGCGATCAAGCATGGAATCGTTGAGATTCTGCGTCGGCTTGAGAACTCCAAGTCGCTCTGCATCTACGCTGGCTTCGCTTTCACCGACAAGCTCGACGAAATCCCTTACGCAGCCAGCTGCGCACGTTCAGTCGCTGGCGCCGGGCTCGATTTCACTGCCCGCCAGCAGATCGCCGTTCACGGCGGTATCGGCGCAACTTGGGAGCATGACGCTCCGCTGACGTTCCGCCGCGCGCAGCTCAACCGCCGCCTCGTTGGTGGCCATGGCATGTGCACAGACCGCGTCGCCGACGAGCTGCTGAACGGCCGTGGCCCGGTTGTTAGCGTCGGCTAAGGCAGCAATCGTAAACAGATCGTGCGCCGGTAGGGTCAGCTGATGGCTGACGGTAGCGACCCATCGGACGCGACGCGCCAGCGCCACGCTGAGGCGCTGGCCTCGCTGCCCGCCGACGACGGCAGCGACGCAGCCAACGCGGCCCGCGGGCTGGTTGCAACCGCTCCCAGCGACCTGCAGATAGTCAACGACCGCGGCCGCGTGATCTGGAGCCTCGCTGAGTACGGCTTCCTCGGCGAATCGGCCGAGGCTCCCGCGAGCGTCCACCCGGCGCTCTGGCGGCTCGCGCGGCTGAACATGAACGTCGGCCTCTTCGAGGTCGCCGACGGCGTCTATCAGGTGCGCGGTTACGACATCTCGAATATGACGCTGATTGAAGGCCAGAGCGGTGTGATCGTCGTCGACCCGCTCGTCTCGCCGCAGTGTGCGGCCGCGGCGCTGGCGCTCTACCGGCAGGCGCGCGGCGAGCGAAAGGTCAGCGCGGTGCTGCACACGCACAGTCACGTAGACCACTTCGGCGGCATTCGCGGCGTTGTCGGTGACGCTGACGAGCTGCCAGTGTGGGCGCCGCAAGGCTTCACCGACGCGGCCGTCAGCGAGAACGTGATCGCCGGCTCGGTGATGGTGCGCCGCGCCGCTTACATGTACGGCTCGAACCTTGAGCGCGGTCCTCGCGGCCAAGTTGACGTTGGGATCGGTAAGGCCGTCTCTACCGGCAGCCCATCGCTGATCGCCGTCACCGATGAGGTCACCGAGACCGGCCAGCAGGAGACGATCGACGGCGTCCTGTTCGAATTTCAGATCGTGCCCGAGACAGAGGCGCCGGCCGAGCTGAACTTCTTCCTGCCGGAGCGCGGCGCGCTCTGCATCGTTGAGACGGCGAGCCACGTGATGCACAACATCCTCACGATCCGCGGCGCGCAGGTGCGCGACGCGCTCTGGTGGTCGCAATGCCTGAATCAATCGATCGAGCTCTTCGGAGACCGTGCCGACGTGCTTTTCGCTGGCCACCACTGGCCAACTTGGGGCCGCGCAGAGATCGCGCAGTTCCTCAGTCAGCAGCGCGACCTTTATCGCTTGCTCCATGACCAGACGATCCGCCTCGCCGGCGAAGGTTTGACCGGCGAGGAGATCGCTCAGCGGATCGAACTGCCGCAGAGCCTCGCCGCGCTCTGGCACACGCGCGGCGCCTACGGCTCGCTGCGTCATAACGCGCGCGGCATCTACCAGCGCTACTTCGGCGTCTACGACGGCAACCCGGTCAACCTTGACCCGCTAGCTCCCAGCGACGCCGGCAGCCGATACGTCGAGGCGATCGGGGGCGCCGAGCGTGCGCTTGAGATCGCCGCCCA
Source organism: Bifidobacterium breve (assembly GCA_945889475.1). Classification (GTDB taxonomy): domain Bacteria; phylum Actinomycetota; class Thermoleophilia; order Solirubrobacterales; family Solirubrobacteraceae; genus F1-60-MAGs163. The sequence goes on from CAMDBT010000001.1 coordinate 113,485, forward strand.
AGCGCTGGCCGATGGCGATGAGCGCTGGGCGGTGACGCTGGCCGGAAACGTCGTCTTCGCTGAGCCTGAAAATGCCGCAGCGCGCGAGCTACAGGCAGCTGGCTTCGAGCAACTCGGCTACCAGAGCGAGAACGCAACTTGGCGCAACGCCTATCTGACCGGCGCCAGCGAGCTGCGAAGCGGCGTAAGCAGCGACAGGCTGCGGGCGCAGGCGCCTGACATCGTCCGCGCGCTACCCACCGGCCAATTATTTGACGCGATGGCAACGCGGATCAACGCCGAGCGGGCGTCGCTGAACGACATGATCCTGGCCTGGAACTTCACAGACATCGACGAACAGTGGACGCTGCGAGTTACCAGCGGAGCGCTCAGCACAGTCGCCGGCAGGCTCGACGAGCAGGCCCAGGCAACTGTCACAACGACGCGCGCCACGCTGAACTCGCTGATCCTGCAGGAGATCGACGCGATCGAAGCGTTCAGTTCGGGAGCGATCAGCGTTGACGGTGACCCGATGGCGCTGGCTGGATTTCTTGGGTTACTCGATGATCCGCCGCACGACTTCCCAATCGTCACGCCACGCGGCTAGTCGGCAGCGGTGCCGCCGACGTCGGCGCCGGAAGGAGCCTCCGCGCCACCGCTGCGTTTGCTGCGCGCGGGCGAGAAGGCCTGCACCTTCCAGTTACCGCCAATCTGTACCAGCGTCATCTGCCCGATCCCCAGCAGCTGAGCGGTGGCAGTGTCGCCGCTGATCTTGACGTCTTTGACCTTCAGTTGCGAGAGGTTCGGCAGCTCGGTCAGCGTGATGCCCGCCTTCGACGCACAGGCCTGCGCCGCCGCGGCGCCGCTAGCTGGGGCACTTGTGTTCAGTTGTAGCCCGCAAAGCGTCGTCGCGTCGCCCTCCTCGGCGGCCTGCACGTAGCCCATCACCGTCGCCTCAACCTTGGCGCCACTTGCCGGCTGAGCGGCGCCGGTTGAAGTCGCCGGAAGAGTTGCCGTCGCCGTGGTGGTCGCAGCGGTTGGCGCCGGGAATTGCTCGCTGACGCTGAGCGTGTCGGAGCCTCCGCCGCTGCTGGAGACCAGCGCGGCGGCCGCGACTGCAGCGCCGATGATCACTACAACGACGATCAGAAGTGTTGTCCGACTCACCTTCCGGATGCTAAAGCGTCAAGCGGAGAGTGAATTCCGCAGCCCGCAGCCTGCCCGACGCCCAGCGCGGATCAACCACCTCGCCAGAAGAAAGCGTTCGGCTGGATGCTGGTCAGTGCCGTGTTGGCACGGATCACGCGCGACAAGGTCGTGCGGCTGACGTAATCACGCAGTGGCCCGCGCAGCGCGTGCTCGTAATACAGACGGTCGCCGTCGCGGAGCCGCGTGAACTGATTGACGATGATCCTCGTGAACAGCGGCCCGAGCGATCCGCGCGCCGTATGGTCCGAAGCAAGCCCGCCGGCCCAGAGGTCAATATTGGAAACTGAACCGTAGGCGGCCTCGAGCGCCGCGGCGGTCGCCGGGTTCGAGCTGATCTGCGCGAAGCTCGTCACACGACGCAAACCGTACGCTGCTCGAACCTTGTTGTAGTCGGCCAATCCGTGATCGCGGCCGCGCTGAATGTTCAGCGCCGCCAAGTCGAACCCACCTGAGCCGGGCGGGCCGAAGAGGAAGTTACGAACGTCATCGACGAGCTGGAGGTCAACCTCCTGCGTGTTGCCGCTAGCGGCCGACTTCAGGAACGGATCGATGTCGCCCTGATGATCCGGAAGCGTCGTGTCAAAAACGGTGGGGTTGAAGAAAGCGTTGCGCAGCGGGATCGGACCCTGCGGCGTGTCGCTGCCGTCGTTGTTGAGCCGGCCGATCTCGCCGTCGAGCATGCTGTGACCGAAGCGGAAAGCAGCGGTCGAGAACTCGTTCGAGACCCCCGGGTTCACGTTCGGCCGGTATCCGCGGTAGCGAGGCATCGCTCCGCGGCCAAGCAGCGCCGGAAGGAACTCGTTGTAGGTGATCGCCTGAAGTTCGCCGATCACGACCTGGCGGGCCTGTTGGTAGATCTGCTCGTCGCTACGCGACGGATGCTTTGCCGCGATCGCGCTCGCAAGGCGGTTGTGTTCGCGCACGAACAGCGTGTGGATCGCGGTCAGCTCGACGTTCTCGTTCGACCGCACGTCGCCGCCGAGGAAGAGCTTCGAGTCGGGAACGAGGTGGGCGTCGTTGGCATTCGGCAGTCCCTCGGTGTTGAACGGCATCATGTTGCCAGCGCTGGTCCTCAGCTTGCCGCCGCTAAAGCTGCGCAGCGCTGCCGCACGGGTGGCGTCCGAGCCATATACCTGCGAACCGTCGATGAACGCCGTCAGCGTGTTCGTCTGCTGGCGCGGGTTGGTGCTGCCGCTCGCCGGATTGAAGTTCGAACGTCTGAAAGGCATCTGCTTGGTTCCAGTGCCAGCCGGATCAAAAAACGGGTCGCCGCTCGGCACGGCGATTGGCATCGACTCTGTACCGGCGGTCGAAAGGCCGATGTCGTGGTCGAGGAACTGACCGAAGACATAGAGGAAGTCGGACATCTGGCGGTTGTTCTCCGGCGCATCTTCGGCCTGCGTGCTGAGCGCGTTCGATAGCGAGCGAGCGTTAGGCCGTGAAGGGCCGGCCGCGGCCGAGCGGCCGTCCGCGTAGGCGGAGGCGGCATAGCGCAGCAGGTTGACGTTGGTCGCACCCCAGCCTGGGTTGCGGAGGTTGTTGCCAACGCCGGTAATCGAGTAGAGCGCGGCCGCGGGCTGCTGGCGCGGGGGCTGTTGGTGCTGAGGCTGCTGACGCGGGGGCTGCTGACGTTGCGGCTGCTGGCGCGCAGGCTGCTGACGTTGCGGCTGCTGGCGCGCAGGCGGCTGACGTTGCGGCTGCTGACGCGCAGGCGCGTTACGACTGGGCGGCTGCGAAGAGTTGCTGCCGTTGGGCGCTAGCGGCCTCGCAAATGAGCTCGCTGGAAGCGCTAGGGCTGCCAGCGCGGTGAGCGTGAATGAAAAAGTCCTAATCATGCGGTCCATCGCAATGACTCCTTGGGTTGAGCTGGTTGATCCCGATCTAACCCTTCGCAGTTGCGAGAGTCGCTCGCTCGACTCTGAGAGCCGCCAGCTCAGTCCGTGTAGGGGCTTGATCGGTTAGAAACTGAGACCGACCAAGCGCGAGAATGTGACGCTCCAAATGCGGGAATGGAGCTAGCCGGACTCGAACCGGCGGCCTCCTGGGTGCGATCCAGGCGCTCTCCCAACTGAGCTATAGCCCCGCAAATGCGAGTGTAGCCGGGCGTGAGCTCCACAAGCTGCCGCTTCGCTCGCTCTCCGCTAGGCTTGCCTGATGGGAATGCTTGATCAGGCGATCCGTGAGCATTTGGATCTCAAGCGCCGCGCGGGCGCTGACCCGACGGAGATTGCGCAGCTCGAGACCGAAGCGCTGGGAGCTGGCAAGGATGACGCAGTCGAAGCTTCCGCTGAGGTCGAGGAGATCGCCACTGAAGAGCCGGCCGGGAGCCAGCCAGCGGAGCTCGAGCCGGAGCTGGTTGTCGCTCCGGAAACGACCGTTGAGGAGCTCGTTGAGCCAGAGATTGAGGAGAGCCAGCCGACCGAACAGTTCACGTCGCCGGAGGTCGAAGCCGAGCCGATCGCCGAGCCGGAGCCAATCGCCGAGCCGGAGCTGTTCGAATCTGCAGCCGCCCCCGAAACTGCTCCACAAGGCGCCGACCCCGGCTCTGAAGAGGCCCGCGACGAACTCGAAGCGACACCCGATTTCCTCGAGGAGACGCCGGAACACGACCGTCTGTGGTTCGAACGCAAGCCGCCGCGCGACTTCGACTTCTAAGCCCCTCTCTAGGGCACGCAGTTTCTCGTCATCGCCCGCTGTGAACCGCAACGCCTGAGCGGCGCTCCACGCAGCGTTGATCAGGATCAAGTCGACTCGCGGCGAAGCGCCCTTGGCCCCGGCCAGCGCCAAGGGCTCTAAACTTCAAGACCGAGGGGCCATAGCTCAGCTGGGAGAGCGCCGCCTTTGCAAGGCGGAGGTCGTCGGTTCGATCCCGACTGGCTCCATCGCCGCACCCGCCGGGCGAGAGCGGCGTGCGGGCGGGCGGAAGCGGCGTACCGCCGGTCGGCTTGGAGTAGAATCTCAACGATGCGCACACGTCTGCTGACTATCTTCCTGCCCGCAGCGCTCGTCGCCGGAGCCTTCGCAGCTACAGCTGCGAGCGCAAACGGCGTGACGCCAACCGTCTGGCTCTGCAAGCCAGGATTGGCATCCAACCCGTGCACCAGTTCGGCCAAGACAACGCTGATCAAACCGAACGGCGCCCAAGTCACCGAGCCGTCGCGAGCCCGAGCGAAGCAGCCGATTGACTGCTTCTACGTCTACCCGACGGTAAGCCAGCAGATGACGGCAAACTCGAACCTCCAGATCACCTCGGCCGAGACCGGCGTCGCGATGGCTCAAGCTTCGCGTTTCAACGCTAAGTGCCGCGTCTTTGCCCCGATGTACCGGCAGCTAACGCTGGCGGCGCTCTTCGGCCAGGCGGCTGGCACGCCCGACCGAGACCTCGCATACAACGACGTCAAGTCAGCCTGGGCCGAATACTTGGCGAAGTACAACAAGGGCCGCGGCGTGGTGCTGATCGGTCACTCGCAAGGCAGCTTCACGCTCACCAAGCTGATCGCGGAGCAGATCGACCAGAGGACTTCGGTCCGGCGCAAGATCGTCTCCGCACTATTGATCGGCGGCGGCGTCGTCGTTCCGAAGGGCAAGGACGTCGGCGGCAGCTTCAAGAAGATTGCGGCCTGTCGCAAGACCAACCAAGTCGGCTGCGTTGTCGGCTACAACACCTTCTCGCAGCAGCCTCCGGCCGACAGCCGGTTCGGGCGCACCTTGGAGCCAGGCAAGGAGATCCTCTGCGCCAACCCGGCGGCGCTGAAGCGAGGGGCGACCGGCAAGGCCAAGGTCCTAATCCCTACTTCGCAGCTGGGCTTCGGCGGCACGCCGCTGGCGCCGACTCCATGGGTTGCAATGAATGATCTCTACAAGACCAAGTGCGTCAGCGGCGGCGGTGCCAGTTGGCTGCAGGCCAACGACATCGCCAGCGCGAGCGACCAGCGGCCTCGCTTCGGTGCGCCGCTCGGTGCTACCTGGGGGCTGCACATCGTCGATGTGAACATCGTTCTCGGGAACCTCGTTGAGCTAGTAGACAGCCAGTCGGCAGCCTGGCGCAAGCGCTAGGCGGGGCGGACCCGAAGCTGCCCGCCAGGCGGCTCAGCTCGCTATCATTACCGCACTGTGTTGGCCTTCATTCGCAACGCATCAAGCAAGACCCTGCTCGCTTTGAGCTCATCGTTAGTGGCGCTCGTGGCGGTCGGCGTGGTAGTCGCGTCGGGCTCGGGCGCGAATAGCGGAACACCGCCCGCGAAGCCGCTCGCGGAAGCGATCGCAGATTCCTTGGCCGGTCCACAGATCGCGGGCATTAGCGCGCGAATCGAGTTCACCAACAGGCTGCTCCCTTCGACCGGCTTTGGCGGCCAGGATCCGCTGATGGCTGGCGGTAGCGGCCGCCTCTGGGCGTCGAACAAGTCCGCCGTGCGGATCGAACTTCAGTCTGAAGCGGGCGGCGGCGATGTCGAGATCGTTGCCCGCGGCAACAAGCTGTGGCTCTACCACGCGGCTTCGAACACCGTCTACAAGACGACGATGGCGCCCGACAAGAGCGGCAACGGCGCGAAGACGCCGCCGACCGTTGCGGCGGTCAAGCGGGTCCTTCGCCAGCTCGGCAGCGACGCGACCATCTCCGGCGCGCTGGGGGACAACGTTGCTGGCCGGCCGGCTTACAGCACACGGATTGCGCCGAAGGCTAAGGGCGGGCTCGTCGGCGGCGCCGACGTGACTTGGGACGCCGCCAACGGAGCGCCGCTGCGCGTAGCAGTTTTCGCCCGCGGCCAGAACGATCCAGTGATCGCGATTGAGGCGACGGAGGTTAGCTTCGGCCCAGTAGACCCCTCGGTCTTCGCGATCAGGCCGCCGGCGGGCGCCAAGGTTGAAGAGCTCAGCGCGGCGTCGAACGGCGGCAAGCCTAAGAAGGGCAAGAAGCCTGCCCGCCCGGTCACCGGCCTGCGGGCAGCAAAGGCGGCGGCGCCGTTCAACGTGTCAGCCCCGGCCACGCTTGGCCAGCGCAAGCGCAGCGCCGTGACGGCCGTCGGCCGCGGCGCCAAGACCAAAGTTATTGTTCGCTACGGCAAAGGCCTCGGCGCCATCACGGTGATCGAGAGCGTCGCCTCCAAGACTCACGCGGCGCCCACATCGGCGCGCTCAAAGAACAGCGAGCACGACGCGATTCAGATTCCTACAGCGAAAATCGGTTCCGCTCAGGCGATCGCCCTCGGCACCCCACTCGGATCGATTGTCAGCTTCACGCGCGGTCGTGTGCACTACGTCGTGATCGGCTCGGTCACTCAGCAGGACGCTCTCGCCGCGGCCCGCGGGCTCTAGACACCGTGAGCGAACAGGCGCCGGTCGCGCTCCGCGGCTTGACCAAGAAGTACGGTCGGATCACCGCCGTTGACGACGTCTCGCTAACCGTCAACGAAGGCGATGTCTACGGCTACCTCGGCCCCAACGGGGCGGGCAAAACCACCTCGCTGCGGATGATGCTGGGGCTGATCACGCCGACCGCCGGCGAGGCGCGCGTCTTTGGCAAGGATCCGCAGCGCTCTGTTGAGGCGCTCGCCGAGGTGGCAGGTTTCGTCGAAGCGCCGCGCTTCTACCCCTACCTCGACGGAATCACCAACCTGCGCCTCGTCGCCGCGCTGGACGGCAACAGCGCCGAAACGCGGATCGCCGAGGCGCTCGATCTGGTTGAGCTAAGCGACCGCGCTGGTGACAAGGTCGGCGGCTACTCGCACGGGATGCGCCAACGGCTGGGGATTGCGGGGGCACTCATTCGCAGCCCGAAGCTGCTGCTACTCGACGAGCCAACAACCGGGCTAGACCCCGGCGGAATGCGCGACATGCGCGCGCTGATCGGCAGGCTCTCGGCCGAGGGAATGACGGTGATGCTCTCCAGCCACCTGCTGGCCGAAGTCGAAGAGCTCTGTAACCGCGTAGCAATCGTTCGCAGTGGCCGAATCGTCTACGAAGGCGAGCTCGATGAGATGCGCGCCGCCGCAGGACTGACGATTCGCCTGCGCACCAGCGACGATGAGGTAGCGCTGCGCGTGCTCGCGGGTCGGCGCGGAATCAGCGACGTGGTCCGCCATGGGACGGCGCCGATCCAATTCCGCGCCGCCGACGAGACGGCGATCGGCGAGCTATCGCGCGCGCTGGCCGACTCCGGCGCATTGATCCTCGAACTAGCCCCAAGCGCGGCAACCTTGGAGGATCTTTTCTTCGAACTGACCGAGGGCGAAGGCGGCGCAGCCGCCGAAGCGAAGCGGCTCGATGAGCTCTCCGACCCAATCAGAGGCCCGCAGTGAGCCGCCCGGGGACAATGACCGTCTACCGCTGGGAGCTGCGCAAGCTGCGCGCCCAGAAGCGAACCTACTTAGGGCTCGGCGCCGCAGTACTGGTGCCGGTGGCAATCGCGGCCGCGGTCGCGGCTAGGCCTGGAGGACCAACCGAAGTGCCGTTTGGCTCCTACGTAGACGACACCGGCCTTGCCTTCCCGCTGGTCACGCTGCTCTTTGGCTCAATCTGGTTCTACCCGCTGATCGCAGCGCTCGTGTCCGGCGACATTGTCGCCAACGAGGACAACAACGGAACGCTGAAGACAATCCTGACCCGCTCCGTTGAACGGAGCCAAGTCTTCTTCGGCAAGGTGCTCGCAGCCTTCAGCTACTCGATCCTCGCGGTTGCGCTCAGCGCTGCGGTGGCAACGGTCTCCGGAATCCTTGTCTCCGGTTTCAATCCGATTCCAACCCTCTCGGGCAGCATCGTCACGGCCGAGCACGGGCTGGCGCTAGTGGCCGCCAGCCTCGGTGTCTATCTGTTGCCGATCCTCGCGATCTCCAGCATCGCACTGCTGCTCTCGACCGTCTTTCGCAACAGCGCTGCGGCCGTCGTCGGCACGCTGATGTTCTCGATACTGCTGCAGCTGGTTGTGATTATCCCCGGCCTCGACGGCCTCCAGCCTTACCTACTCAGCAGCCAATTCGACTCCTGGCAGGGGCTGCTGCGCACGCCCGCCGACTGGCAGCCGATCATCCGCGCCGCGTGGGTTTCCGCAGCCTACGCAGTCCCATCGCTGGCAGTCGCCTTGACCGTCTTCCTTCGCCGCGACGTCGCCGGCGGTTAGAACCGATCAGCCAATCAGTTCCTCGACGCGTTCGGCCGCCGCCGCTGCCGAGCGGCAGCGCTTAGCTCAGGACGCAGCAGCAGGGTTCTGCTTAGCCCACTCGATGATCTTCGCCGACTCGTCGAAGCCGGTGCCATCATCGAACTCGATCGCTGGAACCCAGGTGCGGCCGGTAAGAGCCTTCACTTGGCGGCGCTTGGGCTGCAGCGAGAGCGGCAGCCCGCCGTATCCATAAACCTTCACGACCTCAGGGTCGTAGCCGGCCTCAAGCAGCGCTTGGTGCGCTTCGCCGCAGGAATGCTTGTGGCCAAGCACCTTCCGCGTCCAGGCGCCGTAACAGACGTAGAGCTTCATCCGATCAGCGCCTTGACGCGTTCGACAACCGCCTGCGGCGTGATGCCGAGCTTCTCGAGCACCTCGTCGCCCGGCGCTGAGGCACCGAAGCGGTCGATCGCGACCGAATCATCAACCCACTTCTGCCAGCCCATCGAGATCGCTGCCTCAACCGAAACCGAAGGCAGGTCGGGCGGAATCACCGAGACTTGATACTCCTCGCCCTGCGCCTCGAACAGCTCCCAGCTCGGCATCGACACTACGCGGGTCGGGATGCCGTCGGCCGCCAGCAGCTCGGCGGCAGCGACTGCGACCGAAACCTCACAGCCTGTTCCTACAACTACGGCGCGGGCAGCTTCGTTAGGTTCCGTCATCACGTATGCGCCTTTGTCGAGCCCCGAAGCCGGCGCCATTCCACCTTCGCCGCGGTCGTAGACGGGAGTGTCCTGACGGCTAAGGATTAGCGCCGCCGGGCCCTCTAGGTCGGCGATGATGAAGCGCCAAGCTTCGGCTGTCTCATCGGCGTCGGCTGGGCGGATCACGGTCAGCTTGGGAATCGCGCGCAGCGCAGCAAGGTGCTCGACCGGCTGGTGCGTTGGGCCGTCCTCACCCAGTGCGACCGAATCGTGCGTGAAGACGTAGGCAACGTTCATCTCCGAGAGTGCTGCCAGGCGGATCGCGCCGCGCATGTAGTCGGAGAAGGTGAAGAAGGTCGCGCCGTAAGGGCGAACGATTCCACCATGGGCGGCCATGCCGTTGACCGCACCGCCCATCCCGTGCTCGCGCACGCCGAAGTAGACGTTGCGGCCGGCGCCGGTCTGCGTGTAGTGCTCGCTCTCGCCGCCGGGGAAGATCGTGCGCGTTGAACCGCTGAGGTCGGCGGCGCCGCCGACCATCGTCGGCACGTGGCTGGCGAACGCTTCCATCGCTTTGCCACCAGCGACTCTCGTGGACATCTTCTCTGCGCCCCAGACCGGTGGCAGTGTCTCGCCGAAGCCGGGCATCGGCTTACCAGCCCATGCGCAATCCCACTCTTCGACCCGCTCCGGGTTCGCCAGCTTCCATGCCGCTAGGCGCGCCGTCCACTCGGCCTTCTCGGCCGCGCCACGGGCCTTCTGATCCATGTGCGCTCCGACATCGTCCGGTACGTAGAAGTGCTTGTCCGGATCCCAGCCCATCGCCTCTTTGGTGGCGCGCACCTCATCCTCGCCGAGCGGCGAGCCGTGCGCTGAGCTGGTGCCCTGCTTGTTCGGTGATGGGTAGCCGATGATCGAACGGATACGAACCAGCGACGGGCGATCCTTCTCCTGAATCGCGCGGTCAATCGCGCGCTCAACCTCATCGAGGTCGTTGACGTTCTCAACGTGCTCAACGTGCCAGCCGTACGACTCAAAGCGCTTCGTCGTGTCCTCCTTGTAGCTGAGCGAAGTTGGACCGTCGAGCGAGATGTCGTTGTCGTCGTAGCAGTAGACAAGGCGGTCGAGTTGGAGGTGCCCGGCGAGCGAAGCGGCCTCAGATGAAATCCCTTCCATTAGGTCGCCGTCGGTGACGATGCCGAAGATGCGGTGGTCTTGAACGTCAGCGCCGAAGCGCTCGCGGAGGAAGTTCTCAGCGATCGCCATCCCGACTCCGTTGGCGAAGCCCTGCCCGAGCGGGCCGGTCGTGACCTCCACCCCAGGGGTTGGGTGCTCAGGGTCGAGTTCGGGGTGGCCGGGAGTGATTGAGCCCCACTGGCGGAACTGCTTGATGTCGTCGATCAAGACGCCGTAGCCGCTGAGGTGGAGCATTGCGTAGAGCAGCATCGAGCCGTGACCGCCGCTGAGCACGAAGCGATCACGATCCGGCCAATGCGGATCGGTTGGATCAAAACGCATGATCTTCTGGAACAGCACGTAGGCGACCGGCGCCATTCCAAGTGGCAATCCGGGATGCCCAGAGTTGGCCTTCTGAACCGCGTCTATCGCTAGTGCGCGGATCGTGTCAACCGATTGCTGGTCTAGTTCGTCGCTCATAGCCGTGGAGTATCCACTAGCGCGCGAACCGATGTGCTGCGAGTCTGTGAAGCGTCCGCTCAGTCCGACTGTTCGGACTTGGCCTTCTGCTTCTCGTCGTCACCGCTGCCGATCGCTGGCGCCGAGCGGGCGGCGCGAAGCTCGTAGTCCTTGCGAACGGTGTGATCGGCGGTCGAGAGCACCTTGTCGGCTTTCAGCGCGCGGCCGAGAGCCTCTCGAGGGCCACGGCCAATCGCCGACATCACCTGGTTGAGTGGGCCGACCGACCGTGGCACAAAGACGTCGAAGCGAGGCTGCTTCAGTGCCGAGAGAATCTCATCTGCCACGTCCTGCGGCAACGCCTGCTTGACGGCGCGGGTTTCGGCAAGGCCTCCACCGAGCTCGGTCTGAACCGCGACCGGCATCACGCAGGAGACCTCAACGCCGGTGCCGCGCAGCTCGGCGCGGATCGCCTCGCTGAGGCCAACGACGTAGTGCTTCGTGCCGCAGTAGGTGGCGCCGTGGGCGTAGCCAGCCTTGCCGGCCGCCGAGGCGATGTTGACAACGTGCCCGTGGCCGCGAGCGATCATCGACGGGATCGTCAGACGGCAGCCGTAGTCAACGCCGTAGATGTTGATGTCGATCATCCGCTTCGTCGTCGCCATATCCTCGTCGAGGTATGGGCCAAGCTGCATGATCCCTGCGTTGTTGATGATCACGTCGATCGGGCCAAGCTGCTCCTGAACGGAGGCGACGAAGGCGGCGAATGAATCGAAATCGGTGACGTCGAGCTGAAGGGCGATCGTTCCAGCGCCGATCTCCGCCGCTGTCTGGTCCGCTAGCGGACCGTCGAGGTCGCCGATCGCGACCTTCATCCCGGCGCGCGAGAGCGTCTGCGCGGTGCTCTTGCCGATCCCCCGGGCACCGCCGGTAATCGCGACTATTTGACCTACGAGATTGCGTTCTTGCTTAGCCATCTGCTGCTCCTCCGTACGCGCTTAGCCAGTACGTAGAAGCTACCGCAAGCACGCAGCAAACGTCATTGATCCTCGCCGCCACTGGGCCAAGCCGGACCGTCCTCGCGGTAAAGGTCGTCGCCGCCGAAGACGGTCCTCAATGTGCGCCGCAGGATCTGCCGGTCGAGCTTCCACGAGCGGTTCTCGATGTACCAGAGGTCTAGCTCAATTCGCTGATCCCACGGCAGCCCGGCGCGACCGTTGACCTGCGCCCAGCCGGTGATGCCGGGGCGAATGCTGAGCCGGCCGCGTTGGCGCGGCGTGTACTGCTCGACCTGCGAAGCTACCGTTGGCCTTGGCCCGATGATCGCCATCTCCCCACGCAGCACGTTGATCAGGTTCGGGAGTTCATCGATCGAGCTGCGGCGCAGCAGCGCGCCCAGCCGAGTAATGCGCTCGTCATTCTCGGCAACTGCGAGGCCAGCGCCGAGATGCTCAGCGCCGCTGACCATCGTTCGAAGCTTGATCACTTCGAACTCCTGGCCGCCGAGGCCGGTGCGGCGCTGGCGATAGATTGGTGACCCGCGCGACTCAAGCGCCACGGCGATCAGCGCCAAGAGAAGCAGCGGCGAACAAACCACGAGCACCACGGTGGCAACTAGGAGATCAAAGAGGCGGCGCAGCATCAGCGCGTTCCCTCCGGCGGCGCCCACCCGGCCGGCGTGCCGTGGCGCACGTAATCCCATAGCCCGGCGCCGATCGATGCCGTCGTCAATAGGTAGTAGCGAGCGATCAGCAGCGGTTTGAACGCAACCACGGCGCCAAGCAGCGCGGCTAGCACCAGCAGCAGCTGCAAGGCAAGCGTTACTAGGTAGACGGTTCCCTGCCCAATCAGGATCAAGTTTGAAACGAATGCAAGTAGATGGAGCTTCGGCGTTGCGTAGCGCAGAGCGCGGTGGCAGTAGATCATTACGGCGTAGGACGGCGAGTAGCCGCGCGGGGAAAGCAGCCCGCCGCGGAGAACGATCGGCCAAGCGTGGCTCATCATTCTCCGCTTGCGCGCGAACTCGCCTTCGACCGATGGCACCATCTTCTCGCTGGCACGGGCGCTCGGCACGTAGAGCGCGCGGCGGCCGCGCTTGACGAAATTGAACGGGAAGCTGAGGTCATGGCCCATCACCGGATCGACCTCGATGTAGTCGACGCGGCGCACGGCATAGATTGCGCCGTTACCGCCGGTGACTGAGGCCAGTTGCGATTCGCGAACCCGCTGCCACATCTCAAAGCGCCAGTAGAGCCCTTCCTGATTGGTTGAGCCATCGTCGCCGCTGAAGCGAACTTGGCCGCAGACATAGCCGACGTCATCGAGTTCAAGCTCGCCGACCAGTGCGCGCAGCGCCTCCGGCTGCCAGCTGGCGTTCGCATCAGAGAAGGCGATCACCGTCGACCGCGGGTCGGCGGCGGCGACGGCGGCGTCCTGGGCGCGCACCTTCCCGCCCCACTCAAGCTCCAAGACAACGTCGGCACCGGCGCTACGCGCCTGCGCGGCGGTCTCGTCCGGCGACCCATCGCAGGCGACGATCACTTCGAGCCGCTCGGCCGGCCAATCTAGCTCACGCGCGTTGGCGACACGCGCCGCGATCACCGACTGCTCTCGGTGGGCGGCGATCACGAGCGTTACGAACGGCTCCTCGCCAGCGGCGATCGGCCGTGGCGGTTGGGCGCGTCGGCGGCTGAGCTTGGCCCAGACGCCTAGCAGTAGCGGATAGCCGAGCTGGGCGAAAACCAGCAGCGCGATCGAGATCCAGAAGATCAGCTCGGCGACAATCATCGGCCTCCTCCGCCGATCAACTTCGAATAGAGCTCGAGGTGGAGCGCGGCAACTCGATCCCAGTCGTAGAGATCGCGGGCTGCGGCCGCGGCGCCCTGCGCCAGCCGTTGGCGCGCGGCGTCATCTGCGAGCAGCCGCTGGAGCGCGGCGCTCAACGCCGCCACGTCGCCAGCTGGTACTAGTTCGGCCGCACCGGCCGCAGCGATCTCGGGGAAGCCGCCCACGTCGCTCAGCAGCATCGGCGTAGCGAAGGCCAGCGCCGTGAAGCAGACACCAGAGTGATCGATCTCGCGGTAAGGGAGCAGCGCCAGATCGGCGCGCTCGAAGAAGGCCGGGATCTCGCGATCTTCGATGAAGCGCTCGACGAAGCGAACGTTGGCAGGCGCTGAAGCCTTCAGCCTCGCGGTGTCCATCCTCGGCATACCGACGATCCAAAGCTCTGCCCCTTCAATGCCGCGCCAAGCCTCGATCGCGACGTCGAGGCCTTTGTAGGGGCGGATCAGGCCGAAGCAGAGAACGACCGGTCCCTCAACCGCCGCTAACTCCGGCTCCAACGGCGCGCGGTCCTCAATCGCGGCAAGGTGGGTGAAGCTGCCGTGCGGGATTACGTGACAGCGGTCGCTGGCGACGCCAAGTTCGCGCTGCAGACGCGCACTGCCGTCCTCGCTGTGGACGACGACCGCGTCGGCGCGCGCGTAGGCGCGGCGCAGTCCGGCGATCTGACCGGGCCGCGGCTGGCGCGGGACAACATCGTGCGCGGTGATCACCAGCGGTGAGGAGGCCGGGAGCAGCGAAGCGCCGAGCTGAGGCAGCGGCAACCACTGGAAGTGGACGACATCGGCCTGCCTGGCGCGGCGCCGATAGCGCAGCATCTCGGGAACCTCAGCTGCGATCCGCGAAGCGGCGCGCAGATTCGAACCCGGCTGGCCGCGAAGCAACGAGCCGAAGCACTCGTCTACGCGATAGCCCTCGGCGGCGGCGACCGTGCCGTAGCTAAAGGGGGCGCTACAGAGCGTTACATCTGCGCCGGCGCGTGCCAGCGCAGCGCAGAGCGCGCGATCGTACGGAGGCGTGTAGGCCGGAGGGTCGACGACGTGAATGCGCACTGAGCAGCACAATACGAGTTGTGGCCGAAGTCGATCTCAGTTATTGCGTCGTAAACACGCAGCAGCGGGAGCTGCTGCTGCGCTCGCTCGACGCGATCGGCCGCGAGCAGGCAACGCTGAAAATCACCACCGAAGTGCTTGTTCTCGACAACTCCTCGACCGACGGTTCGGCTGGCGCGGCGCGCGACCATCCGGTCGTGGACGACCTGGTGGTCCTCGAGCAGCGCGCCGGTAAGGCCGAAAACGATTCGATGCTGCTGGAGCGAGCAAGCGGGCGCTACGCGCTGCTCTGCAATGAGGACACCGAACTTCAGCCGGGTGCGACCGAGGCGCTCTACGCGGCGCTCGAAGGAAACCCGAAGGCGGCGACGGCGGGCGCCAAGCTGCTCAATCCGGACGGCCAGGCGCAGCCCAGCGCGTGGAGATTCCCCGGGGCCCTGACGGCATTGTCGTCGGCGCTCTTCATCCACCACTGGACGACAGTCCAGAGCACAGGCGAGGTAACGAAGGAGGTTGATTGGGCGCAGAGCGCGGCGTTGCTCGTTCGGCGCGAGGCCGGCAGCCAGATCGGCTGGCTCGACCCTCAGTTCTTCGTCTACTCCGACGAGGTCGACTTCTGCAAGCGGCTCGCCAACGAGGGCTGGCAGACGCTCTACGTGCCTAGCGCGCGAGCAATCCACCATGAGCAGCTCTCGACCGGGTCGTTGCCAGAGAAGCGGATCGTCGAACTCTCGCGCAACCGCGACCGCTACATGCGCAAGCACCACTCACGCGCCTCGGCGGCTTCGGTGCGCTGGCTGACGGCCTGGACCTACTCGATTCGGGCGATCGCCGCAACCGTGCTGAAAGGCCACGACGCGGCCCGCTACCGCGCCCACGCGCGCGCCTCACTCCACCCCGACGAGGGCGAGGGGCTGCGCGAAGCGGCGCTCGACTACAACCGCGGCGGGCGCAGGCTGTAGCGCAGCGTCTTCAGTTCGCCGACCGTAACCACGCGAGCCAAGACCAACCCGCCGGCGATCGCCACCAGCAACAGCGCTCGCTCCAGTAGCCCGTCGGCCCCATCGCTTGGCAGCAGCTGATTGCCGCCGACGCTGAGCACGGTGACGATCACCACCAGCGGAATGATCCTGCGCCACTCAAACGGCACCGTAAAGACGTTGCGCGTCAAGACGAAAAGGACGATCAGCATCGCGACGTAGGCGGCGCAGAGAGCGATCGCGGCGCCGACAACGCCGAGCTCCGGCACCAGCCAGATCAGCAGGCCGACGTTGATGACCAGCCCGGCGGCGGCGGCCGGCAGCGTGCGTACGGTCACTTTGGCGCGGCCGGCAATCGTTACCAGGACGAGGTAGAGGCCGTAGAGTGCCCAGCCGAGCGCCAACCAAGGCAGCGCCTCGTTGGCAGGGAAAAAAACCGGCGTCGTCAGCAGCCGCACCAGCCAAGCACCAAGCAGCGTGAAGGCCGCGACCAGCAGCGAGCTGACGATCATGTAGGCAGTCGTCACGCGGGCGTAGAGCTGCTGCGCACGTTGGTCGTCAGCGATCGAGTAGGCCAGTGGCGGCCAGGCCAGCTGGAAGGCGCGGACGAGGATGATCACCGCGGTCGCGAGCTTGACGGCGACCGAGTAAAGACCGGCGGCCGCTGGGCTATCGGCGCGCAGCAGGTAGGCGCGATCGATCACGTTGAGCAAGAAGACGGCAGCGTCAGCGGGGATCGTCGGCGCGCCGTAGCGCAGCAGCGGCCCAAGTAGCCATGGTCCGCGCGGAATGCCGATCTGCTCGCGCAGGGCAAAGAACCAGAGGCCAATCAGGATCAGCGCCGAGGCAACGTAGTTGCCGAGCACATAACCGCGCGCGCCTTCGTCCAAGAAGACGACCAGCGTGACGGTCAGCGCGACGGTCAGGATCACGTTCGCCGACGAGGCGATCAGATAGACGCGGCGGCGCTCGCTGACGCGCAGCAGCGCATAGGCCATCTCCAAGTTGGTGAACGCCCAGATGCCGAAGACGCCGGCCGCCATCAGCGTCGCGTCGGCGGTTCCCAGCAGCAGCTGCGAGAGCGGCTCGGCGAGCAGCACACCAACGATCAGTGCCAACGTCGACGTGATCAACACGAAGCCGCTCGTCGTGCGCACGAGCTGACGGCGGGCATCATCTCCACCGGCCTCGTGCCAGTGGCGGATGAAGGCCTCGCCGAGCCCGGCGCGCAGCAGAATGCTGGTCAGGATCACAATCGTCAGCAGCGTCTCGGCATAACCGAATTCAGCGGTCGTCAGCGAGCGCGTGTAAAGCGGCAGCGTGAAGAGCGCCAGCAGCCCGGCCAGCAGGCTTGACGCCTGAAAGGCCATTCCGGAGCTGGCAAGACGCTTGAGCACGTTGTCCATCTACCAGCGGACGCTACCCATCTACGCGGTGGAGCCCTACGCGGCTAGGCTGGCGGCCGTGAGTTCACTAGCCAACAAAGGGCAGCCGATCTGCGTACTGCTGCTGGCGCGCGAGCTCGAGCACTTCATCCTGCGCGAGCAGGCCGAGGACCTGCTGCGCTCGCCAGCAGTCGTTGCCGTAGAACCACCACGGCTGCGCTACGGAGCAACCGCGCGGCTGCCGCGCTCTGTCGCAGCTGCGCTGGCGGCGCGGCAAGCCAAACGGCTCGTGCAGACGCTGCGCAGCAACCGCGGCGAGCCTCGCGTCGTCGTCATCTTCCACCCGCTGCAGCTGCCGCTCGCGCAGGCAGTTCAAGCCTCCTGTCCAGAGTGCGAGATCTGGTATTCGCGCTGGGATCGATACGAGTTGGCCTACGACGCCACGCCGGAGCGGCGCGAACGGTTGGCCGAGCTGCACGAACAGGCGTCGGAAGCCTCGTCGCTGACCTTCGCCGTCTCCGACACGCTGGTCGAGCTGGAAACCGCTGCCGGCCGTGACGCGCTGCTGGTGACGACCCCCGCCGACAGCTTCCCGGCGCCGCAGATCGATCAAACTGTCGTTGCGGTTTCACTCGGGCACCTCGGCTGGCGGACCGACTGGGCGCTGCTCCGCAGCGTTGCCGACAAGCTCGGCGAGCGGCTCGTGCTGCTACTGATCGGCGACTGGCACGACGATGAATGCGCCGACGACCCTGACTTCGAGGCCTGCCGCGTCCACCCCAGCCTCGTCTGGCTCGGCCGCCAAAGCGACGAGCAGGCCTCGCGGCTGATCCTCACCGCCGACGTCGGGATCATCCCCTTCAAGCTTGAGCCATTCAACGACGCTGGCCTGCCGAACCGAATCCTCAAGTATGCGCGGCTCGGGCGGCGGACGGTTAGCCCGATGCTCTCCGGCGTCACCAGCTGGTCTCCTGCGGTCACGCGCGCGGCAACAGCCGACGAGTTCGCCGCCGCGCTGCTTGAGCAGGCGGGAGCCCGCACCCGGCCCGACCACGAGCTGCGCGAGTGGGCACTCGCTCAAACCGCTCGGCGCCAAAACGGTCCGCTCTGGCTACGGCTCGAGCAGCTTGGCGTAGCGCGAGACAGTTAGCCGCAGTAGGCCCAAGCTGAGATTCGCCCGTGTCTGGCGATCGGCTTGAAGCGAACCGGCGGACGGTCCGTATCGGTCTCAATCCCGGCAGCGGTGCCATAACGCTTATGCACCTCCGGGTCCACGAAGACGAGCGCCACGCCACGGCTCGGCTGACGATCGGAGCGAGAGAGAACCGAGCCATCGAGGCTGTCCCCAATCCAGAGCGAATCTGGCACAAGGCTGAAATTCGGCAGCGTAAGAGGTCCGCAGCGGCGGGCTTCGATTACGGCAGGATCGGTCAACGTTGCGACGAGGTCGTTGTGCACCCCTTTGACGAAGGCGAGTTCATCGTTGGCGCGGCCGCTAACGTCGCCGCGAGCGAGCGTCAGCGCCAGCCCCGCGATAACGCAAACGGTTACCGCCGCGGCCCAGCCGCGACGCAACTTGCCGCTAGGTAGTTCGACCCAACCGGCCAACGCGTAGGCCGCGAAGATCAACAGCCCAACCGCGGTGATCGTCAGGTAACGCGGCAGTAGCGA
Source organism: Bifidobacterium breve (assembly GCA_945889475.1). Taxonomy (GTDB): domain Bacteria; phylum Actinomycetota; class Thermoleophilia; order Solirubrobacterales; family Solirubrobacteraceae; genus F1-60-MAGs163. Next base: position 132,043 of record CAMDBT010000001.1, read on the forward strand.
GAGGCCAAAGACCCCCAACAGGACGAAGGTCGCGATTCCGACCACCACCAATCCTCCGGCGACGTAGAGGGAGACCGCGCGCCGACGGATCGCCTCAATCACAACGCCGGCCAGCGCCAGCGCCAACAGCGGGGCGCGAAGAACCCAGATCAGCGCATCAAGGATCGCCTCCGGAACGTTCGCGAGCCCGCGAGTGCGGCCGAGCTGCTCGGCAAGACTGCTGGTCGCGGTCAGTGCGTAAAGCGGCTCGCCCACCGCCCACCAGTCAAAAAGAATCCAAACCAGCGGCGCGGCGATAACCAATCCCAGCAGCCCTAGGTGCGGGCTGCGACGCCCGCTCTGCGGATCGGGCGGCCAGACACACCAGAGCCAATAAGCGCCCGCCAACAGCCAAGCCTCAGGCCGCAGCAAGCCGGCCGCTGCGAGCAGCAGCATCACTGAAAGGCCGCAACGACGACGCTCAGCCTCGAGCGCCGCGGCGAGGAAGACGAGCGCAAGAAACGGCATGTCAACGAAACCGCGCGCTGCGTAGATCAGCAATGTGATCGTGGAACCTGTCAGCAGCGCGGCGACGAGCCCCGGCCAAGTGCCGTACATCACGCGCCCCACACGCCACAGCGACCAGCCGCAGAGAGCGAGCGAGATCATCGCCACAAGCACGATCGCACGGTCGGCCTGCGAACCGAAAACGGTCGCCAGGAAGCCGCTGAGCAGCAGGTAGAGCGGGTGCGCCGTCGGCGCTTGGTAGACGTCGATCGAGGGGATCTGACCAGCGAAAAGTTCGCGCCCCCAGACGAGGTGGTAATAGGCGTCGTAGGACGGGTAACTATCGCTCAGCAGCCAGAGCGCCAAGACCAGCAGCGCGACCAGCGCAACGACGACCAGCTCGCGCCGTGAGAGCGTCACGGAGTCGAACTCTCGCCGTGCTCCTGCGTGCGGGCCGCCGCGAGAGCTGTCGCGACGCCCAGCAGGATCCAAGTGATCGGGTCTTCAAGAAACGCGGCATAGATCAAGGTGTGGACCACGACGGCTGTGAATGCCGCCGCCACGCCGACCTGCATCTGGGGCCAAGGGGCGCGGCGAGCTCCTCCTAACGCGCGCATGAAGGCCAGCACCAGCAATGCCAGATAGGCGACCAGGCCGACCACACCCTGCTCAGCCGCAACCGTCACCGGAATCGTGTGCGAGGCCGAGGCCGCGCGCTCGAACGAGACGTCGTTCGAGCGGCGGTACTGGCGTGCGAACGAGCCTGCCCCCCAGCCTTGAAGTGGCCGCTGAGCGAACAGTTCCCCGCCGCCCGTAACCAGCGCGGCGCGGCCGCTCGTCGCGCGCTCCAGCGATCGCCCGCCGCTAAGTGCACCGCTGCCGGCTGCCGCCGCGACACCAACGAGCAGCGCCACGACGACAACGACGACGGTCCAGCGCACGCTCCAACGCAGCGCAGCGATCACGGCCAGTCCTGCGAGCAGCGCCACAAAGCTCGACTGCGACAGCGTGATCAGCAGCCCACCGAAGAGAATCGCTGCGGCGAGCGCGCCAAGCGCGACCCGCCGGTTGCCTTTCTCCCAGCAGATCCAAGCCACCAGCAGGACGATTGCGACGACGAGGAAGCGGCCGAAGATGTTGGGGTCGAAGAAGACCGAGTTGACGCGGAAGTAGTCGGTGAATTGGTTTGATGCGATCACCTTTGGGTTGAGGAAGATCTGGCGCGTGGCGAACTCAAAGAAGCCGACCGCAGTTAGAGCCAAAGCCAACCCGACCAGCACGGCGAGGGTCCGGCCGGCGAGCTTCTCGGTCCAGCGTGAGCGCGCGATCAAGACGAACAGCAGCGCGAACGGGACGTAGAAAAAGACCACATTCTCAAGCGCCGGGGCACTACCGAGGCCGTACGTGCTCTGTAGCGAATAGATCACGAGAACAGCGGCAATCACCCACTCCAACGCGCCCGGCCGTAGCCCCTCCTCGCTGGCGCCGCTACGCAGGCGCGGCAGCAGCCAGGCTAGGGCGCCGGCGGCGACGACGAGATAGAGGCCGAGCAGGAGACTGGCGGTCGAGTCGCCGACGGCGATCGGGATCCGGAACGGGACCGCCAGCACCACGGCAATCGGAAAGGCCGCAGGCTTGCGCGTGAAGAGGATCACCAGCGCGGCCAGCGCCAAGGCGCCGATCACTAGCGTCGCGGCGGCGACGGCCGGGCGATCGCGCAGCGTTGCCAGCCGGTCGGCGCTAACGACGTGAATGAGCAGGATTAGTGGCGCCGCTACGAGCGTCACCAGCATTAGCCGCGCGCGCGCCGTCGCCGACTGCACGACCAGCGTCGCGCCGACCAGAAGGCTGCAGATTATTAGCGCGAGAGCAGCTGCCATGAGCTCGTCATTAGTCCCTGAACGTCGGGATCGGTTGTTAGTCGGGAAGCGAGCTGAGGGAGGCCGTAGCGGATAACCGTCCCTTTGCCAACGCGGAAGGCGACGATCGTGATCGCTCCATCGCCAGTCACTGCCGAGGCAAGCGGTTTGCCTCCCGGTACCGTCGCCGTCGCCGCTATCGCGCTGTAGTTGTTGAACAGGCCGCTGGTCCCCTTGAACAGGCCGATCTGATCATCGCCGGCGGTGATGTCGAAGTTCCCGACCGCTGGCGGCTCAAGCCTGCTGCCAAATATGTCGGCGCTCGCGGGCGGCAGCGGATCAATCAGGTTGGCCTTCTTCGTCAGCGAGACGGAGCGCAGCAGCGAGTCGGTGCCAGCTTCAACGAGCGTCCCTCCAGCGATCACGAAGCTGCGTAGCTTGCGCGCCGCGGCCGGCGGCAGCCAGACCGTGTCGCCGGCCAGCAGCACGCCACTGTGGCCGGCGAGCTTCGGGCCACGGCCGCTAGCAATCCCGTAATCGGTCGTTAGGTCGTAGCCGTAGCGACTACGCGCAAGCCATTTCATGATCGGCTGCTCCTGCACCACAAACCGAGCCGGGAGCGGCGTGCCAAGCACTCGCGACAGCTTTGCCGGCCCTCCAGTGGTCAGCAGGTTCGGTTCGCCGTCGCCATCGTCGTCGACCGGGTTGCGGCCCTGCCATGTGATCAGCGGTAGCACCACCAGCACCGGATGTGAGCGAGCATCGTCGATCGCGACTGGAACCGATGCGCGCAGAGCACCCCTCTTGGCCGTGAAGAGCATCAGCGACGACGCCTTGCCGCGAGGCTTGAGCCGAACCACCGAGGCCGAGCTGCGACCGCGCTGCGAGGCAGACTTGCCGAGTTGGCTGAGCGTCCAGCTGAAGCGCTGGCCGTTGGCCTCGACCACGACGCCTGCGCCGGAGCCCGCCGTGGTTGGCAGCAGCGGCGGCCGGGCGGCAATCGGGCGCACCGTTATCCCGCCGCGACCTGGCAGCCGTTGGCCATAGACGGTGATCGGAATACCTTCCCCGTCGAGCGGTACGGAGCTGCCGAGAACGCCGGCCGAATCACGCCGCTGAGCAACAACGAGGTAGGTTCCCGGCGCCACCGGTCGCCCGTCGCTGGCGCGGCCGTCCCAGCTTGCGCGATTGGAACCTTGTGCGATCGGCAGCTCTGCGACCTGCTCGGTCGGCAGCGGAGCCGTGCGGAAGATCAACAGGCGCCCGTCACGCGCAGCGGTGTTGAGGTGAATCTGCGCAGGCTGGCCATCAGAACGGTCCAGCAGCTCCGGCCCAGGACCGCTGCTCGGGCCGATCGCGGCGACGGTGATCCTCGGTGGCGTGTCATCGACACGAAACGACTTCGGCACGACAAGACTGCGGCCTTCACGGCGCAGCGTTACGCGAATCCGGTAGCGGCCGTCGGCGGCGACCTTGCCGTTCTCGTCGCGGCCGTTCCAGATCAACGGCGCGATTGTTCGGTAGGCGGGAAGCTGGACGCCTGAAACAAGCTCACGGACGCTGTCTCCTCGTTGATCCACAACAGCAACGTCGATCAGCTCACTGCGCTTGAGTCGAAAAGTGATCCGTTGCCGTTCGAAGCGGCCGTCACCGTTTGGTGAGATCGCCTCCGAGCCGAGCCGGAACGAGAGCAGCACTGGGTCTGAGGTCTTCAGCTCTTGAGCGAGGAAGAAGGCAGCTCCGGTGGCAACCACGAGCAACGCGAAGACGAGCTGGGCGAGCCGCGTCACAGCGCCACCAGAGTCCCGTTGTCGGGGCGCTCCGATCCGTCCCTGCCTGCATCACGCAGCGCAAGCCGGATCACGTTGCCATGGCAGATGATCACAGTCGCTCCAGTCTCGCTGCGCGCCCGCCAGTCGTCCAGCCCCGCCGCTACGCGTGCAGCCTGAGTCGAAAAACTCTCGCCGCCGGGAAACCCCCAGTCGGCTCTCAGCTCGACGAACGCTGTGAACGCTTCAGGATCCTCGCCGGCCACGTCGGCGAAGCTGCGATCGGTCCAGTCGCCGGTATCGGTTTCAGCGAAGCGGGGATCGACCTGCAGCTCGAGCCCGCCTAGCTCGGAGACGATCGTCGCCGTCTCGAGCGCTCGCGCAAGATTGCTTGACACCAATCTGACCGGCTCAACTGCGGCGACCTCGACCGCCAACTGGCGCGCCTGGTCGCGGCCGGTTTCGTCCAGCGGCACATCGCCCCAGCCTTGAAAGCGGCCCTCCAAGTTGTAGCTCGTCTGTCCGTGCCTAGCTAGGTAGATCACTGCGCTTGATCGGCGCCGAGCACTACAACGACGATGGCGCCCTGACCGAGGACACGGAAGTTCTCGTCGATTGCCTTCACAGCAGAGCTGCTCAGCCCAAGCGTCTTGGCAACTTCATCGCCCGCCGCCTTGGCCCCTGTGTCGTAGTAAACGGTCGAAGTCTGAACGGTCTGGTCGGGCGCCGTGGTGACCGGGCCGACCTTCGTGAACCCGGCCGCCTGAAGCTTGTCGGCCGCGGCGCGGGCAAGACCGCTGCCGGTCGTGCCGTTGAATACCGCGATCTGGCTCGTTGCCGGGTCGACCTTCGGACCGGCGGAGTCGTCTTGCGTCGTGGAGGTCGGGATCGACCCAACGCTGTTGGTTGCCGGCGTCGAACTCGAGTTGGAGTCGCTACCGCCCCCGAAGACCTGCGTGATCAAGACGAAGGCGATCACGATGATCGCGAGGCCTCCAATAATCACCAGCAGGAGCGAACGCTTACCACCCTGCGGCGGCTCGTCGGCCGAGCTCCGATTGGCGCGTGGCGCCGGTGGACGGCTCGGCGGGATCGTTACCTCGTCGGTTGGGTTGCGAGCGGGCGCGACGGTCCGTGGGCGTGCCCGCGGCGAGGGTGGCGCGGGCCGCGCAGCGGCGCTAGTCAAAGCAGCCGGAGGCGGTGGCGGCGCTGGAGCCGCGGGCGGCTTCGCGGCGGCTGGCTTGACGGCTGGCGGCGCGGACTCGGCCGCCTTCGCCGAATCGGCGCTTTCTGGCGTAGCCAGCGGCGTCGGGATCGCCCCGGTTACTGGCTTGGCTTCTGCGGACGGGACAGCGCCTGTCGGTGGCTCGACTGGCTGGCCTGGAACGGCTGCTGGTGGCGTCTTCGACGCTGGCCCTGGGACGGCACCGGTGGTCGGCTTCGCTGCCGGCCCTGGGACGGCTCCGGTGGTCGGCTTCGCTGCCGGCGGCGTAACTGGCGCGCGCGGGCGGCCTGCCGCCGTCGCTGCCACGCCGGTTGCCGCGCCGGTAGTCGCGGCGGCTGTCGTTGGCGCTGGGCGCAGTGCCTCGGCGCCGATCCGCTCGGCGGCCTCAGCGTCACGCTCCGGCGAACGACCGGCCCAATCGCGCAGTCGCTTGACCTCTCGGGCCTGCGACGCATAGAGCGCAGCGAGCACGCCAACACCGACAACGGCGGCGAGGCCGGCGAGCGCACCGATGTGATCGATCTCGCTAGAGATCGAGAGAGCAGCGTGAACCAGCGTCATCGACGCCCGATCTTATGCCTTCGAGTCGCTGGACTGCGGCTCGAGCGCGGCTGCGGCCGCATCCTGCTGCCGATCAGCGTTGGTGAAGGCGGCAACCTTGGCGGCCAGGGCGGCGGCGTCGCCGCTCGCCGTCAGTATCTCGATTTCGACGAACCAGCCAGCAATCTCTTCGTGTCCACGCGCCGCACGCGACGCATGGACGATCTTCTCGGCCGGCGTTGGCTGCGGCCGTTCGTGCGGATTGAAAAGCTCCTCGTGGAGCTTCTCTCCCGGCCGTCGACCGATCACCTCGATCGCTATGTCGCGGTCGGGCTCAAGCCCTGAGAGTTCGATCATGTCGCGCGCGAGCCCAATGATCGAAACCGGCTCACCCATCTCGAGCACGAAAATCTCACCGCCCTTGCCGATCGAACCGGAGCGAATGATCAACTGCACGGCCTCCGGAATCGTCATGAAGTAGCGCGTCATCCGCTCGTCGGTCACGGTCACAGGGCCGCCGCGCGCGATCTGGCGGCGGAAGATCGGCACTACCGAGCCGGAGGAGCCGAGCACGTTGCCGAATCGCACCGAGGCGTAGTTGGTCTGCGGAAAGCGGGAGCTCATCTCCTCGACGGCGTATTCGGCTAGCGCCTTCGAAGCACCCATCACGGTCGCTGGAGCGACCGCCTTGTCGGTCGAGACAAGAACGAAATTGTGAACCTCAACCTCACCGGCCAGCTCGGCAACGAGACGCGTCGCAACAGCGTTATTGCGGATCGCCTCTACCGGATTGCTCTCCATCAGCCCGACGTGCTTGTAGGCCGCAGCATGGAAGACAAATGTTGGGCGGTACTGCTCGAATACCTCGCGCATCCGCCCGCCGTCCTTGCAGTCCGCGAGCACCGCGGTCAGCGACGACGGGTGGACGTGGCGGTCCTCCTCGAGTTCGCGCTGAATCGCAAAGAGATTGTCCTCCGCGTGGTCGAGAATAATCAGCCGCCGCGGCGCGATCCGCGCAATCTGGCGGCATAGTTCAGCGCCGATCGATCCGCCAGCGCCGGTCACCAACACGATCTCCTTCGAGAGATAGCTGCCCACGCGATCGAGCTCCATCCGCACCGGTTCGCGGCCGAGGATGTCCTCAACCTGAACCTCACGGACCTGCCGTACGACGTGACCCGAGCCGGATTGCAGCAGTTCGAAGACGGTCGGCAATGTGCGGACGAGGATGCCGCGGTCGCGACCGGCGCGCACGACACGGCCGCGCAGCGTGCCGGGCGCCGAAGGAATTGCGATCAGGATCTCATCGGGCTCCGACTCGTCGAGGATCCGCCCCAGCTGCTCGGTGCCACCGAGCACCTTCACACCGTCAATCCTCAGGCCGGCCTTGAGCGGGTCATCGTCGACGAAGCCGACAGGGTTGAGCGCCAGTGTCGGGTTACGCAGAATCTCGCGCAGCGTCAGGCGGCCGCCATCACCGGCGCCGACGATCAGCACGCGGCGGGCATCTTTGTCGGCTCGGAAGCCTCGGATCGGTCGCTCGCGGGCGGTTCGCGCTACAAAACGGACGCCGCCGACGAAGAGCAGCATCAGCAAGAAGAACAGTGCCAGCACTCCGGTTGGCACGAGCACGTTGATCTCGCCGCCGGCCGATTGATAGCTGACAGGGTGGAGTAGCGCGATCAGCCCGGCGACGGCGACGGTCAGCAGCGCGACCGACTGCAGCACGCCCAAATAATCGCCTTGAGTTGCGTAGCGCCATTGGCGCTGCTCGGTGCGCAGCAGCAGGAAGATCACGAGCGCCAAGGCGACAACCCACGGAACCGTCTCCTCGAAGAGCCGCTCGTAGCGCGGCGGCAGCCCGGCCGCCTGGTCGAAACGGAGGCGGAAGGCGAGGAAATAAGCGAGTGCGGCAAGCGCTCCGTCAACCAGTAGCTGCGCGACTGAGTGACGATGGAGCGGGAAAACCGCCGAGCGGAGGCGACTGCGCATCAGATCGGCATTCTAGCTCGAATCGGCTCTCCCTTCAGCGCCGCGCAAGGATGCTCGCAGCCGATCAACATGCGCTCAGCAGCAGCTCTACCAGCAGCTCCGGGTCACGGCGCACGCGCGTATCGTCGGCAGCTGCTTCGTCTGCTTTCGAGCGACGCTCAAGCACGAGCGCGGCCGGGTTCTCGAGGCGGCCCATCCGCGCGTCGGCGATCAGCTTCTCGTCAACCGCACCGAGCTTCCCTTCGAAGGTCGTCAGCACAGGCGTCCCGAGCGCCACGGCCTCGCGGTTCATCGTCCCTCCTGCACTGATCACTAGATCGGCGAGTGCAACCAGCGACGGCCCGTCGATCGCCACTTCGGGAATCACAAAACCGCCGGCACTGACGAGCTCGGCGCGCTGCTCGTCGGTGCGCGGCAGCACGACTACCTGACCCTGCTCGCGCAAGCGGATCAAGACGTCGCTGAACGCTCTGTTTTCGAAGCGGTGGTAAAGCGACACGACCGGCGGCGTGCGGACGACGGCCAACGGCTGCTGGTCGTCGAGGCCCAACAGGTCGAGCACGGCGCGATCGGGCTCAAAGTCGGCTAGGTAGTACTCCTCCTTCAGACCCGGATAGCGGCGCAGCTTCCCGCGCGCGCCGTATCGGTCGAGCCGCTCGGGCGGAATTGCGTCAGGAACGACGACGGCCTTCGCGAGGCGACAGTTGACGCTGTGCTGCACCGTCGCCCACTCGTAATCGAACATCGTTGCCGCCGGAACCGAGAGCATCCGCGCGGCGACGCTGACGTCATTTGAGCCGTGCCCGATCGCGAGGTCGAAGTTGCGGCCGCGGGCCCAGCTACGCAGAGCCAGAGAACGGTCAACAAGACCACGCCCTTTCGCCGCCAGCTTGCCGCCTCGGTGGTGGCCGATCACAGTCGCGTCGATCCCGTGCAACTCGCACAGCGCGACCGTCTGGGCGAAGTCCCGCGCCGTCACCTCTACCTCGGCCCCACGCCCGCGAAGCCGCTCAATCACCGGCCGCAGTATCAGCACGTGCGGCGAGTTCGTTAGGTCAACCCAGACCCTCATTTGCCAAGCGCGGCGCCGACCGCAGCGACAACCTGCTCGAGATGAGGATCGCTGATCGTGGCGCTGATCGGGATCGCGAGATGGCGGCTGGCAGCTTCGTCGGTCCCAGGCAGCGCGTTTGGCGGCGGCCGCCAAGCACTCATCGCCGGCTGCTCGTGAATCGGGTGGCGGTAGTAGCCGCGTGACTCGACCCCACTGGCGACGAGCTGCTCTGCGAGCTGATCGGGCTCGTCAGTCGCGACCACGTAGAGGTGCCAGGCGGGCGTAGCCCCGTCCGTCGGCCGCGGCAGCCTCACGAGTTGGCCGAGGCCGAGCTGCTCGTAACGGCCTGCGACAGCCGCGCGGTGCGCCGCCCAGGCTGGAAGTTGCGGCAGCATCACACGCAGCACAGCTGCCTGAATCTCATCGAGGCGCGAATTGAAACCAACCTCCTCGTAGCTAACGCGGTCGCGCGAACCGTGGAAGCGGAGCATCCGAACGCGCTCAGCGAGTTCCTTGCTAGAGGTAGTAATCGCTCCGCCGTCACCGAACGCACCAAGGTTCTTCGAGGGATAGAAGGAGTGCGAAGCGATCGCGCCGAGTGCGCCAGGCCTTCCGTCGGGGCCGACAGAACCGGCGGCTTGAGCGCAATCCTCGACGACCGGCAGGCCCAGCGCCTCGATCTCCGCGACCGGGGCGATGTTGCCGAAAAGATGAACCACGATCACGGCCTTCGTCCGTGGCGTCATCACAGCCTTGACCTGCTCTGCCGTCGTTACGTACGTCGCCGGGTCGATGTCGCAGAAAACGGGAACGGCGCCGGTCGGTGGGATCGCTTCAGCGCTGGCGTAATAGCTGAACGAAGGAACGATCACTTCATCGCCGGGGCCGACGCCGAGGGCGCGCAGAGCGATCGTGATCGCCTCGGTTCCATTCGCCACACCGATCGCCTCACCGGCGCCCACGAGTGCTGCGAATTCACGCTCGAAGGCGCCAACATTGGGGCCGAGGATGAACTGGCCGGCGCCGGCAACCTCGAGTAGCGCGGCATCGATCTGCTCGCGCAGCGGCTCGATCGCTGTCGTTGGATCAAAAAGCGGAATGGTCATTGAGCCCCCAACGCTACCCTTTCGACCGGTGCCGCTCTCCACGCTCCTCGTCCTCGCGGCGATCACCGACAAACTTGCCGACTGGGCGACCGGCGTCGTTGGCGACCTCGGCCTAGTCGGGATCTTCGTACTGATGACGCTGGAGAGCATGTGCATCCCGATCCCATCGGAGCCGACGATGCTCTTCGCCGGCTTCAACGTCAACGAGGGCACCTACTCGTTCACAGCGGCCGTGAGCGTGGCCGTCGCCGCCAACGTGGTCGGTTCGTGGATCGCCTACGGCTTCGGCCGCTTCGGCCGCCTCGAGCTGATCGAACGGCACGGCAAGTGGCTTCACATCACGCCCGCCCGGCTCGAACAGGCCGACCGCTGGTTTGAGAAATATGGCGGCTGGGCGGTCTTCTTCTCGCGCATGCTGCCGATCGTCCGTACCTTCATCTCGCTGCCAGCTGGAGTCGCGCGGATGCCATTCTGGCGCTTCACGATCTACACCTTCCTCGGCTGCATCCCCTGGATGGCTGCGCTCACCTACATCGGACTAACGGTTGGCGACAACTGGGAAGAGTGGAAAGGCTACCTGCACTACATCGATTATCTCGTTGCAGTAGTGATCGTCGCCGGCTGCGCCTTCTTCTCCATTCGCTGGTGGCGTTCCCGCGGCGATTCGGCCGATGCCCCTGCCGCTTGAGCAGTCGCTGCCGCTGCGCCACGCGTTGGCGCTCGGGTTGATGCATGGCCCTGCCGAGCTGCTGCCAATCTCCTCGTCCGGCCACACAACGCTCGTCCCGTGGCTGCTCGGCTGGCCCTACCCGGATCTCGATCCAGCGCTGCGCAAGAGCTTCGAAGTTGCGCTCCACGCCGGCACCGCGGTTGGCCTGCTGATCGCGCTACGCAGCGAAGTGAGCGAGGCTGCCGGTAGCTTCGACCGCCGCCGCGCGATCCTAATCGCCGGTTCGTTCATCCCGCCGGCGATCGTCGGCTACACGCTCGAAGGGCCAATTGAAAGGCGACTTGGAACACCGGTCTCGATCGCCGCCGGACTGCTACTCGGTTCGGTAGCGCTGGCGCTCGCCGACCAATTCGGGCCGCAGATCCGAGAGCGCGATGACGCCGGCCTTATTGACGCGCTGCTGTTGGGCGCAGCTCAGGCGTCGGCGCTGGTGCCAGGCACCTCGCGCGGCGGGATGACGCTCAGCGCGATGCGTGCGCGCGGCTTCACTCGGCCTGCTGCGAGCGCTCTCTCTCGGCATGTGGCGCTACCGGTGATCCTCGGCGCAGCTGCTCTGAAAGGTGGGCGGCTGATCCAGCGTGGGTTGCCGCCGGCCGCTGGCTCGCGGCTGGCGCTCGGCGCAGCGGCCGCTGCCGCCTCAACGCTGCTGGCGGCTCGGCTCGTGCCGGTCGGCAGGGTCGGGCCATTACTCCCCTACGCCGCCTACCGCAGCACGTTGGCAGCGATCACTCTGCGCCGCCTGCGAAGATCGCGAATATGAGTGACGCCTACGCCGCCGCAGGCGTGGATACCGACCAATCCGACCTCGCCGTCGACGCCCTCGTCGGCGTCCTACGGACAATAGATTTAGGCCGCCCATCACGCTCGATTGTCCGCTCCGGCCATTACGCCAGCGTGCTGAAGCTAAGCGACGAGTTGGGGTTAGCGATTTCGACCGACGGAGTTGGCTCAAAGCTCGTCCTTGCCGAACAGGCCGACAGGCTCGAGACGGTCGGGATCGACTGCATCGCAATGAACGTCAACGACCTCATCTGCGTCGGTGCTGAGCCGATCGCGATGCTCGACTATCTGGCCGTTGAGCAGGCCGACGCGGCGGCGCTGGCGCGGATCGGCGAGGGGCTGAAGGTTGGCGCCGAGCAGGCCGGAATCGAGATCCCCGGCGGCGAGGTGGCTGTGCTTCCGGAGCTGATCCGTGGCCACCCGTCGCCGCACGGTTTTGATCTCTGCGGCACCGCGGTCGGGATCGTCGTTCCCGAGCAGATAATCCTTGGCGACGCGATCAACCCAGGTGACGCACTGATCGGCCTGCCTTCAAGCGGTGCGCATTCAAACGGCTACACACTGGCCCGCCGCGTCTTGGTCGAGGACGGTCCGGGGCTCGATGCGACGCCCGAGCAGCTCGGCGGCGCAACTGTCGCCGACGCGCTGCTGGCACCGACGGTGATTTACGTCAAGGCGGTATTGGACCTGATCGCCAGCGGCCTCGCTGTTCACGGCCTCGCGCACATCACCGGCGGAGGCCTAACCAACCTGCGCCGTCTCGCTCCCGGCCGCGCCGGTTATTCGATCGAGAGCCCGCTGCCGGTGCCCGCGGTGCTGGCGCTGATCGCTGAGCTCGGCAAGGTTCCAGAGCACGAGATGTGGGAGATCTTCAACATGGGTTGCGGCCTGATCGCCGTGGTCGCAGAAGCCGACGAAGAGGCGGCTGTCGCAGTTCTGCAGGCTCACCATCCCGGCGCAGCGCGGGTCGGCACGGTCACCGACAGCGCTGACCAGACGCTCGGACCCGGCGGAATCGTGGTCGGCGGGAGGTGAACGCCTCGCGATGAGCCGCCCCGAGATCAAGAGACGACGAAGCAGCAGCCGGGTCGCTGAGGAGCGATGAGCTCGCCGGTCGGCACGATTCTCGGCGGCCGTTATGAGATCGATGAGGTGATCGGTCGCGGCGGCATGTCGACCGTCTACCGCGCCCACGACCTAACGCTCGAACGCTGGGTGGCGATAAAGATCATGCACCGCGAAGTGGCCCGTGAGAGCGAGCAGCTGGAGCGGTTCCGCCGCGAGGCGAAGTCGGTCGCAAAGCTCTCTTCGCCATACGTCGTCGGCGTGATCGATGCCGACGAGCAGGATCAGACTCCCTACATCGTGCTCGAGTACGTCGACGGGCAGACGCTGAAGCAGCGAATTCGCGACTGCAAGCGGCTCGAAATCGTCGAGGCCGTGGCCTTCGCAATCGAAATCGCGCGCGGACTCGAGGCCGCGCACGAACGTCAGATTGTCCACCGCGACGTCAAACCACAGAACGTCCTGCTCGATGAGGACGGGGCGGCGCGCGTTACCGACTTTGGAATTGCGCGACAGCTCAACGACGAATCACTCACAGCCGATGGCCGGGTGCTCGGCACGACCGACTATGTGAGCCCTGAGCAAGCACTTGGCCATGACGTCACGCCACAGTCCGATCTTTACTCGCTCGGTGTCGTGTTGTTCGAGATGTTGACCGGCGACGTTCCCTTCCATGGCGAGAACCAGGTGGCAGTCGCGATGTGCCACGTGCGCGATGAGCTGCCCGACATCCAGCAGCTGCGGCCGGAAGTATCGACTGTGCTGGCGACTGTCGTTGACACGGCGACGGCAAAAGAGCTGGACGTGCGTTACCGCGATGCGGGCCAGATGTGCGCCGACCTAGAGCAGGCACTGGCAGTCGAAACTGCGCGCGCCGGCCAGATCACCGGTGAGGCGACCGCCGTCTTTGATTCGTTGCCGCGCGAAACGCGCCGGCGCGTCGCGGTCAAGATGTCGCATCCATGGCGTTGGCTGGCGCTGATTGCGCTGGCCGCCGGAATTGTCGTCGGCGCTTTCGCCTTCCTTGCTGGCACCGCCCAGCGTGGAACCGGCACCGATAATGCTCGCGCCGGTGACGGCCTGACAGCCGTGTCGCTAAGCGCCAGCTCGGCCCAGGCCTACGACCCAGCCGGCGACAACACCGAGCATGACGACGAGGCCGCTTTCGCTGTTGATCGGAGCGCCCCAACGACATGGTCGACCGAGGACTACCTCAACGGCAATCTCGCAAAGCCCGGGGTCGGCCTAGCAATCGACGCCCGCCCTTCGCTGAAGGCGCGAGCGATCGACATCGTCAGTCCAACACCGGGCTGGTCGGGAGGAATCTTCGCTGCCAACGGCGGCGAGCCGCCAGCCTCGATCGACGACCCGAGTTGGACCGAGGTTGGGCGCGTGGCAAGCGCTACGACGCGAACCCGCTCCCGCCTCGACACCGGCGGCGAGTCGTTCCGCTGGTACCTGATCTGGATCGAGCGCTTTGCGACCGGTCAGAGCACGGTCGAGATCAGCGAAGTATTCCTCTACCGCTAGTAGCGGTAGCTGCTCTGATCGCGGTAGCGCGCTAGCGCGATCTCCAGCAGCCGCTCGCAGAGCTCCGGGTACTCAATTCCGCTCTCCTGCCAGAGTTTGGCGTAGACGCTGGTCGCCGTAAAGCCGGGCATCGTGTTCAGCTCGTTGAGCAGAACATCTTCGCCGTCAACGAAGAAATCTGCCCTCGCGAGGCCGCTGCAATCGGCCTCTCTGAAGGCCCGCAGCGCAAGCTCGCCGACGCGCGCTGCGGCGGCCTCGGTGATCCGCGCCGGCACAACAAGCTCCATGCCGCCCGGCGTGTACTTGGCCTCGTAGTCGTACCAACCGCCGGGCGAGGCGCTGCGCAGAACGACGATCTCACCGGCCACGCTGACCTCTGCCTGCTCGGCGCTGCCAAGTACCGAACACTCAACCTCGATCCCGCCGCAGGCAGCTTCGATGATCACGCGGGGGTCATAAAGCAAAGCTTGCTCCAGTGCTGGCTGCAGCTCGTTTGCCGCAGCGACGCGGACGATCCCGACCGAGGATCCGAGCCGCGCCGGCTTGACGAACACTGGCAGGCCTAGCGCCTCAATCTCCGCGCTGAGCGACTCCCAATTGGTTTCGTAGCTGGCGCGCGTGAGGGCGACAAAATCAACCTGCGCGATGCCAAGGTGGTCGAACAGCTGCTTCAGCGCCAGCTTGTCGATACAGACGGCCGAGGCGCGCACGCCGCTGCCGACGTAAGCGATGTCAAGCATCTCGAACAGCCCTTGAATCGTGCCGTCCTCACCGAACGGGCCGTGCAGAACCGGGAAGGCGACCTCGGCGTCGAGCAGACCGTGGCCGGGAAGCAGCTCAATCTCAGCACCGTCATGAAACCAGCGGCCTTCAGCGTCGATCTCAATCACGCGCAGCTCGTGGCCGGCGCGCTTGACGCCATCGGCAACAGCGGCGCCGCTGATTAGCGAAACCTCTCGCTCTGAGGATCGACCGCCTGAGATGACGGCAACGATCATCGGCGCTGGCCTCGCAAGCGCGTTCCGGTTACCGGCGGCCGATAGCGGCCGACGCCGATCGTCACCGTCGAACCGCTCGGCGCCGAGCCGCCTGACGGGTTCTGCGAGACGACCGTGCCGTCCTCGCTCTCGGTGGCGACGTCAACCCGATCGACGCTGACCTTGAAGCCAGCGCTTTGGATGTCGTCAATGGCCGAAGCCTCATCCTCACCGACGGTATCGGGCACCTTGGTCGTCGCAGCCTTCTTGGCGACAACGAGCGCGATCGTCGAACCCTTCTCGGCCTTCGTTCCAGCGCCAGGATCCTGGCGCAGCACGGTTCCTTCGGCAGAGCTCGATTCCTCGGTTGTAACGCTGACGCCGAAGCCGACGCCGCGCAGCGTGGCGCGCGCGTCGTCGACGTTCTGGCCCACTACTGCAGGCACTTCAACCGTCGCTTTGCCGCTCGAGACGACGAGCGTCACGGTTGAGCCCCGGTCTACCGGCGTGCCTTCGGGCGGCAGCGTCTCGATGCTGTCGCCGCTAGGCACGCTGTCGGACGAGGCCTTGCGTATTCGGACCGTGAAACCCGCGTTCTGAAGTTTTCGCTGCGCCTGCGGACCGGAGAGCCCGGCAACCGACGGCATCACAACCGAGACAGGTCCGTCGGAGACCGTCAGTACTACGGTCGAACCCTTGTCGGCCTGCTCGCCGGCGGGCGGGTTCTGGCCAATCACCTGCCCCTTCGGCGAGGCCGACTTCTCGACCACGCTGTCGGTCTTGAATCCCGCTCGCACGAGCGCCGCCTGGGCCGTCGCCTGATCGCTTCCAACGACGCTCGGCACCGTCGCTTGGTCCGGCTTGAGCACCAGCAACAGCAAGATCAGCAGGCCGACGGCGACCACCGCGCCGCCAGCAAAGAGCCACCAGCGGCGGCTTGGCCCATCATCGTCGCCGCCACGATTGGCGTAAGCGCCTGCGGCCCCGGCGGCGAGCGCATGACCGCACATTCCAATCGCTGTCGTCTCACCGACGCCACCCGGCGCGGCGATCGGCGGCGCAGCGGCCGGCATCACACCGGCGCGGGCCTGCTCGAGCGCAGCGATGAACTCGTCGGCGGTCGCGAAGCGCTGCCGCGGATCCTTCGCCAGCGAGCGCATGATCACGGCCTCAAGCTGAGGGCTAATCGCCGGATTGATCTGGCTCGGCGGCGTTGGCATTTCGCTTACCTGCTTGAGCGCGATCGTGACCGCGCTTTCGCCGTCGAAGGGCACTTGGCCGGTGACCATCTCGTAGAGGATCACGCCGATTGAGTAAAGGTCCGACTGCTCGCTTACCGAATGGCCTTGCGCCTGCTCCGGTGAGAGGTATTGCGCGGTTCCCATGATCGAACCGGTCTGCGTCATGTCGGAGACGCCAGCGCGGGCGATGCCGAAGTCGGTCACGGTCGCCAGCCCGTCATCGTCGACGATCACGTTGTGCGGCTTGAAGTCTCGGTGGATCACGTTGCGGCGGTGGGCGAAGCGTGCTGCGCGCAGAATCTGTGTCGTCATGTCGATCGCCCAATCGGAGTCGAGCGCGCCGTATTCGTTGATGATCGCTTTTAGCGTTCTGCCTTGGAGGTACTCCATCGCGATGTAGTAGGTGCCGTCCCATTCGCCGCGGTCATAGACGGATACGACATGCTGGTGCTGAAGCCCGGCGGCAGCCGACGCCTCGCGACGGAAGCGCTCCACGAACTCAGCGTCCTGAGCGAAGCGACGGTAGAGCAGCTTGATCGCCACTTCGCGATCGAGCTGCAGGTCGGTGGCGCAGTAGACGTCGGCCATCCCGCCAGAGCCGAGTAGATACTGAACGCGGTAGCGATCGTCGATCGTCGTTCCTGGCTCTATTCCGGTGTTCATCGCAGCAACGACTCCATCACAGCTCTGGCAATCGGCGCTGCGTCGGTGCCGCCGAAGCCGCCAACCGTCTTCTCGATCGTCACAGCGATCGCGACCTGCGGGTCGGAGACGGGGGCGAAGGCGATGAACCACGGTTGCGTGATGTTGTTGGCCACGTCGCGCTCGGCGGTACCGGTCTTCCCGGCGACTTCGATCCCCGACAGCGCAGCGGCGGTGCCGGTTCCCTCCTCAACAACCTTCCGCATCATTGCCGTCAGCTGCTCGGCGCTCGCAGCCGACATCACGCGCGAAAAACGCTGCGGTCTGTTCTCGTAGGCGATGCGGCCTTCCGGATCGATCGTCCGAGTGGCGATTCCCGGACGCATCAGAATCCCCCGGTTGGCGACGGCGCTTGCGACCATCGCCATCTGCAGAGGCGTTGCCAGCAGTTTGTCCTGACCGATCGATGCGCGACCGATATCAACGCAGCTGTCGGTCGGCTCAACCAGCTCTCGCTGGCCGTCCGGCGAGCAGTAGAGGCCGCTGGCAAGCCGCTCGTCAGCCGGCAAATCCACAGGCACCGGCCGATCGAACCCGAAGCGTTCCATGTAACGGCTCATTCGACGCTTGCCTACGCGCTCCCCCACCTGTGCCCAAACCGTATTGACCGATTGCGTCAGCGCCGTCGTCAGGTCTATCTCGCCAAAGCTGTGGCCGCCGTCGTTGTTGAGCGGGACGCCTGAAATCTCGACCCCGTTCGCTCCGTTGACGGTCGAGGTTGGCTCGTACAGGCCGCTATCGAGCGCCGCAGCAGCGGTCACAACCTTGAACGTCGAACCGGGCGGGTAGAGCCCGGCGGTCGTTCGGTTCAGTAGCGGAGCGCCGAGCGCTGAATTGAGCCTCGCCGTCTGTTTGGCGCTGCGCAGCACGTTGGGGTCGTAGCTGGGAATCGAGGCCATCACCCTGACGCGGCCGTTGCGCGGGTCAAGCGCGACAACCGCGCCCGCCCGGCCAGCTAGCTGGTCGAGTGCGATCTGCTGCGCCTGCGGGTCTAGCGCGGTCTGGAGATCATTTCCTTGCTGGCGCTTGCCTTGGAGCTTGCGCAGCGTCCGGTCGAGCCCCCCGGTGCGACCGGTCAGTTGACCGTTGTAGAAGCGCTCAAGGCCTGCTGTACCAGGGTTGAGAAACGAGTAGCCGACGGTCTGCGCGAACAGTCCGTCCTCGGGGTAGCGCCGCGCGTAGGTGCCGTCGGAGCGTCGCAGCGAGCGTGCCAACACGGTGCCGGTGGCGGCCGTGATCGAGCCTCGAGCGATCCGCTGCTGAGCCAGCAGCTCGCGCTTGTTCTGCGGATTGTCTTGCAGCGCAGCGCGGTCGATCACGGTCCAGCGAGTTGTGAAGTAGGCGAGCAATCCAAACAGCACCAGCAGCACAGCGAAGACGCGGATGATCGGCTTGTTCATCGCCGCGCCTCGCGCCGCGCGCGGTCTGAGATCAACAGCAGCAGTGCGACGATCACGAAGTTGGCGACAATCGATGAGCCGCCGTACGAGACGAACGGCAGCGTCACTCCGGTCAGCGGAATCACCTTCGTGACGCCGCCGACGATCACGAAGACCTGCAAAGCGACGACGGTCGTCAATCCGGTCGCCAGCAACTTCGAGAACGAGTCGCGCGCCAAGACGGCGACGCGGAAGCCCCGCTCGATCAACAGCAGATAGACCAAGAGCAGCGCAATTCCGCCGACTAGGCCTAGCTCGTTGACGATCACGGCATAGATCAGGTCGGTCTGCGCCGCGGGCAGGATCGGGCTATCACCGACGCTGATCAGAGCTTCACCAAAGCCCTGCCCCCAAACACCACCGTCGGCCTGCGCAAACAGCGACTGAGCGATCTGGTAACTGCCGCCGATCTGCTCATAGAGGGTTGGATCGAACGGGTGTTGCCAAGCGCTGACGCGGTCGCCGACGTGGCCAACGCTCGCCGCAAGAACCCAAGCGCCGACTCCGAACAGTCCCAGGCCGACGACCGGAAAGATCAGGCGGTCGGTTGCGACGTAGAGCATCGCGAGGAAGCCACCGAAGAACATCAGCGATGAGCCAAGGTCGCGGATGAAGACCAGCATCAGCATCGCCAAGCCCCAAACCAGCAGCAGCGGGCCGATGTGTTTGAGCCTCGGCAACGTGATCCCGAAGCGCTTGCGCGAGACCAGCAGCGCGCGCGTATCGCGCAGGTAGCTGGCAAGGAAGATGATGATGCCGATCTTTGCGAACTCGGCCGGCTGGAACGAGACCGGCCCGAGGCTGATTCCGAGGTAGGCGCCGTTCGCCTGCTGGCCGATGCCGGGAACCCGCGGCAGCAGCAGTAGCACGATGCTGCCGGCCGCAATCAGGTAGCGGTAGCGCTCCAGAACGCGGTAGTCACGCAACAGGATGATCGTCGCCGCAAAAGCGATCAGACCGATAACGAACCACTGCGCCTGATCGCGCGCCAGTGTCTCGTTGAGACGGTAGATCATCACCAAGCCAACGCTCGCGAGCACAGCGATGATCGGCAGCAGATACGGGTCCGCATCGGGCAGACGGACGCGGATAATCATGTGGGCGGCAAAGCAGAGCCCAAGGAAGATCGCGCCGTAGGTCAACGAAAGATCGTCAAGCTGCGTGCGCTCCTGGAGGAAGACGGCGCCAAAGCCAGCGACGATCAGCAGCGAGGCCGGAAGCAGGCCCAGCAGTTCGCGGTTGCGGGCGCTCACGGAGCGCTACTCCCGAGCCGCCCCAGTTCGAGCTGGCGGACGAGATCATCGGCGTCGCTACGCGAGCGCAGGCTGTGCTCGGTGATCGTCGTGCGCTCATTAGCGGGCAGCTGCGAGAGGTTGATCCCGGAGATGTAATCCTCGCGGTAGAGCTTGATCCCCAGCGGCAGCTCGTAGGGAACGCCTTGGTAAACGCTGACGAAGCCTTCGCGGTCGGCGCCAACGAAATAGATCGCTTGCGAGGCAAAAAAGAGCCCCGAGAGCAGCAGCGCGGCAACAAAGAGCGCGAGCACGGTGCCGATCCCTGGCTTCCAGCGGCGGCGCCTGACGACCGCTGCGCGCGGATCGTGCGGCACCCGGCGCTCGACGCTGGCTGGCGTCGCAGCGACGCCAGCGGAGGCTTTCGCAGCAGGGAGCTGGCCGACGTCAAGTCCCACCCGAGTCTTCTCAATCTCGTCTGCCGTAGCGCCCGTGAGCACTTCAAGCCGCAGCAACACGACGGTGATGTTGTCGCGCCCGCCGGCATCGTTGGCAGCGGCAACCAGCCCGCGCGTAGTCGCCCCCAGTGGCTCGTCGCGGGCAAGCACGGCCGCTATTTGAGCATCGCTGATCATCGTCGAGAGTCCGTCGCTGCAGAGCAACAGCAGGTCACCGTCGTGCGCGCCGACCGTCTGGGCGTCGGGCTCAACAACAGCCTCCGGCCCCAGCGCACGGGTGATGATCGAGCGCTGCGGGTGCTCCAGTGCCTGCTCCGGCGTCAGCTGTCCTTGGCGAACCATCTCCTCAACGAGCGAGTGGTCATCGGTCAACCGCTCCAGCGTTCCATCGCGCCAGCGGTAGCAGCGACTA
Source organism: Bifidobacterium breve (assembly GCA_945889475.1). Taxonomy (GTDB): domain Bacteria; phylum Actinomycetota; class Thermoleophilia; order Solirubrobacterales; family Solirubrobacteraceae; genus F1-60-MAGs163. Next base: position 152,640 of record CAMDBT010000001.1, read on the forward strand.
TCGCCAACGTGAACGAGCGTGACGTTGCTCTCGCCCACATAGGCGGCGGTGACTGTCGTTCCCATCCCGGCCCGCTCGTCGTCAGCAACAGAGAGCGCGTGGATCTGCGCGTTGGCCTGTCGGACACTCGCCGTGAGCTGCGCCTCGACGCTCTCGCCTTCGCTCAACCCGGCAGCGAGAACCTCGATCGCGGTCGCCGACGCAACCTCACCGGCCTGCGCGCCGCCCATTCCATCGGCGACAACGAACAGCGGAGCACGGGCTAGAAAGGCGTCTTCGTTTGCGCGGCGCTGGCGGCCGGTATCGGTCAACTCAGCATGTTCTGCGACACGCAGCATCAGCAATCGACGAAAAGAAACTCGCTGTCGCCGATCCGCACGCGATCGCCTTGGTGGAGTGGCTGAGGCCCGCTGACGATCTCCTCATTGAGGAAGGTGCCGTTGGTCGAGCCAAGATCCTCGAGCACCACGCGGCCGCCTTGCAGTACGAGCCGTGCGTGAGCCGACGAGGCGTACGGATCGTCGAGCCGGATCTCCGCCTGCTCGCCGCGACCGAGAACCGCGCCTCCGGCGATCTCGTACTCCATCCCCGGCGTGTGCCCGGGCGCTCGCTCGACGACGAGCCGTTGCTCCCCACCACCGGCAGGCGCGCCGCCAACCGTTGCGGCGCTGTGGATCCCCGTCGCGTCAGCCGGCGCCGGGCCTGCCGCGCGCAGCTCGTCGGGGCGGCGCAGATCGCGCAGCGTGCTGCGAACGACCCATGCGACGAAGAGGAAAAGAACCAGCAGGAACGCGCCTTGGAGCACGATTGCCGTCGGCTGAAGCATCAGCGGGCCTCAAAGCGGCCAGTGACCGGCCCGAGCTTGATCTGATCGCCATTGCTGAGCCGAAGCGAGCCCTCCACTCTGCCGCCGTTGACGATCACGCCGTTAGTCGAACCGAGATCCTCAACGATCCAACCATCGGCTTCGTCGAATGCGATCTGCGCGTGCTGGCGCGAAACATCGGCGTTTGTCAGCACTACGTCGCAGGAGCTGCTGCGCCCGATCAACGCTCCGGCAGGCGGGATCGTGAAACGCGTTCCCTCAGCCTCGAAGACCGCGCGCGCCGGCGCTGGAACTACAGCGGCGCGCGGCTCGGCCGGCGGCGCTGGGCGCGGCGGCTCCTCGACCTCGACCTCGTCGAGCTTGACGACGCGAGTCTCAATCCCAAACTCGCCGAGACCGAGCGCTGGATCGACCCCGAACTCGATCACCGGTCTCGACACGAGCGTCAAGCGCTCGGCGCGGGCATGCTCGAGAAGGTGGCCTGCCAGCTCGTCGGCGACCGCATCCTCAACGCCCTCGTAGCGGCCCCGATCCTCAGGCGAGAGCCAGATCACGTACTCGTTTGGCGCATAGCTGCGTGAGAGCGAAACCTTGACGTTCTGATCCATCTCGCGCGTCAGCCGGCGTGAGATCTCAACCGGGCCAACCTCGGTCCGAAAGACGCGGCCAAAAGTCCCCTCGACGAGGCCACTCAGTCGCTGCTCGAGATTGCGTAGGACGCTCATAGTCTGGGGATCGTCGCGGCGCGCAGTAAGAGCCGATCATACGGCCTTCCGTGCTCACCCAACCATGCTACGGACTGAACCTGCCGCTGCGCGCCGGAGTCACCTATTTAGCGGTTTTCTCGCAGCGTCGCCGCTGCCACAGCGACCAACGCGGCGAGCGCGGCGCCAGCAACAAGGACGCCGACCTGCGGCGTCGCGAGCGGCCACCTCAGCAGCTCTGCAAGCAAGACGCTGCCAGCAACCAGTGCCGCGGCCCAAAGCACGGCGGCGGCAAGTTGAACAGCGATCAGGCGTCCGGCCGTAATCGACGGCAAGATCCAAGCCGCCGCCGCCCAAACGATCGCGACGAGTGGAACACCGTGCGCGATGATCGCGAAGACAACTTCGCCGCCTGCCGCCGCCGAGCCAGCCCAGCCAGCCTCCAACGGAAGCTCACCAAAGAGCAGCCGGCTGTTCGCAATTGGTTCAGCGAGGGCCAACCACCAAAAGCCGAGGCCTGCAAGCGCGGCGCGCTGCCTAGCAGCGGCGCTGAAACTGGCCAGTGCCGGAAACGCACACGCCAAGCTGGCAAGTCCCAGAACCGGCGCTAGGAACGGCACCAGCCAGCTGCCCGGATCGCGCGGCAGCAGCAGCACTGTCGGTACCAGCGCTGCCGCCAGCAAAACCGCCCAGCCAGGCACTCCGGCGACAACGAAGAAGGCACTCAGCACGGCCGCGACCAGTAGCGCGCCAATCCGTGGCATCAGCGCGACGGCTAAGACGGCGCAGAGAGAGCTCCACAGCAGCGGCAGATGCGGCGCGTCAGCGATCGGCCTCAGCGCCAGCATCGCCGCCAGCACAAGCGCCGCCGCCGCGCCAGCGGCGATCAACCTCTGCGGGGCCGAGAAGGAAAGAGCGAGCGGCTGCTGCTCTGAATCATCGAGCAGGTCGCCCTGCTCGTAGCCTTCAATTACAGCGGCGTCAACCGTTCCGGCCGTCGTGTCGGTCTCAGGCAGGCTCTCGGTGAGTGCGTCGCGAAGCTCCGTCAAGCTGCCACGGTCGTCCTCCTGCGGTTGCACCGCCCAGTCGATCGCCTCGCAGATCTGCTCCGGCAACTCGGGCCTTAGCTGGCTCAGGGGCGGCAGCCGCGTTCCGACCCGCCGCGCCGTGGCCGCGGCGCCTGGCGCGCGAATCGGGTTGACGCCGCTGAAAGCCTCATAGAGGACGAGCGCCAGCGAGTAGAGATCGCATTGGCCGCTGACGGGGCTGCCATCGGCCTGCTCGGGAGCCATGTAGGCCAGCGTGCCGACCACATCGCCGGTCCGCGTCAGCGCATCGTCGCCGGCGATCAGGGCAATGCCAAAGTCCGTCAGCTTGACGACTGCGGCGTGACCGTCAAAGCGGTCGGGAATGATGACATTGGCCGGTTTGATGTCGCGGTGGATTACGCCGCGAGCATGCGCGTGGCTGAGCGCGTCGCAGAGTGCGACACCGATACGTGCTACGTCGCGGTCGGAGAGCTCGCCAGCCACGAGCCGCTCGCGCAGCGTCTTGCCGCGAACCAATTCGGATACGAGATAGACGGCGTCAGCGTCCCGGCCTGCTTCGTGGAGCGCAACAATTCCGGGATGGTTGAGCCGCGCAGCGGCGATCGCCTCGCGCTCCGCGCGTGTGGCCATCTCAGCGTCGTGGGCCTCAATCCGCTTGACGGCGACTACGCGATCAAGCCGCTCATCGAGTGCCATCCAGACAACGCCGAAAGCGCCCGCGCCGAGGCGGCGCATCAGGCGGTAGCGCCCGAGTACGACCGTCTCCGCAGCCTCGCCCGGAGGTGACGGCTCAAACAGCTTGATCGTCGTGTTGGCGGTACTCACTAGCTCCTACATTCTGCGTTTTCGCGACGCTGCCTGCCGCCGTAGCAATGCGCTGCATTTGCGAGCAAACTTGCACTGAGGCCGATTTTCGACTTTCGTAGTCATACTGCGCTCCTGCGGCCGATCAGAAGCCGCCGTTTCTCAATGTCCTTCTTCGACGACGATCCGACCGAGATCAGCCCCCGCCCGCGGCGCCCGGCCAAGCCGCGGAGCCCGGCTGCGCCTGAAGGTCAGGCGCCTCCGGGGGATCGCCAAACGCTGCGCACGCGCCAAGCAATCGCGATCGGCGTCGGCGTAATCCTGCTGCTGATCGTCGTCTTTGGCGTCAAGGGCTGCCTCGATAGCGCCAGCGAAAGCGCGCTGAAGGATTACAACCGCAACGTCGCAGCAATCGTCTCCGACTCCGACAATCAGGTCACAGCGCCGTTCTTCAAGCTGCTCAGCGGCGGTACAGCAGGGGCGGCCGCCGGCGACCTGCAGGTGCAGATCAACCAGATCCGCCTGGCCGCTGAAGAAGACGGCAAGCGGGCCAATGAACTCGACGTCCCAAACGAGATGCGCGACGCGCAACAGAACCTGATGTTGACGCTCGATCTGCGCACGCAGGCACTAACGAAGATCGCCGAGCTGCTGCCGAAGGCGCAGGGAACCGGTCAGGCCGCTGAGACGGCAACGAACCAGATCGCCGGCCAGATGCAGGCCTTCCTAGCTTCGGACGTGGTCTACTCGCAGCGCACGGCGCCGCTTATCAAGCAGGCGCTCGACGGCGCAGGGATTATTGGCCAGACGATCGAGCCAAGCCAATCGCTGCCGGGGTACGTCTGGCTCGAGCCGAGCACGATCGCCGCCGCCATCGGCGGGCAAGCGGGCGCTGGAACGGCGAACGGCGCTGCAGCGCCCGGCCTGCACGGCCATGCGATCACCAGCACCACGATGGCTGGCACCGAGCTTCAGCCTTCTCCGGCCGCCAACAAGGTCTCGGCAACGGCACCGGTGGCGATCACCGTCAAGTTGCTCAACGGCGGCGAGCACGATGAGAAGGCCGTCACCGTCACCGTCACGCTTACCGCGCCAGGTGCCAAACCGGTGACCGCCAAGAAGGTCGTCAACCAGACCGCCGCTGGCACTGAGACCGACGTCGCAATCGCGCTTCCTTCGGTTCCCGCAAGTGGGACCGCTGCCACGCTGACCGTCAAGGTCAACCCGGTTGCGGGCGAGGTCGGCACCGACAACAACGAAGCGACCTACACGGTCCTCTTCGCGAGCGGTTGATAGCCCCCCTCGGGTCTATCCTCTGCGCAGCGTGAATTCACTACAGAGCAGCGCGGGATTAGTCGCCTTAATCGCCGCCGCAATCGCAGTACTCGCCTTGGTCGCTGTCGTTGTTGCGCTGCGAAGGCTCAGTAGCCTGCGCCGCGATCAGAAGCTTGTTATCGGCACCGGCGAGCGCGACATCACAGCGCACGCGGCCGATCTTGAGCGGCAATTCGTCGCCCTCCATGACCATTTGATCGACATTGCAACCCGCCTTGACGGCCGCGTCGAGGCCGCTGAGAGGAGGCTCGACGGCGCTATCAGCCACCGCGCGGTCGTCCGTTACGATGCCTACAACGAGCTCGCAGGGCATCAATCGGTCTCGATCGCCTTGCTTGACGCGCACCGCTCGGGGGTCGTCATCTCGTCGATTCAGCACCGCGATCAGACGCGCTTCTATGTGCGCCAGGTCGAGCGAGGCAAAGGCACAGTCGAGCTTTCGCCGGAAGAGCAGCAGGCGGTCGATGGCGCAATTGCCGGCGAGCTGCTGGACATGGCCGAGAGCGTCTGATGCGGGTCGGGTACCTAGGCCCCGCCGGAACCTTCAGCGAGCAGGCGATGCACCAGTCGCTGGACTTGGCGAAGCTGGAGGGCGAAGCCGAGGTCGTTCCGCTGCCGACGGTTCACGACGTTATCAGCGCCGTCCAAAGCGGATTCGTCGACCGCGCGATCGCGCCGATCGAGAACTCGGTTGAGGGCGGCGTCAACGAGGTCATCGACGCGCTCGTCCACGATGCCCCCGACGTGTCGATCATCGGCGAGTACGTGCTCGAGATCAACACCTGCCTGATCGCCCGTGAGGGCACGGCCCTGAGCGATCTGACAGCGGTCTATTCCCATCCGCAACCGCTTGCACAGTGCGCCTCGTTTCTGCGCCGCGAGCTGCCCAACGCTGCGCTCCATCCAAGCGACTCGACGGCTGCGGCAGTCGAGTACATACTCGCCAGCGATCAGCCGCTGGGCGCGCTTGCCAGCCCGGCGGCGGCGCGGCAGGACGGAGCCGTAGTTCTGGCCGAGTCGGTCGCCGACCATGAGTTGCTCGAGACCCGCTTCATCTGGCTCGCGCGCGAGCCGAGCGATAGCCCAACAGACGCCAGCTCGGGCAAGAGCGCGATCATCTTCTCCGGCGCTGGCGACGGCTCGCCTGGCTGGCTGCTGGACTGCCTCTCCGAGTTCGCCAGTCGCTCGATCAACCTGACGCGGATCGAATCACGCCCGGAGCGACTCGAACTGGGGCAGTACATCTTCCTGATCGACATCGAGGGGCGCGTGGACGTGCCTGGGCCACCTGCCGACGCCGTCGCCGCTCTGGCCGCCCACTGTCAACAGGTCCGCGTGTTGGGCAGCTACCCGATCTAGCCGCGGCGCAAACCCGGCCCACGCCGTCGGTCGCACGGTTAGACTCGCCAGCGAGCACGATGAAGACGCTGACCGCCTCATCCCCTGTCGAGTTGGCGCCGCCAATCGCGCGTCAGCGGACTGCCCGCGACGTTGGTCGGGTTCTGGTTCTCAACGCAACCTACGAACCGATCAACGTCTGCTCTGTGCGACGCGCTGCGGTGCTGCTGCTGAAAGAGAAGGCCGACATGATCGAACGGGGCGACGGAGAGCTGCGCTCCGAGCGCCGCGTGATCGCGCGGCCGACCGTGATCAAGCTGCGCGTCTACGCCAACGTCCCGCGCGACAGTTCGAAGCGCAAGATCACGCGTCGAGCGATCTTCGCTCGTGATGGCTGGGCCTGCCAGTACTGCGGCACGGGCTCCAACCTGACCGTCGACCATGTGATCCCGCGGTCGAAGGGAGGGCTCTCGACATGGGAGAATATTGTCGCCTCCTGCGCGCCGTGCAACCGCCGTAAAGCCGACCGCCTCCCAGCCCAGGTCAACATGCATCCGCGGAGGGCTCCGCGCGTCCCCAGCCCACACGTCTTCATCACCGTCGCGGCGCAGAGGATCCCCGCCGCATGGCGTCAGTGGCTGCCAGCTGAAGCGGCCTGATCGCCGTCCCGACAGCACCCTGATCGCCGTCCCGCCAACGGCCCAATCGCCGTCCCTGATCCGTGCTAGCTTTCGCGCTACCAGAGAAAGGGGGTGGTCCAAATCGACAGACCAATGTTTTTCGGGACCCTGGAGGTGACCGGCCGCTAGCGCGGTTGGCTGGAGCCGCTTAGCGGAAATCCAATCCGGGACACCGTTGGTCGATCCGCCGGAGCTGGTCCCCCCGGCCGCGCGCCGAAACCGCGGGCGAACATCGATCGGCCGATTTGAATTCAGTCAGCTGTAGGGAAGGGCGTCGGGCTTCTTACCCGGCGTCCTTCTCGTTTGCGGCCTGCGCCTCCGCTCCCTCTTCGACCTCAGCTCCACGATCGGCGTCCTCTGCTTCACCGTCGGCAGCCTCAACGACCATCGCAACGGCGCTGACAACGTCGCCCTCGCGCATGTTCATCGTCTTCACGCCCTGCGCGCTACGTCCGTAGCGATTGATCCCGCTGACCGCCGTGCGCTGAACCATTCCCTCGCGCGAGATGAAGACGAGATCCTGGTGCTCGCGGACGACAAGCGCGCCGGCAAGCGCGCCCTTGGCCTCCGTCAGCGCGATCGTCTTGACGCCCTTCGCGCCGCGCTTGGTCTTGCGGTACTCGCGCACCAAGGTTCGCTTGCCGTATCCGTTGTTGGTGATCACCAGCAGGTCCATGTCGTCCCGGGCGATGTCCATCGCAATCACTTCGCCGGCCGTGCCAACGTCCATTCCCTTGACGCCGCTCGTGCTGCGCCCCATCGAGCGAGCGTCGGATTCGGCAAAGCGAACAGTTAGCCCCGCGCGCGAGATGATCAGTACCTCATCGTCCTTGTCTACGCCACGGACGACGATCAGCTCGTCGTCATCGCGGATCTTGATCGCGATGATGCCGTCAGCCTTGATCGGCGTGTTGTACTGCTGAAGCTCGGTCTTCTTGACGGTCCCCTTCTTGGTCGCAAAGACGAGGTATTGAGTCTCGCTGAAGTCACGCGTTGCCAGCACCGATTCGATCCGCTCACCTTCGCGCAGCGGCAGCACATTGACGAGCGCCCGGCCTTTCGCCGTACGTGATGCTTCCGGCAGCTCGTAAACCTTCGAGCGGTAGACCTTGCCGCGGTTTGAGAAGAACAGCAGGAAATCATGCGACGAGCAGACGAAGAGGTGCTCGATAAAGTCGCCGTCCTTCATGTCCATTCCGGTCACGCCGCGTCCGCCGCGTTGCTGCTGGCGGTAGGTGCCGAGCGGCAACGACTTGATGTAGCCGCTCTGGGTGATCGTGATCACCATCTGCTGGTCGGCAATCAGATCCTCGATGTCGATCTCATCTTCGCTCTGCGAGATCAACGTCCGCCGCTCGTCTGCGAAGCGCTCATTGATCTCACCGAGCTCCTCCTTGATCAAGTCCAATACGGCTTGCTCGCTGCCGAGCAGCTCGCGCAGCTCACGGATGCGCTCCATCACATCGTCGTGCTCGCTCTTGATTGCGTCAGATTCGAGCGCCGTCAGTTGAGCAAGGCGGAGCTCGAGGATCGCGCTGGCCTGAATTGCCGACAGCTTGAAGTCCTTGACCAGCTTCTCGCGAGCGATGTCGCGGTCCGCCGCGCCACGGATCAGCTTGATCACAGCGTCGAGATTGTCGAGCGCGATCAGCAGGCCGAGCAGGATGTGGGCGCGGGCCTCTTTGATGCCGAGCTCGTGCTTGGCGCGGCGGATCACAACCTGGCGTTGGTGGGCGACGTAGGCGGTCAAAACCTCGCGCAGCGAGAGCGTCCGCGGCACGCCGTCGACGAGCGCGACGGTGTTGACGCCGAAGGTCGACTGCATCGAAGTGTGCTTGTAGAGCTGGTTGAGGACGACCTTCGGAATGACGTCGCGCTTGAGCTCGATCACAAGCCGCATCCCGTTGCGGTCGGACTCGTCGCGCAGGTCGGTGATGTCAGGGATCTTCTTCTCGTGGACGAGCGCAGCAATCTTCTGGATCAGGCCACCATCGCCTCCCTTCTTGACCATGTACGGCAGCTCTGTGACGACGATCGCCTCTTTGCCCTGCGAGAGCGGCTCGATGTGCGCCTTGGCCTGGACGCGGACGCGGCCGCGGCCGGTCTCGAAGGCGTCGCGGATCCCCTGAACGCCGAGGATCGTGCCTCCGGTCGGGAAATCAGGGCCCTTGACGTGCTTCATCAAACCATCGAGCGAAATATCGGGGTCGTCGATCAGCGCGATCGTCGCGGCGATGATCTCGCCGAGGTTGTGCGGCGGGATATTTGTCGCCATACCGACGGCGATTCCCGACGAACCGTTGACAAGCAGATTCGGGTAGCGCGCCGGCATCACCGTCGGCTCCTGTGTGCGGCCGTCGTAGTTGGGCACGAAATCAACCGTGTCCATGTCGAGGTCACGGAGCATCTCAGTCGCTAGGCGCGTCATCCGCGCCTCGGTGTACCTCATCGCCGCAGCCGGGTCGTCGTCAACCGAGCCGAAGTTGCCCTGGCCGTCGACCAGTGGGTAGCGCATCGAGAAGTCCTGCGCCATACGCACCAGCGCGTCGTAGATCGCCGAGTCACCGTGCGGGTGGAAGTTGCCCATCACCTCGCCAACGATGCGGGCGCACTTCGAATAGCCACGCGTGGGGCCTAGGCCAAGCTCCGACATTCCGTAAAGAACGCGGCGATGAACCGGTTTGAGCCCGTCACGCACGTCGGGCAGCGCGCGCCCGACGATCACCGACATCGCGTAGTCGAGGTAGGCGGTTTTCATCTCATCTTCGAGCGCCCGTGGCTCGAAGCGGTCACTGAGAACGTCTGCGGAAGCCATCTAGTTGTCCTCTCCGGCCCGGGCGGTCATTAGACGTCGAGGTTTACGACGTCGCGGGCGTTGTCTTCAATGAAGTCTCGGCGCGGCTCAACGACGTCGCCCATCAGCATCGAGAAGATCTCATCGGCGGCAACAGCGTCGGCGATCGACACCTTCTGCAGCGTCCGCGTCGCGGGATCCATCGTCGTCTGGCGCAGCTGCTCAGCGTTCATCTCACCGAGCCCTTTGAAGCGGCTTAGCTGAACGCCTTTCTGGGCCGCAGACATCACCGCCGTTCCGAGCGACTCGAAGCTCTGCGCGATCTCCTCACGGTCGCCGAGCCGGACGATGAAGGGCCCGTTGCCGGTCAGCTTGACTATCTCGGCGTAGAGTTTGAGCAGGCCCAGATACTCGGCGCTTTCGAACAGCTCGATCGGCATCCGATGTGTCCGCGCCAGGCCGCTGCCGCGTTCCACCGAACGGATCAGCAGGATTCCATCGTCGCTCGACTCAAGCTCCATTGTCAGGACGCCAGCCTCAGCATCCGTGCCGCCGAGCAGCTTGATCGCGCCCTCAGAGCTGTCAATCCCATCGCCGAGCAGCGCCGATTCTTCGAGGAAGCGGACCATGTCCTCGCCGTGGCGGGCCCGCAGCGCTGCCGCTAGCTGCTCGTAACGACGCATGCTTCGTCTGTACGACTGCCACTTGGCCTCGCTCAGTTTGACCTTCTTCGCATCGCGGTCGGTGATCTCGAACTTCTCGAAGGTGTCGGCCAGCAGCACCTCTTCGAGCTCAGCGTCGTTTTCGATGTAACGCTCCTGCGAGCCCTTCTTGATCTTGTACAGCGGTGGCTTAGCGATGTAGACGTAGCCAGCGTCAATCAGCGGCTGCATTTCGCGGAACAGCAAGGTTAGGATCAGGGTGCGGATGTGAGCGCCGTCGACGTCGGCGTCGGTCATCAGAATAACCTTGTGGTAGCGGGCGTTTTCGAGGTCAAACTCGCCCGCGATGCCGGTCCCGATCGCCGTAATCAAAGCCTGAACTTCGGCGTTCTGGAGCACCTTGTCGATCCGTGCCTTCTCGACGTTGAGAATCTTCCCTCGCAGCGGCAGCACGGCCTGCGTGTTGCGGTCGCGGCCCTGCTTGGCCGAACCACCAGCTGAGTCACCCTCGACGACGAAGATTTCGGCCAGCGACGGATCCTTGACCGAACAGTCGGCAAGCTTCCCTGGCAGGCGGGAGTTTTCGAGCGCGCTCTTGCGACGGGTTAGGTCACGCGCTTTGCGCGCCGCCGAGCGGGCCTGAGCAGCCTGCACCGCCTTACGGATGATCGCTCGCGCGTCGGCCGGGTTTTCCTCGAGAAACTCGGCCAGCTTGGTGTTGACGATCCCCTCGACAAAGCCTTGCATCCCTGGATTGCCGAGCTTCGTCTTCGTCTGACCTTCGAACTGCGGGTCGGTCAACTTCGCCGACAGCACCGCGGTAAGGCCTTCGCGGACATCCTCGCCGCTGAGGTTGTCGTCCTTCTCCTTCAGCTCGCCCTTGTCGCGCGCGTACTTGTTCAGCGTCCGCGTCAGCGCCGATCGCAGCCCTGAAAGGTGCGAGCCGCCCTCGTGCGTGTTGATGTTGTTGGCAAACGTGAAGACCGACTCCTGGTATGAGGCATTCCACTGCAGCGCGCATTCAATCGCGCCCTCCTCGCCTTCGTCGGCGAAGTAGACAACCTTCGGGTGGATCGGATCCTTCTTCTCGTTCAGGTAGGAGACGAAATCCTTGATCCCTCCCTCGTAACAGAACTCAGCCGTTGCACCGAGGCCGCGTTGATCGATCAACGAAATCTTCAACCCTCGCGTCAGGAACGCCGTCTCACGCAGTCGCTGCTCGAGGATCGAAAAGTCGAACACCGTCTCGTCGAAGATTGTGGCGTCCGGGAGGAAGGTGATCGAGGTTCCGGTCTGCTCTGTTGGTCCACCTTTCGCGAGCTCCCCCAGCGGTGCGCCTCGCGCGTAACTCTGTGTGTGGTGAAAGCCTTCGCGGCTGACATCGATTGAAAGCTCTTCGCTGAGCGCGTTGACGACTGAGACGCCGACCCCGTGCAGGCCGCCGGAGACCTTGTAGCCCTCACCATCACCGAACTTGCCTCCGGCGTGCAGCACGGTGAGGACAACCTCAACGGCCGGCCGCTTCTCCTTCTTGTGCATCTCGACCGGAATGCCGCGACCGTCGTCGACGACGGTCACCGAGTTGTCGACGTGGATCGTCACCACGACCGAGCTGCAGTGGCCGGCGAGAGCCTCATCAACCGAGTTGTCAACGACTTCGTAGACGAGGTGATGAAGGCCACGGACGCCGGTAGATCCAACGTACATTCCTGGCCGCTTGCGGACCGCTTCGAGCCCTTCGAGAACGGTGATGTCGGAGGCTTCGTAGCTCCCGCTCGTGGTCGTCTTCGTGGCGTTATTGTTCGAACTCTTGTCAGCTTTGGTCATTTGGCTCCAATAAGGGGCAAAAACCCCGATTCCAACTAGCTTTTCGCGGGACCGGGGCGCCTACATCTGGTATCCAGAACAATAGCAGTCTTCGGGGCCGGATTGACCGCCGCCAGCGGGCAAAAATCGCTGTAAATACCGCTTGATCTGGAGGCTTATGTAACCCTGACGGCGACCTACTGCGCAGTCTCGTGCGACCAGCCCTTTGCGGCCACCGTTTGGCAGCGCAATGAGACCACCTGATCACTGCCCAGAGCCTGGTTCAACGAGGCGATCAAGGTGAGGCTCATTAGATCCAGTTCCTGTGCCCAAACGGCACTCGTACAGGTCACCGTGAGGACGCCCCCGGCCTCGCCGGTCGGTGTCGCTTGGGCGGCAACGACCTCGCCAACGGCGGACGGCCAGTGGCGCTGTATCTGTGCCAACGTGGTCGCCGGCGCGAGCCGATCTGCAAGCTCGCGAATTGAGCTCGCCGCGTTACGTGGCGCGCGACGTCGACGGCTCACGCGGGTACCTCTTGATGAACAACACCGCCGCTGACTTCGACCAGCGCAAGATCGGCCTCGTCGCCGCTCGGCACGTGGGCGAGCTCGGTCGTCGTGACAACCGTCTGTCCGGACGCTGTGATCCGAGCAACCAGCCGCTCGCGCCGCTCGGCGTCGAGCTCGCTCATCACATCGTCAAGCAACAGCAGCGGCGTGCGGCCGCGCTCGTCGGCGAGAATCTGCCGCTCAGCGAGCAGCAGGGAGAGCAGTGCAACGCGCTGCTCTCCCTGCGAGCCGTAGACGCGAAGCTCGCGCCGCTCGCGGCTGAGCAGCAACTCATCGCGGTGCGGACCGTGGCCGCTGAAACCGCGCTCAAGATCTGAGCTTCGCCGCTCGAGCAGCTCGGCGGCGAAGGCCTCGGCGCTATCGGCCTTACTGCGCGGCCTGTAAAGCAGCTCCAGGCCGCCGGGGAGGCCAAGTTCATCGGCTATCTCCCGCGCCGGTGGGGCCACTAGATCGACAGCTCGCTCGCGCTCGGCGCTGAGCGCAAGCGCGAGGCGCCCAAGCTCTAGATCCCAAACATCCAGCTCACTTGGCTGGGCTGCTTGGCCGCGAACTCGCAGCAGCAGCGCGTTACGTTGCGCGAGCGCCTGGCCGTAATCGGTTCTGGCCGATGCGCGCGCCGGCCACAGCCCGGCAACCAGCCGGTCTAGATGGTCCCGCCGCAGCGACGGAGCCCCTTTGATCAGCTCCAACCGATCAGGCAAGAAGACGCAGGCAAGCGGCCTAAAAGGGACGTCAATCAGCCGCTCCACCGGGCCGCCATCGGCGGTCACGCGGCGCGGCTGACCGGGCTCAAAGCCGACCGCGAGCTGGTGCGCGCCGTCTTCGGTATCAATCTCAAGTTCGACCCGCGCAGCCGGTTGGTCGAAGCGCACGAACTCGCGATCGTTCGAGGTCCGGCAGGAGCGGCCAGTACAGCCGAAGTAGAGCGCCTCGAGCAGATTCGTCTTACCGGAGCCATTCGCCCCGTAAATCACCGTCAACCGCTCACCTAACGCGATCTCGGCCGACTCGTAGCAACGGACGTCGCGTACGCGCAGTCGCCGGATCATGCCACTAAACGTTCAGGCGGATCGGCATAATCAGGTAGAGGAACCCGCTGCCGTCGGCCGAGACGATCAGCCCAGGGCGCAGCGGGTTGATCAGCTTCAGGATCACGTCATCGGCGGTGGTGCTTTCAAGACCAGCGACGAGAAACTCAGGATTGAAGCCGATTTCCATTGGTTCGCCAGCGAACGGAACCGGCAGTGTGTCTTTGGCCTCACCGACATCGGGGGTCTGCGCCGAAAGCGTCAGCTCACCTTCAGCGAACCCTAGGCGCAGCGGCGCATTCTTCTGCGCCAGCAGCGCGATCCGGCGAGCGACCGTTAGAAACTCTTCGGTTGAGATCGTCAGCTCGTGTTCAAAGGCGTCTGGAAGCAGCTGCTGATAGTTGGGGAACTGGCCGTCAATTAGCCTCGATGAAAGCGAGACAGCGCCGACTTCGAAGACGACCTGATTGGCGCTGACGCCAATCGAAATCGTTTCGGTCTCCGGCTCAACCAGACGGGCTAGCTCCTCCAAAGCCCGCGCCGGGACATTGGCCTCGAAGCTTTCCTTCAGCGGCTGCTCAAGGGCCGTCTCTTTGACGCTCAGTCTGTACGAGTCGGTCGCCACCATTCGCAGCTCGTTGCCGCTTGCGGAAACAAGCACGCCGGTGAGGATTGGGCGCGTCTCGTCGCGCGATGCTGAGCGTGAGACGCGAGCAATCGTCTCGATGAAGGCTGCGGCCGGCATTGCCAGCTGGGTGTCGCCACCCGGGGTGGGCAGCTCGGGGAAATCCTCCAATCGCAGGGTGCGCAAGTGGTATTGGGCGGTGCCGGATTGAACTTCGACGTCCTGCTCCTGGCTGCGCAGTTCTAGCGTCACTTCAGGCGCGCCTAGCTGGCGAACTACCTCTAGGAGCAAGCGGGCCGGGAGCACGACGGAACCTGGGCTGTCAACGCTGCCAGCGAGTGGAACGCGAATCGAGAGCTCAGTATCGGTTGCTTGAAGCTCAATCTTGCCATCTTCGGCGACGATGCGAACGCCTGAGAGAGCTTGTATCGCGCTGCGGGTCGATGCAACCCGAGCAAGGTTCTGAAGGTGATGAAGCAGCTCAGATGTTGATGAGGAAATTTTCAAGGTTTCGATCCTTAGTAAAGGGCTAGTGGTAGTAGGGAGTGTTGAAATGTTGATTGGATGAAATCGCCCTGCTCGTTGCGACAAAGTTAGGGATCGGAGCGTCTCTACAACTGTTCGAGTTTGTCACTGAGCTCGGTCGCGTCGCGTTTCGCTGATGCTTTTGAACAGTTGATCCGCTAGCAAGCGGAGCTCGCGTGCTTGCTCAGGGTCGTGTGCGATTCGTAGCTCAACCTTCTTGCAAGCGTTGAGAGCTGTCGTGTGGTTCCTGCCGCCGAACGCGGCAGCAATTGTCGTCAGGCTTGCCCCACTATGGGCGCGGGCCAAGTAGATCGCTACCTGGCGTGGCCAAAGGATCTGTGCTGCCCGGCTCGCGGAGCACAGTTCGCCGACACTCAGCTCGTAATGTCGCGCCACTAGGTCACGGATCTGCTCGACTGAAAGGTTTGTCGGCCGAGGTTCGCGGGGCTTCTGCGGGAAGAGACCATCAAGCACCTCGCCGGCAAGCTCGACAGTGATCGCGCGGCCGGTAAGCGAAGCGAACGCGACGATCCGGATTAGCGCACCCTCAAGCGCTCTAAGGTTGCGCTCAACTCGTCCGGCAATTAGCTCGAACACCGCCTGCTCTTCGATTACCAGTTGATCGAGCTGGGCGCGGGCGCGAAGTACGGCTACTCGAGTGGCTAGGTCGGGGGCACTGATGTCGGCCACAAGCCCTGAATCAAACCGGTCTCGGAGCCGCTCCTCGAGCCGGTCAAGGTCGCGTGGCGGCCGGTCGCATGTCAGGACGATCTGGGCACCACCGTCGCGCAAGGCGTTGAAGGTGTGGAAGAACTCTTCCTCGGTCTTCGCTTTGGCCATTAGAAATTGAACGTCGTCGACGAGAACGAGGTCGGCTTCGCGGTGGCGCGCCTTGAAGGCCTTGATGTCACCACCGCGCAGCGCGGCGATGAATTCGTTGGCGAACGATTCCGCGCTGGTGAGCTGAACTCGTGCTCCGTTGCCGTGACGGCTCACGTAGTCGGCAATCGAGTGCAGTAGATGGGTCTTGCCGACCCCTGGTGGGCCGCAGATGAAAAGTGGGTTGTATGCCGTGCCGGGGTTCTCGGCTACGGCCAAGGCTGCGCCGTGAGCAAAGCGATTGCCGGTGCCGATCACGAATTGCTCAAAGCAGTACTTCGGGTTCAGCTCGCTGCCTGATTCCGCTGTAGATCTGAGCTCGCTCGCTTCTAGGCCTGCCAGCGTGCTGTCGCCCGCGACGCTTACGTGAACCTCAGCGTCGGCTCCGATCACTCGCCGCGCAGAGGCCTGTAGGACCTGCCCGAAACGGTCGTTTACCCACGCGCGCGAGGCCGCGGGAGCTTCAAGAATGAGCTGGTTGCCGTCGAGCCGCGCGAGCTTCAGCGGCGCCAACCAGACCTCAAAAAGGTTCGGACCTACGGCCGATCGAAGCTCATCGGAGATCTGCTGCCAGGTATGTTCGGAGCTAGCATTGGTCACTCTCTGGTGCTGTCCGCGCGACGCCCTTGGCGCCGCTTTTTGGCGCGCGCGAACCGCTTCGGCAAGCTACCAGAGCCTCGCGCGAGTGCCATGCCTATTCGTAGGTGAAGTTCGCATTTGGCGACAAAGGCTTCTCTCCAGGGTGCCTTTCTGTCCCAGACGGCTATGCTCCATCGCGAACATTCGACCTTCGGATTATCTCTAGATGAAGCGCACCTACCAACCAAAGAAACGCAAGCGCGCCCGCGCCCACGGATTCCGTGAGCGGATGAGCACGCGCGCCGGCCGAGCACTGCTCAAGCGTCGCCGCGACAAGGGCCGCAAGCGGCTCACAGTCTGAGCGTGGATTCCGCCGCGCGTGCACCACGTCGGCGCCCGCGGCGGCTATCGCGTAGCGCAGACTTCGAGCGCGTCTACCGGCACGGCCGCTCATTCGGCGGCCGCTATTTCGTGCTCCACCTTTTCCCTCGCGCCGATGCCGGCGAGCTCCATCAAGCCCCGAGGCTCGGTCTTAGTGTCTCGCGTAAGGTTGGCGGCGCGGTGGTTCGCAACAAGGTCAAACGGCTGCTGCGCAGCGCAGCCGATCAGCTCGTCGATCGCTTCGATCCCGCCTCGGACGTTGTGGTTGTCGCCCGCATAGACGCCGCCGAGCTTTGCGAGCGCGACGGCCTTGATGGCGTCCGCCGCGAGCTTGAAGAGCTGATCGCCCAGTCAACGAAGCAGGGCGACTGATGGCCTCGGCTATCCGCCGCGCTGTGAGCCTGCCGATCGTCGCCTACCAGCGCCTAATCTCGCCGGCGATTCCTCGACGCTGCAAGTACGAGCCGACCTGCTCTGCCTACGCCGCGCAGTCGATCGCCGAGTACGGCATACTTCGCGGGCTGGTTCTTGGGGCTTGGCGCCTGCTGCGCTGCAACCCCTTCAGTCACGGTGGCTTTGATCCCGTCAGTGATCAGAGCCTGTTCCGCCATCGACACCCTCAATCACCCGACCCGTCCTCTGCCAACTAACCCCTGATGCCCTTCATCACAGCTGGAATAGAAGATACGTTCGAGGCGATCCTCTCGCCGTTGATCGTCGTCTTCCAGGCGATCCTGATCTTCTTCCACGATTCGGTCGGTCTCAGTTGGGGATTAGCGATCATCGCTCTAACCGTTGTCGTCCGCATCGTCCTGTTGCCGCTGACGATTAAGCAGTTCCGTTCGATGCAGGCGCTTCAGACTCTCTCGCCTCAGATCAAGGCGCTGCAGGCTAAGTACAAGGGCGACAAGCAGCGTCTCAATCAGGAGATGATGAAGTTCTACCAGGAGAACAAGGTCAACCCGTTTGGCTCTTGCCTGCCATTGGTGGCGCAGATCCCGGTCTTCATCAGCCTCTTCTACATGCTGCGCGCACCGCTGAAGATCGACATCTGTGGCCCGGAGAGCGCAATTCTCGCGGCCGGCAAGGCGGCCACGCCGCCGACGAACCTGGACACCACATACTGCCAAGCGGTCGATCCGGGCTCGGCGGAGTTCTTCTTTATCCCCGACCTGACCGCGCCCGCGACCGGTTCGGTGCTGATCGTGTTGCTCGTTCTTTACGTTGTCTCGCAGCTGCTCTCAAGCCTTCTGATGTCGGTCACTTCGGACCGCAACCAGAAGATCATCATGATCGCGCTGCCGTTCGTCTTCGTCTTCTTCATCAAGGGGTTCCCGGCCGGGCTGATGGTTTACTGGATCACGACCAACTTCTGGACCGTTGGCCAGCAGTACTTCCTGAAGCGAGCCACCGGCCAGTTGCCGCCCTGGCTGGGCGGCAATCCGGATGGAATCCCGACTCCGCTTGCGCCGGCGGTCGCCACGGCGGGCGGCGGTTCCAGCGGGAGCTCTAGCGGGAGCGCGACGACCGGGCCACCGCCGGCAGCGAGGAAGAAGAAGAAGCGTTCCGGGAGGAGGCGCTGATGGCTACACCTGAGGAGGCACAGGAACGGACGCTGGAGTTGCTCGAGCAGATCGTCGACGCCCTTGACCTCGACGCCGAGATCGAGGTTGTGATCAACGACGACACTGTTACCGGGACGCTGGAGGGGGAAGAGCTCGGACTCTTCATCGGCAAGCACGGCCAGACGATTGACGCCGTCCAACACCTCGCGACGAGGATCATCCAGCGTGACGCTGGCGACGGTGAGCGGATCCGCGTCGAGATCGATGCTGCCGGCTACCGCGAGCGACGGCGCGAGCAGCTCGAGCAGCAGGCCGAAGAGGGCGCAGAGAAGGCTCTCGGCGAGGAGCACGCGGTAGATCTCCCTGCGATGAACGCTGCAGAGCGGCGAATCGTCCATCAATACCTGCGTGACCGCGAAGATGTTGATACGCACAGCGAGGGCGACGAACCGCGCCGCTACCTCGTCATTACGCCTGTAATCACGTAGTTCGAGCGGCTAAGGCGTTCCACGTGAAACGCTCCTTACCGCTAGCGTCACCGCTGTGGCGCTAGCTTGACCGCTGTGACCGTTGCTGATCGTTGCCGCCAACTGACAGACCGCTTTGAGCTTCAGCCGCGCAGCGCCGAAAAGCTCAACGCGCTGCTGAAGTTAGTCATCACCGGCCCCAGCTCGCTGACCAACGTTCGCGAACCGGAGGCAGCGGTTGAGCTGCACATCGCCGATTCGCTCGCCGGTCTCGAGCTCCCGCAGCTGCGCGCTGCCTCAACGATCGCCGACCTTGGTTCCGGTGGCGGCTTTCCGGGCCTAGTGCTCGCGGTTGCTCTGCCCGAGGCGCAGCTGACCTTGGTCGAGAGCGCGGCCCGAAAAGCCGACTTCTTGCGTGAGACGGCAGAGGCAATGTCGCTCGACAACGTTGTCGTTGTTGCCGAGAGGGCTGAGTTATGGGCGCTAGAGCCTCGCGAGCAGGACGTCGTCAGCTCGCGCGCGCTGGCCTCGACCTCGATCCTGCTCGAATACGCCGCGCCGCTGCTCCGCGTCGGCGGATCGCTCGTTGCCTGGAAGGGGCGCCTCAGTGGAGAGGAGCTCGCCGACGCAGCGTTTGCCGCGGGCGAACTACAGATGAGCCCACCGCTGGCAGTCGACGTCTCCGCCGATTTGGTCCAAGGCGCCGATCGCCGGCAGCTGATCGTGAGCGAGAAGATCGCTGCCACGCCGGATCGCTATCCGCGCCGGCCAGGGATCGCGAAGAAGCGTCCGTTGGTGGTAAAACAGCCCTGAGCAGGGCTAGTTCGCCCCCGAACTAATCAGTCTGTGCTGTCGCCCTTTGCCGACCGGCAGGGCCGGTAGCTTGGGCGAAAGATGGGGACGATTTACGCGATCGCGAATCA
>CAMDBT010000002.1 GCA_945889475.1 Bifidobacterium breve
CGTTCGTTTGACATCTACTCGCGCCTTCTAAATGAGCGAATCATCTTCCTCGGCAGCCAAGTTGACGACCAGATCGCCAACCTCGTTGTCGCGCAGCTGCTCCACCTTGAGTCGCAGGATCCGGATAAGGACATCTCGATCTACATCAATTCACCCGGCGGGTCGGTCTACTCCGGTCTCGCGATCTACGACACGATGCAGTTCGTCAAGCCCGACGTCTCAACGATCTGCGTCGGTATCGCAATGTCGATGGGTGCGCTGCTGCTGGCCGGCGGAGCGAAGGGCAAGCGGATGGCGCTCCCGAACGCGAAGATTCTGATCCATCAGGTCAGCTCGGGCTTCGAAGGGCAGGCGACGGACATTGAGATCCACGCCAAGGAGATCATCGACGTTCGTCAGCGGCTTGACCACATCCTCGCCGAGCACGCCGGCCAGGAGTACGACAAAGTTCGCAGCGACACCGAACGTGACTACTTCATGTCGGCCGAAGAGGCCGCTGAGTACGGGATAATTGACAAGGTGATCGCCAAGCATTAGCTGGGCGGCGCCTGCGATTAGACGAAGGGGAAAGCGATGGCGCGTCCAACCGATTCAAGCGAGCAGCTGCTCTGCAGTTTCTGCGGCAAGTCGCAGCGGCAGGTCAAGAAGCTGATCGCCGGTCCGGGCGTCTACATCTGCGACGAGTGCATCGATCTCTGTAACGAGATCATCGACGAAGAGCTCGCCGTCCCATCCTTTTTCGACGTCGAGAACCTCCCTCGTCCGAAGGAGATCTACGACTTTCTCGACGAGTACGTGATCGGCCAAGAGGAGGCCAAACGGACGCTCTCAGTAGCGGTCTACAACCACTACAAGCGGATCCAGATGTCTCAGGGCGACGAGAACGAGATCGAGCTGCAGAAGTCGAACATTCTGCTGCTCGGACCCACCGGCTGCGGCAAGACGCTCTTGGCGCAGACGCTGGCCAAGCTGCTCAACGTGCCGTTCGCGATCGCTGACGCGACCGCACTGACCGAAGCTGGCTACGTCGGCGAGGACGTTGAGAACATCCTCCTGAAGCTGATCCAAGCTGCCGACTACGACGTCAAGAAGGCTGAGACGGGAATCATCTACATCGACGAGGTAGACAAGGTTGCGCGCAAATCAGAGAGCCCCTCAATCACACGCGACGTCTCCGGTGAGGGCGTCCAACAAGCGCTGCTGAAAATCCTTGAGGGAACTTCCGCCAGCGTGCCGCCGCAGGGCGGACGCAAGCATCCGCACCAAGAGTTCCTGACGATCGACACAACCAACATTCTGTTCATCTGCGGTGGCGCCTTCGCCAGCCTCGACAAGGTGATCGAGAAGCGCGTCGGCCACTCGGGGATCGGTTTCGGCGCGATCCTCTCTCCCCGCGAGGAGCACGACGCCGGCAAGATCTTCGCCCAGTGCCTACCCGAGGACCTAGTCAACTACGGCCTGATCCCTGAATTCATCGGCCGCCTGCCGGTCACCAGCGCAGTCCATCAGCTGACACGCGACGACTTAATCTCGATTCTGACCGAGCCACGCAACGCGCTGACGAAACAGTTCCAAACCTTCTTCGCCTTCGACGGAATTGAGCTGGTCTTCGCCGATGATGCCCTTGACTGCATCGCCGACAAGGCGCTCGAGCGCGAGGCCGGCGCGCGCGGACTGCGCTCAATCATCGAAGAGGTGCTGCTTGAGGTTCAGTTCGAGCTGCCGTCGCGCGGCGACGTCAAGAAGTGCGTCGTGACACGCGAGTCGGTTGAGAAGGGCTTCCCGCCGACGCTGGTGACCGAATCGCAGGACGTCGGCGACGCGCTCGACGAGCAGCTTCCAGAGGCCAGTTAGAGCGATGAAGCCGAATCTGAAGACAATCCCCTGGCTGGCAGCGATGCAGGCGACGATGGTTGTCGGCGATCACTGGCGCCGGCTCGATCCGAAGGATCGCGCGAAGGCCTTGAAGACGCTGACCGAGTCGCGCGGGCTGCCGAACCGGATGAGCGCAGCCCAGCGTCAGCAGCTGATCGACCTTGCGCGAAAAATTGACCACCGTGGCCTGATCGCCGACCTCGCGCCGATCCCGGTTCCGGGGCTCCGCGGCGGCCGCAAGAAGCTTTGAGCGACCGCTTGCCGGCGTGCGCGCCGTAGACTCAGCCGCCGTGGCTGATTTCGCCGATACAAGACGCTTCGAGCCTGCTGAGGTTGAACCTCAAGTGATGCAGCGCTGGCGCGACTCTGGCCTCTTCCACGGCGCAGCGCAGGGAAGCTCGAGCGCGAACTATTCGATCGCGATCCCGCCGCCGAATGTGACCGGTGCGCTGCACATGGGCCATGCACTAAACGGTTCGATTCAGGACACGCTGATTCGCTTCCATCGGATGCGCGGCCAGAACACGGAATGGATCCTCGGCACCGACCACGCCGGGATTGCGACGCAGATCCAAGTTGAGAAGAGGCTGATCGAGGAAGGCAGCTCGCGCGAGGAGCTTGGCCGCGAAGCGTTCGTGGAGCGCGTTTGGCAGTGGCGCGAGGAGTTCGGCGGCACGATCATCGAGCAGCTTGGGCGGCTTGGAGCCTCATGCGATTACGAGCGCGAACGCTTCACTCTCGACGCGGGGTACGAACGCGCGGTTCGCCAGGTGTTCTGCGATCTCTACGAGGACGGAGCGATCTACCGCGACCAATATCTCGTCAACTGGGATCCGGGCAGTCGGTCGGCGATCTCCGACGTGGAGGTTGAGGAGCGCGAGGTGACAGACACACTGTTTGAGATTGCATACCCGCTGACCGACGGCAGCGGCGAAGTGGTCGTCGCGACGGTGCGCCCCGAGACGATGCTCGGCGACAGCGCCGTCGCCGTCAATCCCAGCGACGAGCGATTTGCGGGCTTGATCGGCAAGCGCGTCAAGCTGCCCTTGACCGACCGTGAACTGGAGATCATCGCCGACGACTACGTGAAGACGGACTTCGGCACCGGCGCTCTGAAAATCACGCCGGCGCACGACCCGAACGATTTTGAGATCGGCCGTCGGCATGGCCTCGAGGAGATCATCGTCATCGGCGAAGACGGAGCGATGACCGAGCTGGCCGGAAACTTTGCCGGGCTGACGGCGGCGGAGGCTCAGGTGGCGGTAGTGGCTGCGCTGCGCGAGCAAGGGCTGCTGCGCGGCGAAGAGCCGTACACCCACGCGGTGCCGTTCTCGCATCGTTCAGGCGAGCGGATCGAGCCGCTGGTTTCGCTGCAGTGGTTCATCAAGATGGACGAACTCGCGCCGCCGGCGATCGAGGCTGTCAACGATGGCCGCGTCAAGATCCATCCAGCGAGCCAATCGAAGCGTTACACCGACTGGCTCGAAGAGATCCGCCCGTGGTGTATCTCGCGCCAGCTGTGGTGGGGCCATCGACTGCCGGTTTGGTACCGCGACGAGGAGACCTACGTCGGCATCGAAGCGCCCGAAGGCGATGGCTGGGTCCGCGAGGAAGACGTGCTCGACACCTGGTTTAGCTCCGCTCTGTGGCCGTTCGCGACGCTCGGCTGGCCCGACAAAACGCCCGAATACGAGGCCTTCTACCCGACCGACGTGCTCTCGACGGCGCGCGACATTCTCTTCCTCTGGGTTGCACGGATGGTGATGATGGGGCTTCGCTTCACCGGCGAGGTTCCATTCAGCGATGTTTACGTCCACTCCGTAATCCAGGCCCCTGACGGGCGCCGGATGAGCAAGTCGTTGGGCACTGGCATCGATCCGATTACGGAGATCGACGAGCACGGCGCCGACGCTGTTCGCTTCGGCCTGCTGGCGATGTCGTCAACGCAGGATGTCCGCTACTCACGCGAGCGCGTTGAGCAAGGCCAAGCGCTGGCCAACAAGCTCTTCAACGCTTCACGCTTCGTGCTGCTCAACGTCGGCGACGAGGTTGGCTTGGAACCTGTCGTTGGCGTTGGCGCGCCGGTCGAAGACCGCTGGATCGTTTCGCGGCTGCAGCAGGTTGTCGCCGAGACGACTGAGCAGATCGAGCAGTTTGAGTTCTCGAAAGCCGCATTGGGTCTCTACGATTTCGTTTACGGCGAGCTCTGTGACTGGTACCTCGAACTGATAAAAGGGCGCGAGTTTGACGATCAGCTGGCGGCGACGGCCTGTTACGTGCTGCGCTCAACGCTGGCGCTCGCCCATCCGTTCATTCCGTTCGTCACCGAGCAACTTTGGGAGGCGGTCCCCGGCTCAGACGGGCTGCTGATTGGCGCTCCGTTCCCACTCCCAGACGAGGCGCTCATCGACCCCGAAGCCGGACGGCGCGTCGGCGACCTGATCGTCGCCGTAACGGCGCTGCGCTCTTGGCGCAGCGGTGCAAACGTGAAACCCGGTGCGCAGATCGGCGCGAGGATCAACTCGGCTGCGCTGAACGCCGACGCCGCGCTGATCGCCCGCTTGGTGCGACTAGACCTCGGCGTCTTCACCGGCGACGCGACTGACAGCATCGTCGTTCCCGGCGGTACGGTCGAGATCAGCGCTGGAGACGCGATCGATGTTGAGGCGCACCGGCGCGAGCGCACTCAGCGACGCTCCGCTCTGGAAGGCGAGATCGCGCGCGCCGAAGGCAAGCTTGCGAACGAGTCGTTCGTCGCCAAGGCGCCTGCCGACCTCGTTGCCGGCGAGCAGGCCAAGCTCGATCGGCTGCGCGTCGAGCTGGCCGCGCTGGACGCCTGAACCGGGTAGCGGAATGGTGGCGCAGCCAGAGAGCCGCGAAGACTGGGGCGAGCGAGACGCGGAGAGCTGGCTGCTTTCGCTCGAGAACTTCGGCATCGGCTTCGGCCTCGAGCGAATCGAACAGCTGCTCGAATCGCTCGGCAACCCAGAGCGGTTGCCAGCAATAGTTCACGTTGTCGGCTCCAACGGCAAGTCCTCGGTGACGCGGATGATCGCGGCGATTCTGGGTCAGCACGGTCTGACTGTCGGCGCCTATCTCTCACCGCACTTCGTCTCATTCAACGAACGCATTCTGATCGGCGGCGCTGCTTGCGACGGGGAGCACTTCGCTGCCGCTGCCCAGCGCACGCACGCCGCCGCCGATCAGCTTCAGCGCGATCAGCCCGAGCTTGGGCCGGTGACGCAGTTCGAGGCCTTGACGGCGATCGCGTTTCTCGCACTGCGCGCCGCTGGCGTTGAAGCCGCCGTAATTGAGGCCGGCCTCGGGGGCCGCCTAGACGCAACGAACGTGGTCGATTCAGTGGTGCAGGTCTGCAGCGGTGTTGGGCTTGAGCATACGGCGCTGCTGGGCCCGACGGTCGAGGCGATCGCGCGCGAAAAGCTGGCAATCGTGCGCCCCGGCGGCACGCTGGTTGTGACGGCCGACCTCGATCCGGCGGCGCTTGCTGTTGCCGTCGATCGATCGGCTCAGCAGGGCGCGCGGCTCGTGGTCGCGGGCCGAGACGCGCCGGCGCAGTTGGCAGCGCGCGGCCAGTTTCAGCGCGCCAATTTTGCCCTTGCCGCCGCCGCCGCACACGCCTTGCTCGGTTCGCTCGACCGAGCGGCGCTCGAGCGGGCGGCCGCCGGGCTTGTGATTCCAGGCCGCTACGAGCTTGCCGCTAGCGAGCCAACGACGATCTTTGATGGCGCCCACAACGGCGACGGCGCCGTGGCGCTAGCTGCCTCGTTGCGTCTTGAGCGGAGCGCTGGCAGGACGGTTGGCTGCCTTTCTGTCCTCGACGACAAGGACGCTAAGGCAATGCTAAGTGCGCTTGGGCCGTGCTCGGACGAGCTGATCTTCACTCGCGCCAGCCACCCGCGGGCGCTGGAGCCTGACGTGCTCGCGGCGCTCAACCAGCAGCTCGGGGGGCCGCTGGGGCGGGTCGTTGTGCCGCCGCACGAGGCTCTCGAGCAGGCGCGCGCGGCGGCTGGCAGCGGTGGCTTGGTCTTTGCCGCCGGCTCGCTCTACTTGATCGCCGACCTCAAACGCGGCCCGGGGGCCGTGGCCGGTTCGACGCCATGAACGAAAACGGGCCTTCGGTGATCGTGATGGTGGTCGCGGTAGCGGTGCTAGTAGCAGTCGTGATTCTGGTCTTCTTTGGCATCGGCTACCTACTCGGCAAGGTTTTGCTCTAGCGCCGGCCCGCAGGCTGAGCTAGCCCCAGCAGCTGGCAGGCTTTATCCGACTAACGACGAACAGTGCTTTACGATCCGACTGGAACGATGACTTTCCCACTCGCCATATTCGGCCTTGACGGCCTCTTCAACATGGTCGCCCAGCTGATTTTGCTGGCCGCGATCGTGATCTGGCTGGCGCTCGTCTGGTACACGTTCACCGACGCGCGCCGCCGCCTTGAGGACAAGCTGCTGATCCGCTCGGCGACCGTCGCGGCGCTGATCTTCCCGCTGATCGGGACGGTCGTCTACGTGATCGTTCGCCCACCCGAATACATCGATGACCGGATCGAACGCGAGCTTGAGATGGAGGCCGCCGCCGCGCGTCTGGCTTCGGCCGATTACCAAGCCTGCCCTCACTGCGAGGAGATCGTCGCAGGCCAGTTTCTACGTTGCCCGCACTGCATGCGCAAGCTGCGCGACGCCTGCGTTGCCTGCGGCAAACCGCTCGACCCAGACTGGCTGCTTTGCCCCTACTGCGAATCAGAGATTCCGGGTGTGACGCCGTCGCGCAGACCGAGCCTGCGGCGCGAGTTCGAGGACCAGCCAGCCGAGTCTGAACGGCAGCACGAAGAGCAAGAGGTCGCCGAGTTTGAACAGGTCGCAGAGTTCGAAGCGGTCGATCTCGATACCGTCCCTGAAGACGACTCAGCGCCGATCGTGGTCGATCACCGCGAAGAGACGCGCTAACCAATCGAAAGCAGAGAGCCTGATGGAACGGACACTGATCCTTGTAAAGCCGGACGCGTTTGCCCGCAACCTCAGCGGCGAGATCATCGCTCGCTTCGAGCGCAAAGGGCTGGCGCTAGTGGCGCTGAAGCTGATGACCGTCAGCCGCGAGCTGGCGCAAGAGCACTACGCCGAACACGCCGAGCGGCCGTTCTTCGGTGAACTCGTTGATTTCATCACTAGCGGCCCGCTGGTGGCGATGATCCTCGAAGGCGACCACGCGGTTAGCGGCGCCCGCCAAGTGATCGGCGCAACGGATCCGATCGAAGCGGCGATGGGTTCGATCCGCGCCGACTACGCGCTTGAGGTCGGGCGCAACATGGTCCATGGCTCCGACTCCAATGAGTCCGCCGCGCGCGAGGCTGCCCTCTTCTTCCCAGAGCTTGGTTGATACGCCCCCGCCACTGATTTGGAACCCGGCCTGGCGGCTGGTGCTGGCCTCAGCCTCGCCGCAGCGCCGCGAGATCCTGAGCGACTTTGGTGTCAAGTTCGAACTGCGCCCGAC
The DNA here is from genome assembly GCA_945889475.1 of Bifidobacterium breve. Taxonomy (GTDB): domain Bacteria; phylum Actinomycetota; class Thermoleophilia; order Solirubrobacterales; family Solirubrobacteraceae; genus F1-60-MAGs163. The sequence continues at coordinate 7,384 of CAMDBT010000002.1, forward strand.
CGCGGCGGAGGAGCTCTCGGTCGGTGAACCTGCGGCGGTCGCGCTGGCAAACGCGCTCGCCAAGGCCGAGGCTGGTCGCGCAGCGCTGAGCGACGACGAGCGGGCCAGCTGCGTCGTCCTTGGCGCCGATACCGTCGTCGCGCTCGGCGGCAAGATCTACGGTAAGCCGCGCGACGCGAACGCGGCGGCTCAACATCTGACCGAGCTGGCTAGCGCCGCACACGAGGTGATTGGAGCGATTGCGCTGATTGACGTTGGTGGCGTTGCGCGGACGGCGCTAGCGCGCACGGAGGTTGAGTTCAACCCCCTAACGCGCGAGCAGATCGACGCCCAGATCGCGCTCGGCGAGTGGCAGGGGCGCGCTGGCGGTTACGCAATCCAGCTCTCCGGCGATCAGCTAGTCGGTCGAATTGGCGCCGATCGCCTGAACGTCGTTGGCCTTTCGATCACTGCCTTGGGCGGCCTTGTGCAAGGACTCTTGCCCGCTGGAACCGGCGCCCCCAGTCGCTACACTGGTTAGACACGTGGACCGTCGGCGATTCCGCTAAGGAATTGCTCTCCGCCCACGTTTTTGTCCATGGGCGTCCTTAGCTACTTGACTGGAATGGGCGGCCGAGACATGGCCGTCGATCTTGGCACGGCCAACACGCTCGTTTACGTCCGCGGCAGAGGAATTGTGCTTTCTGAGCCGAGTGTTGTCGCGATCGACTCACGCAGCGGCGAAGTTCACGCTGTCGGTGTCGAAGCGAAGCGGATGCTCGGCCGGACCCCGGGTACGATTCAGGCGATTCGGCCACTGAAGGACGGCGTGATCGCCGACTTTGACGTGACTGAGGCGATGCTCCGCCACTTCATCCAGAAGGTCCATCAAGGGCGCTGGGCGCACCCGAGAGTTGTCGTGTGCGTCCCCTCCGGGGTCACCGGAGTCGAGAAGCGTGCCGTTGAAGAGGCCTGCCTCTCGGCCGGTGCGCGCCAGGCCTACCTGATTGAGGAGCCGATGGCTGCGGCGATTGGCGCCGGCCTGCCGATCGGCGAACCGACCGGTTCGATGATCGTTGACATCGGCGGCGGCACCAGCGAGGTCGCGGTGATCTCGCTGGGAGGGATAGTCGTCTCGCGCTCAATTAGAATTGGCGGCGATGAACTCGACGAGGCGATCATCAACTACGCCAAGCGGGAGTACAAACTCTTGATTGGTCAGCAGACGGCCGAGGAGCTGAAGCTTGAAATCGGCTCGGCAGCGCCGCTGGCGGAGGAGTTCCAAGCTGAGATTCGAGGCCGCGACCTTGTAAGCGGGTTGCCGAAGACGATTGCGCTCAGTAGCGAAGAGGTGAGGGCGGCGATTGAAGAGCCGCTGGCTCAAATCATCGCGGCGATCAAGGAGACGCTCGATAGCACGCCGCCGGAACTCTCATCGGACATCATGGACCGCGGCATCATGTTGGCTGGCGGCGGTTCGTTGTTGCGCGGCCTTGACGAGCGCCTGCGGAATGAGACGCACATGCCGGCGCATCTTGCGGAATCGCCCTTGACCTGTGTTGCCGTCGGTTCAGGCCGTTCGCTGGAAGAGTTTGAAGTGATTCACAAAACCAACCGCTCAGCAAGGAAACGTCGCCGGCGCTAAGCGCCGCGATTCAGAGAACCCCCTGATGCCTTGCCTAACGACCATTTTGAGATGTACGACCGGACTATTCGTCGGCGGCGGTTAGCGCTAGCGGCGCTACTGGCGTGCCCGCTGCTGCTGTTGACCGTCTACTTCGGCGAGTCAAGCGGCGGCACGCTCCACAACGTCCAGCGCGGCGTCTTTAGCGTCCTCGCTCCGATTCAGGAAGGCGCCTCGACGGTGCTCAAGCCAGCGCGGGACCTGTTCGGCTGGTTTGGCGACACGATCGATGCCACGAGTCGCCTCAGCGAACTTGAAAACTCGAATCAGAATCTCCGCTCGCGGGCGATCGCGGGCAGTGAGGCACTTCGCGTCAACGCTCAGCTTCAGGCGCTTCTGAACCTCGACAACGCCGGCGGCTTGGCGGCGGCGAAACCGGTGACTGCGCGCGTAATCGGCCAGTCGCCGACCGTCTGGTACGCGACGGTGACGATCAACCAAGGCAGCGACCGCGGGATCAAGGCCGGCAATCCGGTTATCAACGGCGACGGATTGATCGGTCAGGTCTCAACCGTCACCGCCAACGCTTCGATTGTGAGCTTGATCAGCGGCGGCGATCTGGCGGTGCCGGCGCGGATCAGCGCGGGCGGCGCCAATGGGGTCGCCCAGACCGGGGCCGGCGGCCCCGATGACCTGAGGCTGAAGTTCATCGCCCGGCGCTTTCGTGTCGAGCCGGGCGCGACCGTCGTCACGGCCGGCACGCTTTCCAGTCAATCCGGCCTCGAATCGCTCTATCCGCCCGGAATTCCGATCGGCGTTGTGACCCGAGTGGTTGACCCAGGGACCGACGCGCAGAAGATCTACCTACGAACCTACGCCGACCCGCAGAGGCTGGAGATGGTTCAAGTGCTGACGGTTCCGATCAACGGAAATCGACGATGAACCTCAATTACCGAAGCCTCGTCTGGCGCTTGGCGCTGATCTGCCTCGTCACCGTCGTCTTCCAGGTCGCCGCGGTCTCGCAGATCAAGATCCTCGGTGTCAATGCCGACCTCGTGCCGCTCGTCGCAGCGTCGGTAGGGCTGATCGTCGGATCGCTGCCGGGCGCAGCCTTTGGTGTTTCGATCGGCCTGCTGCTCGACTTCGCGCTCGTTGAAACGGTCGGCGTCGCCTCGCTGATCCTGCTGGCGATTGGATACGCGGCCGGTCGCCTGCGCGAGCTTCGCGACCCGCAGGGGGCAATCGTGCCGCTGCTCGTCGGCGCAGCCGCAACCGCTGCGGCGCAAATTGGCTTGTCACTCCTAACCTTCCTGCTCGGGCAAAGGGTGCCGCTCGGTTGGCCGTTGCTGTTGGAGCTGCTTGGGACGGTCGCCTTCAACGCTGTGATCGCAATCCCGGTCTATCTGATCCTCCGCCGCTGCCTGCTAGCTGCTCTCCCTGAAGATCCGCGTCGTCGCCGTCGGCGCGCCTATACAACCGGCGGCCTTTCGCCGCTCTCGAAATCATGATCGACCCACTCGAAAAGGGGCCGCTGCGCAGCATCGGCGAATCACCGCTAACGCCTCAGCTCGCGATGCGCGTCGCGGTGCTCGGCGGGATTGCGCTAGTGCTTTTCGCGATCATCTTCTTCAAGCTTTGGTTTCTCCAGATCTTGACCGGCGACCAGGCCGTCCGCGAGGCGGCCAACAACCGCGTGCGGACGGTCGCTGTCGCCGCGCCGCGCGGAGCAGTTCTCGATCGCAACGGCAAGACGCTGGTTGAGAACAGGCCGGCCTCGGTGATGCAGCTCGATCCTGCGCAGCTGCCGGCTGCGACGCGCGAGGACGCAGCCAGATGGGGCCAGCAGATGACCACTTGGGCGCGCACGCCGCGTGGCCAGCGAGGCCCACGGCCGAAGGTTCCGGCAGCGGCCAACACGGCGCTCGAGCAGCGTTACGCGAAGCTCGCTGGGGCGCTCGGAATCTCAGCCAAGACGATTAACGAGCGCGTGATTGAGCAGTTGGCGCAGCTGCCATACGCCAACGTTCGAGTGCAGGTCGACGTGCCCACTTCGGTCCGCAATTACTTGCTCGAGCGCCCCGGCCAGTTCCCCGGAGTGAGCGTTGATCAGATCTACATGCGCCGCTACCCGGGTGGCGTTGGCGCAGCGCAGCTGCTCGGCGCCGTTGGTCAGGTCAGCCCGGAGCAGCTGAAGGCCGACTCGTTTCGCGGCGTGATCTCCGGCTCGATAGTCGGGCAAGAGGGGATCGAGCGCTCCTATGATCGATACCTGCGCGGCGCCGACGGCACCAAGAGCATCACGATCGATGCCGCTGGCAGGCTCAAGGCGCAGCGGACTTCGCGTGAGGCGCGCGCCGGCGATAGCGTCCGCACTTCGCTCGATTCAAATCTTCAGCGAAGCGGCGAGGCCGCCTTGGCCGCGGCGATGGCCGGCGATGGTACGGCCGGCGCGTTCGTGGCGCTTGATCCCCGTAACGGCAGCGTTTTGGCGCTCGGTTCGGCGCCCACCTACGACCCCAGCCTGCGCGCCAAGCCGATCGCCACGCAGGCCGATTATGAGCGGCTCTTTGGTGAGGTGGCAGGAGCGCCGCTGTTCAACCGAGCGATCAGCGGCGGCTACCCGACCGGTTCAATCTTCAAGCCGATCACGGCGCTCGCCGCGCTCGACAGCGGCCTGATCAACGCCGACACGCAAGTAAGCGATCCTGGCGTTCTGACGGTCGGCCAGCAGAAGTTCTACAACGCCGGTCGTCAAGCGAACGGGCCGGTCAATCTGGCCCGCGCGCTGCAGCTCTCCTCAGACGTCTACTTCTACAAGCTGGGCCGCGACGCCAACCCGCTGAAAGGGCAGATCATCCAGAGTTGGGCTCGCAAACTGGGTCTTGACAGGGCAACTGGAATCGATCTGCCAGGCGAATCTTCAGGCACAATTCCTGACCGCGGGTGGCGCGCGCAGCAGAACGCCAAGGAGGTTGAGTGGGAGAAGAAGAGCGGCAAGAAGTGCCCGCCGGACTGCCTCTACTCCGACAAGCGCCCGTGGTCTGTTGGCGACAACATTCAGCTAGCTGTTGGCCAAGGTGATGTGCAGGCCTCGCCGCTGCAGATGGCCGTCGCCTACTCGGCGATCGCCAACGGCGGCACCGTCGTACGGCCGCACCTTGGCATGACGATTGAGAGCGAGACGGGGCAGCAGTTGGAGCGGATTGCGACGCCAGCGCTGCGCCGCGTAGCGATCGACCCGAGCGATCGCCAGGCGATCCTCGATGGCCTCCACCAGTCGACGCTCGACGACGGCACCTCCGCAGATGTGTTCAGCGGCTGGAACCAAGCGAAGTTTCCGGTCTATGGCAAGACCGGTACGGCGGAGCGGCCACCAAGGCCCGATCAGTCGTGGTACGCGGCCTACGTCCCAAGCGCGACCAAGCCAATCGTGATCGTCGCGACCGTCGAGGACGGCGGCTTCGGCGCCGAAGCGGCAGCCCCCGCGGTCTGCGAGATGCTCGCGACATGGTTCGCGCAGCCAAGCCGCTGCTCGGCAGGAGCCTCGAGAACGCGATGAGCGCGACGACCGTCATCCAACGGAGCAGCGATGAAGCCAAGGCTGAGAAGGCGCTTAGCTTGCAACTGCCGTTCGATCTCGTGCTGGCGTTGGCGACGCTCGGCCTTGCAGTCTGTTCGCTGCTGACCCTCGCCTCGGCAACGCCAACGGACATCCCCGGCAGCCCTGACTACTACGTGATTCGTCAGATCATCTACTTCGTCGTCGGCGCAGCGCTGGCGGTTGCGCTTTGGCGCAGCGACTACTCGCGTCTACGTGAGATCAAGTACTTCCTCTACGGCCTGCTGATCGTCTCGATCCTGACCGTAATCGTCTTCGGCTCAGTTGCGCGTGGTTCGCGCCGGGCAGTTGAGCTTCCACTCTTCTCCTTCCAGGCATCCGAACTAGCAAAGGTGTTGTTGATCGTCTCGCTTGCAGCGTTCACGATCGACATGACGCGCCGCATGGCGGACAGTCGAACGACCGTCCGCTTGATGCTGATCGGGCTGGCGCCCGCAGCTCTTGTGATGCTTCAGCCCGACCTTGGTTCGGCCCTGGTTTTTGTCGCCATCACTTTGGCGGTTCTATTCATCGCAGGCGTTCCGTGGCAGCACTTCGCGGCGTTTGGCGCACTCGCTGCAGTGGCGATCGCGCTTTCGCTGGCGGTGCTGCCGAACGTCGGCATCAACGTTTTGCAGAGTTATCAGAAGGATCGCCTGACGGCGTTCCTGCACCCGTCCGAGACATCGGGCAAAGAGGGCTATCAGCAGAACCAGTCGCGCATTGCAATCGGGTCCGGCGAGAAGATCGGGCGCGGCAGCGGCGCAACTCAGACCAAGTACAACTTCCTCCCCGAGCATCACACCGACTTTATTTTCGCCGTAGTTGGCGAACGGTGGGGTTTCGCGGGGGCGGCACTCGTCCTTTCGCTCTACGCGTTGGTCATCTGGCGTGCGCTGCGAATACTGACGATGGCGAAGAACCTGTACGGCGCATTATTGGCCGGCGGCATCGTCGTGATGCTGATGTTCCAAGTCTTCGTCAACGTGGGAATGACCGTCGGCGTGATGCCGATCACGGGAATCCCGTTGCCGCTGATGAGTTACGGAGGCTCGTCGCTAATCGCGACGATGCTGGCCGTCGGTCTGCTGCAGTCAATCTACGCGCACGGCCGCAAGGCCGCGATGTCGCAGGGACGGGTGCTCCAATTCCAATGAAACGAGCAACCCAATGAAAAAACAAGTACTAGTCAGCGTCGACCCGTGGGAAACCCGCGTCGCGCTGCTCGAGCAGGCAGGAACCCCCGCCAAGGAGCGCGAACAGCGCCCCTCGGAGAAAGCCAACCCGTCGGCTGGCTACCGCGTCGCCGAGCTCTACATCGAGCGGCGAGGCAACCGTTCGATCGTCGGCAATGTCTACAAAGGCAAGGTCGACAACGTGATCGATGGCCTCGAAGCGGCATTTATCGACATCGGCCTCGAGAAGAACGCCTTTCTCCACATTGACGAGATCGTGCTGCCGGGCGTTGAGACGCCGCGGCGCGGCCGCGGCGAAGAGGGTGGCAAGAAAATCAGCTCACTGCTGAAGAAGGGTCAAGAGGTGGTCGTCCAGGTCGTCAAGGACCCGCTCAAGACGAAAGGCGCGCGCTGCTCGATGGAGCTGGCGATAGCCGGCCGTTACATGGTTTACACGCCGAGCGGTGAGGGCGTAGGAATCTCGAAGCGGCTTGAAGACAAAGAGCGGGCACGCCTGCGCCGCGCACTGAAGGAACTCGACCTCAAGAGCGGCGGCGCAATTCTGCGAACCGCGGCACACGGCGCGAAGAGAGAGGATTTCGAGCGCGAGCTGCCCTATCTCCTGGGGCTTCACGCGGTCCTGATCGCACGCGCCGAGGGCCAGTCCGCCCCGTCGCTCGTCTTCCAGGAGGCCGATCTTTCGGTCCGCGTCGTGCGTGACATCTTTAGCGTCGACTTCGAACGCGCAATCGTCGACGATGAAGGGCAGTACAACCGGCTGCGTTCATTCTTCGAGCGGACAGCGCCGGAGCTCGTTGAGCGGGTAGAGCTCTGGCAGGAATCCACGCCGCTGTTTGAGCAGGCTGGCGTCGAGGAGGTAATCGAGGGCGTCACATCGCGCCGCGTTGATCTTCCCAGCGGTGGCTACCTGATGGTCGACTACGGCGAAGCATTGACCGTCTTTGACGTCAACTCTGGCTCCTACGTCGGCCGCGGCCGTCAGGCACGGCTTGAGGACACGATCACGAAAACGAACCTCGAGGCGGCCGATGAGATCGTCCGCCAGTTGCGCCTGCGCGATGTCGGCGGGATAATAGTTATCGACTTCATCGACATGACGAAGGCAAAGAACCGCGACGATGTGATGAAGACTCTGCGGAAGGCCCTCAACGAGGACCGTACGAAGACCTTTACGGCTGAAATCTCGAAGCTCGGCCTGGTTGAGATGACGCGCCAGAACGTCACCGAAGGTGTCCGCGAGGTCATCTCTCGCACCTGCCCGACCTGCGACGGCGACGCTGTGGTCCTCAGCGAAGAGACGATCGCTATTGAGTTCGATCGTCAGCTGCGCGAGATCGCCGCTCGATCGCCACGGGCGAGCGAGGCCTTCCTGATTCAGATGAACCCGAACGTCAGCGCCGAGTTCACCGGCGTAGGGGCGAGGATGCTTCGCGAGCTCGAAGCGGCGACCGGCAAGCTGTTCCACTTCGAAGGACAAGACAGCCTGCCGCTTGGGCACTTTGAGGTAACGATGGAGGGCGGCGCCGAGGCGGTTCGCGAGCGCGCCGTGCCGTATGCAGCTGGCGACGAGGTGCTGGTGGAGCTTGTTGAGCCGCACATGTACAACGTTGACGACGCGGTCGCGAAGATCGACGGCTACATCGTTTCCGTCGCCGGCGGCGGCCCGTTTTTGGGTCAGCAGCGGATGGTCAAGATCGAAGAGGCCGGGCGAAATTCGGCCTCGGCGACGCTGCTGGACGCAGAAAACGGCAAAGATGCCCTAGACTCGGCTCCGCAAGGCAGCGAACAAGAGGCTGCTGAGAGCGGCCGCGCCGCTACACCAGAAGTGGCGGCCGCCACTGAAGAATCTAACTAGAGCTGAGTGAACTTATGTACGCGATCGTCAAGACCGGAGGCAAGCAGTACCGCGTCGAGCAGGGGCAAACCTTGCTCGTCGAGCGCCTGCCCGAGGACGCAGGAGCGACGGTGGAACTCGAGCCGCTGCTCTACCGTTCTGATGACGCCGTCTTTGACCCCGCCTCGCTCTCCAAGGTCAGCGTCAAGGCGAAGGTTGTCGAACACCTGCGCGGTGAGAAGATTCGCGTCTTCAAGTACAAGCCCAAGCGCGGCTACAAGCGCACCACCGGTCACCGTCAGGAGCTGACGCGGATCGAAGTCACAGAGATCAAGCAGGCTGGCAAGACTGCCGCCGCAACCAAGAGCGCCGCGGCCAAGCCCGAAGCGCAGGAGGCCTAACAGCTAATGGCACATAAGAAGGGCCTCGGCTCATCACGCAACGGCCGTGACTCGCAGTCCAAACGCCTCGGCGTAAAAATCTTCGCGGGGCAGGCAGTGACCGGCGGAGAGATCATCGTCCGCCAGCGCGGCACGGTCTTCCGCCCGGGGGAGGGCGTCGGAATCGGCCGCGACCACACTCTTTTTGCCACCGCGCCCGGCGTGGTTGAGTTCACTCGTGGCCGCCGCGGCCGCATTGTGAACGTTGTTAGTGCTGAAGTTGCCTGAGTAGCGGGACGCGGCGCCCGCGGGCGTCGCTGCTCAGATTCCTTGCGAGGTCGGGCGGATGACTATTTCGTTGACGTCCACGTGCGCGGGCTGGGAGATCGCGTAGAGAACGGCATTGGCGATGTCGTCGTCGGTCAGCCCGTCGGGAATCGGTGAGCCGTTGTCCCAGAAGGGGGTGTCGACGATGCCGGGATGGATCAGCGTGACGCGCACGCCGCTGCCGGTTATCTCACCTCGGAGCGACTGGCCGATGCCGTTGACCGCCCACTTCGTTGATGAGTAAAGGCTGCCGGGAATCGCGACGCGGCCAGCGATCGAACCGGTCAGCAGGTAGTGACCTTTCGATTCTTTGACTGCGTCGAGCGTTGCGCGGATTGTTAGAGCGGCGCCGAGCACGTTTGTGAGCACCATCTCGCGCCAGTGCTCAACGCTGGCGCCCTCCTTGCTGAAGCTGCCCTTGCCGCCGAAGCCGGCGTTGACGAAGGCCACGTCGATGCGGCCGAATGCGGCCAGCGCGGCTTCTACCAGCGCTTCGTTGGCCTCCCAGCTGGTGACGTCGGTCGTCACCGCCAGCGCCCTGCCTTTGCCGCCACAGTCGGCCGCGACCTGTTCGAGCGTCTCGGCGCTGCGGGCTGCGAGCACGACGTTGTGGCCGAGCGTTGCTGCTGCGCGCGCCGTTGCCGCTCCAATCCCGCTTGATGCTCCGGTTATCAGAACTACTTTTTGGTCTCGCATGGCTGCTCCTGTTCAAACCCCGTTGTGCGCAGGTCCTAGGGTTGGTTGGCGATGATTCACGACAAGGCTCGCATCTTTGCGCAGGCCGGGCGCGGTGGCGATGGTTGCCTCTCGTTCCGCCGCGAAGCTCACGTACCCCGCGGAGGTCCCGACGGGGGCGATGGCGGCCGCGGCGGCGATGTCGTGCTGATCTGCGACGGCTCGCTGCGCGACCTCCAGTCGTTGGCTGGCCGAACCGAGCTGAAAGCTGGCCGCGGCGGCCACGGCGAGGGGGCGCTGCGCTCCGGCGCCGGTGGCCAGTCGCTTGAGATTCAGGTGCCGCCGGGAACCGTGGCCGAGCTTGACGACGGAACGGTTCACGACCTCGTAGTGCCCGGTGCGCGCGCAGTGGTAGCCAGCGGCGGCTCGGGCGGCCGCGGCAATAATCACTTCAAGAGCTCGACTCGGCAGACGCCACGCTTCTCTGAACGCGGCCTGCCTGGGGACGAGATTTGGATTGACTTGCGGCTGAAACTGCTCGCCGACGTGGGCCTTGTCGGCGTGCCCAACGCCGGCAAGTCGTCGTTGATCTCGGCCCTGACCCGCGCCGTCGCCAAGGTCGGCGATTACCCGTTCACGACTTTGGAGCCGCAGCTTGGCGTGCTCGACCGCGGCGACAGGCAGCTCGTGCTCGCTGACATTCCAGGGCTGATTGAGGGCGCCAGCGGTGGCGCCGGGTTCGGCCATCAGTTCCTCGCCCACGTCGAGCGCACACGGTTGCTGGTTCATCTGCTCGACCTAGCGCCGCTCGACGGCAGCGACCCTGCGGCCAACTACGAGCTGATCGAAGCTGAGCTTGGCCGCTACAACGCTGAGCTCGCTGCCTTGCCACGGGTGCTCGCGCTCTCGAAGGCCGATCTCGTCCCCGCCGATGTTGCGACCGCCGTGGCGGCCCAGTGGCGCGCCAAACTCGGCGAGCAGATCCCGGTCGTCGTCACCTCTAGCGCTACGCGCGAAGGGCTGGACGCGCTCGCCGACGTTCTCGTTCACCGAGTCCCGCTCCAGGCCGCTGCGCCGGAGCTAGCGGCCAGCGAAACGCTCGCCGAACATCAACTCTTTCGGCCCGGCGCTGGTCGCGAATGGAAGGTCAACCAGATCGGCGACGGCTGCTACCAAGTTAGCGGCGAGCCGGTTGAGCGGCTGCTCGCTCGTTACGACGTCGAGAACGACGAAGCGCTCGCCCAGATCGAGCAGCGGCTCCGTCGGATGGGCGTGATCGACGCCTTGACGGAGGCTGGCTTCGAGGCCGGCGACGAGGTTTCGATCGCCGGCGTGATCTTCGAATTGGACGCCGCCTAGTCGGCCGCGGCTACGCTGCGCAGGCAATGGCTCGTTACGTCATAAAACTTGGCTCCAACATCGTCGCCGACGAAGCGGGGGTGCTCCGAGCCGACCTCTTGACCGCTGTCTGCAGTGAGGTGGCCGCCCGGCACGAGGCGGGCGATTCGGTCGTGCTCGTCTCCAGCGGCGCGATTGCGCGCGGGATTGAGGTGCTGGAGCTCGGTCGACGCCCGCAGGCGATGGCCGACCTGCAGGCTGCCAGCGCAGTCGGTCAAGGGAAGCTCTATCGCGTCTACGACGAACTGCTGCGCGAGCGCGGTATAACAAGCGCGCAGGTGCTGCTGACCTTCTTCGACGTAGGTCACCGCAGCCACTACCTCAACGCCCGCCAGACGCTCAGCAGGCTGCTGGAGTGGGGCGTGGTACCGGTGGTCAACGAGAATGACACAACGGCAACCGAGGAAATTTCATTCGGCGACAACGATTTCCTCGCTGCGCAGGTCGCGATCATGGTCGGCGCCGACCGGCTTGTGCTGCTGACCAATCAGGATGGCCTCCACGAAGCCGATCCGCGCAGCGATCCCAACGCGCCGCTTGTCGGCGAGATCGGCCATCCGTCGCAGCTGAGCGAGTATCAGATCGGCCAAGCGCCGTCAGGGCACGGTTCCGGCGGGATGCGCTCCAAGGTCGTCGCCGCAGAGATGGCGACGGCGGCAGGGATCCCGACGACGGTCGCCAGCGGCATCCGCGCAGGGGCGCTGGCGCGCGCGCTCAGCGGTGAGCCTGAAGGGACTCGCTTCGCTGCCCAAGAGGAGCGCTATTCGAGCTTTGAGCTCTGGCTGCGCTACGCCAAACCTGTCCGCGGCACGCTAACGATCGACGAAGGGGCAGAGCTCGCGCTGCGCGAGGCGGGCGCCTCGCTGCTGCCGGTTGGGATTAGCGCAGTTGAAGGCCAGTTCGAAGCCGGCGACGCGGTCGAGCTTCACGGCCCGGCGGGGGCGATTGGCAGAGGGATCTGCAACTACTCAGCCGACGAGCTTGGCCGTGTTGTTGGGCTCGGATCGGATCAAGTTGAGCTGATCATCGGGCGCTCGCCGGAGGTTGCTGTCCACCGTGATTACCTGGTGTTCGGGTAGTGATAGCGGGCGCCGTCGCGCCTGACTACTCTCTGCTGATGGCAACCAATCAGAGGACCGTCGCTGAGCTCTGCGCTGAGGCGAAGGCGGCGGCGCCCTACTTGGCGCGCGCGCCGAGCGAACAGAAAGAGGCTGCGCTGGAGGCTTTAGCTAGCTCGCTCGAAGCGCGCTCGGCGGAGCTGCTAGAGGCCAACGCGCTCGATCTCGCGGCCGGCGAGGCGGAGGGGCTGTCGGCGGCGCTGCTCGACCGGCTGTTGCTCGACGGGGAGCGGATTGCGGTCATCGCCGCCGGCGCCCGCGAAGTGGCAACGCTCGACGACCCGGTCGGTGAACTGATTGAGCAGCGCCAATTGGAGAACGGACTCGATCTGCGCAAGATGCGGGTGCCGCTCGGTGTCGTCGCGGTCGTCTATGAGGCGCGGCCGAATGTAACGATCGACGCTTCGGCGCTCTGTCTGAAATCTGGTAATGCGTGTCTCTTACGAGGATCCGGCTCGGCCAAACACTCCAACGCGCTAATGAGCGAGATTGCCGCCGACGCCGCCGAATCGGTCGGCCTGCCGCGAGCCGTGATCACGCTCGTTGACGGCGGGCGTGACCAGCTCGCTGAACTGGCAACGCAGAATGGAATCGTCGACCTGATCGTTCCGCGCGGGGGAGAAGGACTCAAAGCGGCGCTTGAGCAGGTCGCAACGGTTCCAGTCCTCTATGCGGCCTCCGGCAACTGCCATGTTTACGTCGACCGCGCCGCCAACCTCAGCCAGGCTGCAGCAATCGCGATCAACGGCAAGGTGCAGCGTCCAGGTGTTTGCAACGCCGCTGAGACGCTGCTGATCCACCGCGACGTGGCGGCTGAGTTTGTGCCGACGATCGTGGATCAGATGGTCGCCGCAGGCGTTGAGCTGCGGGTTGACGGGCCAACGCGCGAGTTCGCTGGCAGCGAACGCGGCGCGCATCTGACCGAGGCCAGCGAAGAGGATTGGGCGACCGAGTTCCTCGAACTGATTCTCGCCGTCAAGGTCGTCGACTCAGTAGACGAGGCGATTGAGCACCTCACGCGCTACGGCAGCGGTCACTCTGAGGCGATTGTCACCGAAGACGAGGCGGCCGCCAGGGCCTTTGAACTTGGCGTCGACGCGGCCTGCGTCTACGTCAACGCTTCGACGCGCTTCACCGACGGCGCCGAGTTTGGAATGGGAGCCGAGATCGGTAACTCGACGCAGAAACTGCACGCCCGTGGTCCGATTGGCTTGCGCGAGCTTTGCACCTTCAAGTACGTGATCAGCGGCAATGGGCATGTGCGCGCGTGAGCAGCGTCGGGCTCTTCGGTGGCAGCTTCAACCCGCCACACCTCGGTCATCTGATCTGTGCTCAAGAGGCCGCCGAGCAGCTCCAGTTGGAATCCGTGTTCTTGGTTCCCTTGCACACACCGACCCAGCGCGAGCTGGAAGCCGATCCCGGCCCAAAGTCCCGCCTTGCCCTCTGCGAAGCCGCGGTGGAAGGAAGTCAGCGGTTGGCTGTGAGCGCGATTGAAGTCGAACGTGGCGGGATCTCCTACAGCATCGAGACGCTCCGCAGCTGGCGCGAAGCCAATCCTGACGACGAGCTGACCTTGATCATCGGCCAAGATGTCGCCGCAGACTTTCCGAGCTGGCGCGAGCCGGCCGAGCTGCTGGAACTGGCGCGGCTTGCCGTCGTTTCGCGCGAAGGGGAGTCGGAGTTGCTGCTCGCCGAAGAGCTGAGCGCCGGCTTTCCCGGTAGTGATGTGGTCGGCGTGACGATGACTCGGATTGACATCTCATCGTCGCTGGTTCGTGAGCGGGTTGGGGCAGGCCACTCAATCGAATACTTGGTTCCAGCGCCTGTTGCTGATCTGATCGAAGAGGCTGGCTGGTACCGATGAGCGCCGCCGCAAAGCCGATCGCGACGACCGAGATGGTTGACCTAATCACCGCTTACGCCCAACGACCGAAGGCCGTCGACTTGGTCGTTCTCGACCTCAGCGGAGCGTCGGCCTTCACGGACGCTTTCGTGATCGCGACCGGCCGCAGCGACCGTCAGGTCAAAGCAATCCACGACGCGATTCATCAGGCGATGAAAGACGACCATGCGATCTTGCCTAACCACGTCGAAGGGCTAGCCGAGGCCAGCTGGGTGCTGCTCGACTACGGCGATGTGGTCGTCCACATCTTCACCCCGGCAACGCGCGACTACTACCGGCTCGAGATGCTCTGGGGCGACGTTCCGCAGCGCTCGATCGGTGGCGGCGAAGGAGATCCGCTGGCCGAGGTTTCGCAGTGACGACGCTCCGCCCGGAAGACTTCGCAACTACTCATGATTGGCCGAAGCCGGGCGTTCTTTTCTACGACATCGCCCCCGTGATGCGAGACGCTGGGCTGCTCGCAGCGACGACGGCGGAGTTGATCGGCGCCGCGCAGGAACTCTTCGCTGAGGTCGACTACGTTGTTGCGCCTGAGGCGCGTGGTTTTCTCTTCGGCCCGGCGTTGGCTGTTGCCCTTGGTGCCGGGTTCATCCTCGCGCGCAAGCCGGACAAGCTGCCGCCACGGACAAGCTCGGCCGAATATGAGCTCGAATACGGCGTCGAGCAGCTCCATATCCACGACAACGAGCTCGGCGGAGCGCGGGTGCTGATTCATGACGACCTGCTCGCCACCGGCGGCACGGCGGGGGCCCTCGTCGAGTTGATGCTCGGCGCCGGCGCAATCCCAGTCGGTGCGGCGTTCGTCAGCGAGATTCCGGCGCTGGCTGGTCGCAAGGCGCTCGGCATGCTGCCGGTGACAACGCTGGTCGCGTTCAGCTGAACGGGGTCTAATCCGAAAGGGATGAAATCCAATCAGTTTTTTATAGTATCGCTCGCGCAGTGTTTACCTACTTGATTCGAACAGAAAGGCAGACCTCAACATGAGCATTACCGACGAACTGCTCGCCAGCGCGGCAGAGTACGAAGCGAACTTCGAGAAGGGTCATCTTCCGATGCCTCCGGCGCGCAAGGTCGCGATTGTCGCATGCATGGACGCGCGACTGCACGTTTACGGACTGCTTGGCCTTGAGGAAGGCGAGGCCCATGTGATCCGCAACGCCGGCGGCGTGATCACCGATGACGAGATCCGCTCGCTGGCAATTTCGCAGCGGCTCTTGGCAACCGAAGAGATCGTCCTGATCCACCACACCGACTGTGGGATGCTGACCTTCACCGACGACGACTTCAAGGCCTCGATCCAAGCCGAAACCGGTATCAAGCCGGAATGGGCTGCGGAGTCGTTCACCGACGTCGATGAAGATGTCCGCCAGTCGCTGGCCCGGATCCAAGCCAGCCCGTTCATCCCGCTGAAGGACAACGTTCGCGGCTTCGTCTACGAGGTCGAGACCGGCGCTCTGCGCGAGGTCAAGTAGAACCGAGCGGTGCCGGAGCGCTGAGCGAATAGAAGCGCTCGGCCTCCGGCGGCCGCCCGAACGATTGGTAATGGAGCTGAGGGGGCTCGAACCCCTGACCTCCGCCATGCCATGGCGGCGCTCTCCCAGCTGAGCTACAGCCCCAAGTGAGGCGTCAGTGTAGCGGCGAGCGGTTGCGGGCTGCTGCCTGCGGCGGCCGGTAATCTAGCCCGGCAGCCATGAGCGACCATCGATACGACCCACAGCAGATAGAACCGCGCTGGCAGCAGCTGTGGGAGCAGGAGGGCACCTGGCGGGTCGCCAATGCTGGCGAAGAGAGCGAGCAGGAAAGCTCCTATGTGCTTGAGATGCTGCCGTACCCGAGCGGCGAGCCGCACATCGGCCACCTCAAGGTCTATTCGGTCGGCGACGCTGTCGCCCACTTCCACAGGCGCAATGGCAAGCGTGTGCTGCACCCAATGGGGTACGACGCTTTTGGCCTGCCGGCCGAGAACCATGCGATCAAGACCGGCCAGCCGCCGCGCGCATCAACCGAGGCTGCGATCGCAGAGTTCCAGCGTCAGTTCCGCCGCTGGGGCATCTCGATCGACTGGTCGCGTGAGCTGGCGACCTGCGAGCCGGAGTACTACCGCTGGACGCAGTGGATTTTCAACGAGCTCTACAAGGCCGGACTCGCCTACCGCCAAGAGGCTCACGTCAACTGGTGCCCGAGCGACCAGACCGTGCTGGCCAACGAGCAGGTCGTTGATGGCTGCTGTGAGCGCTGCGGTTCTGAGGTTGAGATCCGCGAGCTTGAGCAGTGGTTTCTGAAAATCACCGACTACGCCGATCGGCTACTCGGAGATTTGGACACGGTCGACTGGCCCGAGAACGTCAAGACGATGCAGCGAAACTGGATCGGCCGCTCGGAGGGAGCCGAGGTCGTCTTCCAGTGCGATCAGCTGGGAACCGAATACCCGGTCTTCACTACCCGCCCCGACACGCTCTTCGGCGCGACCTTCTTCGTGCTGGCCCCCGAACATCCCGATGTGCTGCGGCTCGCGGACGGCAGCGCCAACGAGCAGGCCGTCGTCGACTACGTCAAAGCGGCGCTAACTCAAGGTTCCGAGCTGCGCGGCGCAGCGGAGCGCGAAAAGACCGGCGTCGCGCTCGGCCGCACCGTCACCAACCCCGTCAACGGCGAGCAGATCCCTGTTTTCGTTGCCGACTACGTGCTGATGGAGTACGGCACCGGCGCAATCATGGCCGTGCCTGCCCACGACGAGCGCGACTACGCCTTCGCGAAAGCGTTCGACCTGCCGATCCGCCGCGTGATCGAAGGCGACAATCCTGATGGCGACGCTGACGGGCTGCCTTACAGCGGCGACGGCGTGCTCGTCAACAGCGCGCCCCAGTTCGACGGCCAGTCGAATCGCGAGGCACTAGACCAGATCGTCGTCTGGCTGGAGAACGAAGGCAAAGGCAAGCCGGCCGTCAACTACCGGCTGCGCGACTGGCTGATCAGCCGTCAGCGCTACTGGGGTTGCCCAATCCCGATCGTTCGCTGCCCGCAGTGCGGCATCGTTCCTGTTCCCAACGAACAGCTTCCCGTCGTCCTGCCGGTAATCGAAGATTACGCGCCGCAGGGCCGATCCCCACTCGCCGCAGCGACCGACTGGGTCAATACCGAATGCCCCGACTGCGGCGGCCCGGCCGAGCGCGAAACCGACACGATGGACACCTTCGTTGATTCGTCCTGGTACTTCCTGCGTTACTGCGACGCCGCCAATGACGAGGCGGCCTGGGATCCGGCGGTGCTGCGCGAGTGGATGCCGGTCGATCAGTACATCGGCGGCGTCGAGCACGCGATCCTCCACCTGCTTTACGCGCGCTTCTTCTGCAAGGCGCTAGCCGATCTGGGCCATCTCGATGCTGATGAACCGTTCGCGCGGCTCTTCACGCAGGGAATGATCACGCGCGCGGGGGCGAAGATGTCGAAGTCGCGCGGAAACGTCGTCTCTCCGCAGGCGATAGTGGATCGTTACGGCGCCGATAGCGCCCGCGCCTACATCCTTTTCATCGGCGCGCCCGACCAGGACGCCGACTGGTCCGATGAGGGCGTGGAAGGGGTTCACCGCTTCCTCTCGCGGCTCTGGCGGCTCAGCGCGGAGGTTGCAGATCAGGATCCGGCCAGCGCAGCGGCAGGCGACGAAGCAGCCAACTTGGAATTGCTGCGCAAAGCAAATTGGGCGACCCAGAAGGTGACCGCCGACATGGACCGCCGCTTCGCCTTCAACACCGCGATTGCGGCCGTGATGGAGCTGATCAATGAGGTCTCGCGGCTGCGTGGAAGTGCTGGCCTAGCGGCGCAGCGCTTCGCGCTCGAGACGGCCTCCTCGCTCTGCTTCCCGTTCGCCCCGCACGTCACGACCGACGCCTACTTCCTGCTGACCGGCGAGCGGCTCTGGGAACAGCCGTGGCCGCAGGCCGACGCGGCGATGCTGGCGCGCGACACCTATCAGCTCGTCTGCCAGGTCAACGGCAAGCTGCGCGACCGCGTCGAGGTGGCAAGCGACGCCAGCAAAGAAGAGCTTGAGGCGGCGGCGTTGGCGGCACCAAACGTGCAGGTACATCTTGACGGCCGCGAACCGAAGAAGGTGGTCGTCGTGCCAGGCAAGCTGGTCAACATCGTCGTTGGCTGAACGCTTCGTGCGTGATCTTGGCGCGGTTAGGTAACGGGCGCGTGCTGGCCGCGTAACGCCAGCGCTCGTAGCGTCGTGGCCGTGCGACCGATCCCACGACCAGCGCTCATCGCCGCCGCCGTCGTGGCCGTCGTTGGCCTGGCGCTCGGCGGCAAATCGCTCGCGCAGCAGCGGCCACCGAACGGCCCTGCCGCCTCCGCGGCGCCATTCCAGCAGGCCGCCAACTCGCCCACCGCTGCGCCGCTCGGGCTGGTCGAGCGCGGCGACCGGCGCGCCGTCGTTCACGTCGCCGGCGCTGTGCGTCGGCCTGGGGTTTACAGGCTTGCGGCCGGCGCGCGCGTGCGCGACGCCGTGCGCCGGGCTGGCGGCGCTTCGAGCGGCGGCGACGCCAACGCGATCAACCTCGCGGCCAAGTTGGTAGACGGGGCGCAGGTGATCGTGCCAGCCAAGGCTGGCGACACCGCCGCTGGCGCCGTGGCTCCCGCCACGACCGCTCCCGCAACAGCTCCAATCAGCCTCAGCAACGCTACCGCCGAGCAGCTCGACGCGCTCGATGGAGTTGGCCCGGCGACGGCCGAGAAGATCATTCAGTGGCGCGAACAGCACGGCGGCTTCTCCAGCGTTGAGGATCTTGGCGAGGTGCCGGGGATCGGCCCGAAGAAGCTTGAGGCGCTGCGCTCGCAAGTCACCCCTTGAGCGCCGCTGCGCTCGCGCTGCGCGAGCACCCGCGCCATCTGCTGGCAGGCTCCCTAGCGACTGGGCTTGCGCTCGCCTGGCGCTCGCCGCTGCTGCTCGCCGCGCTGCTGCTGGCGGCCGCAGCGCTGACGATCGCCGCCCGGCTCAGGGCGCGGCTCCTACTAGCCCTGCTGGCGGCGCTGTTTGCCGGCGTGCTGCTCGCAGACGCCCGACTGGTGGTGCTCGACCGGTCGCAGATTAGGCCACTGATTGGCCACGCCGTCGACGGCGAAGTGAGCTTCATTCAGGCGCCGCGGCTAAACAGCTTCGGCTGGTCGGCGCTCGGGCGGCTGCGCGGCGAGCCGGTGCTGGTTCGAGGCAGTGGGAAGGCGCCGGAGCTCGCCGTCGGCGAAACCGCCAACGTCGCCGGCTCGCTGCGGCCGCTCGGAGCAGGCGACGGCTGGCTCGCCGCCCAGCACGTGCGAGCGATTCTGAAACTACGCTCGCTGCAGATCACCGGGCGCCGACGCGGTGGCCTTGCCGGCTTGATCGACCGGATTCGTAGCCGCGCCACAGCGGCGCTCAGCGCGCAGCTGCCGTCAGCCGAAGCGGGCCTGCTGCGCGGGATGACGCTCGGCGACGACAGCGCGATGCCGACCGAGCTGCGTGACGCAATGCGCCGCTGCGGCCTCGGGCACCTCGTCGCCGCTTCGGGCGCCAACGTCGCGCTGCTCGTATTGCTTGTCTTCGCGCTCGGCGCCGCGCTTTCCGCTCCCCGCGCAGCCCGTCTGGCGTGCGCGCTGGTGGGAATCGCGCTCTATGTTCCGCTGGCCGGAAGCGGCGCCTCAATTCAGCGCGCCGGGGTAATCGGTGCGGCCGCGCTAGTTGCGGCGATCGCCTCGCGGCCAAGCTCGCGTTGGTACGCGCTACTACTGGCCGCAATAGTCACTCTGGCGCTCGACCCGCTGGCCTGCGAACAGGCTGG
Organism: Bifidobacterium breve; assembly: GCA_945889475.1. GTDB lineage: Bacteria > Actinomycetota > Thermoleophilia > Solirubrobacterales > Solirubrobacteraceae > F1-60-MAGs163. The sequence continues at coordinate 27,229 of CAMDBT010000002.1, forward strand.
CTGGCAGCTCAGCTTCGCGGCAGTTGCGGCGATCGGGCTGCTGGCAGCGCCGCTGCGCTCGCAGCTCGAGCGACGTGACGTGCCGACGTTGATTAGCCAGCCGCTGGCGCTCACGGCCGCGGCGACGCTTGGCAGCGCGCCGATCGCCGCAGCCAGCTTCGGAACCCTCTCGCTTGTTTCGCTGCCGGCAAACCTTGCGGCGGCGCTGATCGTCGCGCCGATCACCTGGCTGGGCATGGTTGCAGCTGTCGTTGGTCAGCTCTCGACTCCGCTCGCTGCGCCGCTGACCTGGGTCGCCTACTGGCCGCTCAGCGCGGTCGTCGCGATCGCGCGGCTGAGCGCCGCGCTACCGGCCGCGCAGATCAGCGCCGGCGGCCCTGCCGTCGCCGCTGGCTGCCTCAGTGTGGGGCTGCTGGTGCGCTTTGGCGCCAGCCGCAGATACGCAGTCGCCGCGAGCGTGCTCTGCGCCGTGCTGGCCGCGACCGCGGTGTTGGTCGGCCGCCATAAGCCGGCTCTAGCGGCGCCGCCGACGGGCACGGTGCGGGTAAGTTTTCTCGACGTCGGCCAAGGCGACGCGACGCTGCTGCAGAGCGACGGGCACGCCGCGTTGGTTGACAGCGGCCCAGCGGGCGGCGGAGTTGTCGAGCGGCTGCGCGAGGAAGGCATCGAAGCGCTCGACCTGCTCGTCGCCACCCACGCCCAGTCAGATCATCTCGGCGCTGCGGACGAGGTTCTGGACGCATTCCAGGTCGGCGCGCTGCTCGACGGCCGCGACGGCGTTGTCGGGCCAGAAGCGACGGCGATGGAAGAGAGCGCCCGACGCAACGACGTGCCACTGGTCGTTGCGGCGGCCGGGGATTCGATCACGCTTGGCTCGCTAAGCCTCCAGATCGTCTCGCCTCCCGCCGACTCTCACCCAACCCCAGGCGCCGACCCAAACCAGCGCGCAACCGTGATTCTCGCCGAAGCGCCCGATCTGACGCTGCTGCTGACGGCCGATGCCGAATCGGGCCTGCTTGCCCCGCTCTCGTTGCCAACGATCGACGTCCTCAAGGTCAGCCACCACGGCAGCTCCGACGAAGCTCTTCCACGCCTGTTGCAGCAGCTTCAACCGCGGCTCGCGGTGATCGAGGTCGGCGCCGGAAACAGCTACGGCCACCCGGCCGCGGAGACGCTGGGCGCGCTGAACAGGGCCGGTGTGCCGGCTTTTCGAACCGATAAAGACGGCACCGTGCGGATTGAGGCCGACCGCAACGGGTTGCGCGTCCAGCGACCGACCTAGACTGACGCCGGTGCCAGAGTTTCAGTCCGCCTACCTAATCCACGGCGAGGACCACGGCCGCGTTTGGGAGCGGCGTGGCAAGCTCGCCGCGCTCGCCGAGGCGGGGGGCGGCGCGGGCGGTACCGAGCAGTTCGACGCCGCGATCAGCGACCCCGCCGCGGTTGCCGCTGCGCTAAGCGCGATGACCTTTGCGATCGGTTGGCGCTTCCTGATCGTCGCCGGCTGCGAGCGCTGGCGCGAGGCCGACGTCAAAGCCGACTTAGCGGCGGCGCTGGCAGCGATGCCCGAACAGACGACGATCGCCTTCTTCGCCTGCGAGGATGGCCGCCAGCAGGCTCCCGAGGCGCTACACAAGGCGGTTAAGGCGCTCGGAGGCACGATCGCCAACGAGGGCGTGTTGAAGGCGAAGGAGCTCCCGCCGTGGGCGATCGCTCAAGCGAAGGGGCTTTCGATCACGCTAGACGGGGCCGGCGCGCAGGCGCTGATCGCCCAGGTCGGCGACCGCCAGCAGCGGATTCTGCGCGAGCTCGAGAAGCTGGCGCTGGAGTACGGGCCGGGGGCGACGATCGGTGTTGAGGAGGTAAGCGAGTCGGCTGCCAACTCGTCCGAGCTGCTGGTCTGGGGTCTGGTCGATGCGATCGTTGCGCGTGATCAGCGCACGGCGCTCGTCACCTATTTACGGTTGCGCGATCAGAACGAGGATCCCGGCCGACTCGCCGTTCAGATTGTGCGGCGTCTGCGCGACGTGACGGCAATCGCCCAACGGCTCGAAGCCGGCGCGTCGGAGTCGCAGGCCGCGGCCGGAATCGCCGGTGGCAGCTGGGCAGTCAAGAAGCGGCTGGCCGAAGCGCGCGGCGCCGACCCGCAACTGCTGCGCGAAGCGACCGAAGCGCTGGCCGCGCTGGAACTCGCAAGCCGCGGTGGCAGCGCGCTCGACCCAGACACAGAGACGCTGCGCGTAATCGAGCGGATTGCCGCTTAGGGCGCGCTAGGCGCTTGCGCCAGCGCGGATCCGCGTGGCGCGGGACTTCTTGCGCGAGCCGGTGTTCTTGTGCAACGCGCCGTGCGCGACAGCCTTGTCGATCGTCGAAGCGAGCTTCAAGTGCTCGGCGTCGGCAAGCGAATCGTCGCCAGCTTTTACCGCGTTTTCAAGGCGACGCTGGTAGGTCTTGATCGCCGACGTATAACGACGGTTCTCAAGCCGCTCGCGCTCGCTGCGGGCATTGCGCTTCTTCTGTGAATTGAGATTGGCCATAGCCGATGGCGATTCTAGCGTGCCGCCGATTCGCGGGGTCCGACCCATAGGATTGAGCGCTAGTGACCGAGAGGCTAGGTAGTCCAAAGGAACCGGAGCCGGAGCACGACCCCGGAGCCGAAGAGGCCGTGCTCGACGCCGCGATGATCGGCGGCGTGCTGCCTGCCAGCGACGCCGAAGCTGGCGCCGCCGCCGCGCGCGCAGCGGTTCTAAAGATCGACGACGAAGCCCCCGACGCGCCCGGTGCCAGGGTTGGAGTTGCCCGCAACACGGTTCTCTTTTCGGTCGCGACCGGGCTTTCACGCGTCGCCGGGTTGGCGCGGGAAATTCTCGCTGCCAGTTACTTCGGTACCAGCGGCGCCGCGTCAGCATTCACGATCGCCTTTCAACTGCCGAACCTCGTTCGCGGGCTTTTCGCAGACGCCGCATTGAGCGCCGCCTTCGTTCCCGTCTTCGCTGAGTTCCTCGAGCAGAAGCGTCGCCGCGAAGCGATCTTGCTGGCGTCAACGCTGTTCTGGATCATCCTGCTGATACTCGGCGCGCTCAGCGCTATTTTCATTTTTGCTGCCGGTGTACTAATCCCGCTCTTCATCCCCGGCGACAACTTCACCGAGCAGCTGGTCGATCTGGCGGTAGGTCTCTCGCAGGTTCTATTCCCGATCGTTGTGCTGCTCGGCATCAACGGGCTGCTGGTCGGGATCGTCAACTCCTACCACCACTTCACGATTCCGGCGCTCGCGCCGCTGGTCTGGAACGTCGTGATCATTGGTGCGCTCGTCGCGCTGCGACCAATGTTCAGTGGCGACGAGCAGATCTACGCCTACGCGATCGGCGTGCTGCTGGGCACGGTAGTCCAGCTATTGATGGTGCTGCCGGTCCTGGCAAAGATCGACTTCCGGCTCAAGATCCACTTCAACTGGCGCGACCCCGGCGTGACGCGCGTCTTGAAGCTGCTGATCCCGGTGACGATCGGGCTCGGCGTGATCAACATCGATCTCGTGATCAACTCTGTCGTCGGCGCCTTGATCTCCGATAGTGCGCCAAGGGCGATCGACGCCGCCTTCCGCATCTACATGCTGCCTCAAGGGATCTTCAGTGTCGCGCTGGCCACCGTGCTTTTCCCATCGCTCAGCCGCCTCGTCGCGCGGGGCGACATCGCTGGCTTGCGCGGATTGGTCGGGACAGGAACGCGGCAGAACCTGCTGCTGCTGGTGCCAGCGGCGGCGGCGACGATGGCGCTCGCCAGTCCGATTGTCGAGCTGATCTACCAATACGGGGCATTCAACGCCGCCTCAACCGAGGAGGTTTCGACGGCGCTCTTCTGGTTCGCGTTCTCGATGCCGTTCGCCGGGCTCAACCTCTTGCTCACGCGGACCTTCTTCTCGCTCCAGCGGCCGTGGATCCCAAGCGCCCTCGCGGCCGCCAACCTAGTCGTCAACACGATCGTCTCGCTAGCGCTCTACAAGCCGCTCGGCATCGCCGGCCCGGTGATCGGGACGGTTGTCGCCAGCGCCGGAATGATGGCCGCGCAGGCGATCTATCTGCGCCGTCAGCTCGGCGGCTCAATCGAGGGCCGCGAGACGCTGATCATGACGCTGAAGGTGATTTTCTCCTCTGCGTTGCTGATCGTCGTCACGCGCGGCCTCTGGCTGCTGCTCGACGGCGCCGTCGGTAGCGCCGGTCCGCTGACGCGCCTGATCGGCGTGATCCCGGCGCTCGCGGCTGGATTGCTTGTCTACCTCGCGGCGGTGCGGCTGCTGCGCATCCGCGAGGCCGATCAGATCCTTCACTTCTTTACCAGCCGGCTGCGTAGCCTGCGCTCCTGAGCGAAGCAGTTCGCGCGCGCCCTACGCTGTATCGCGGACAGAGGCCGCCATGAAACAGTCACTGATACGCAACTTCTCAATCATCGCCCACATTGACCACGGCAAGTCGACGCTCGCCGATCGGATCCTTGAAATGACCTCAACGGTCGATCCGCGCGCAATGAGGGAGCAGGTCCTCGACTCAATGGATCTTGAACGCGAACGCGGAATCACGATCAAAGCGCAGGCAGTACGCGTGCTCTACAAGGCGCGCGACGGCGTCACCTATCAGCTGCAGCTGATCGACACCCCCGGCCACGTTGACTTCACCTACGAGGTTTCGCGCTCGCTCGCAGCTTGCGAGGGAGCTGTGCTCGTGGTCGACGCTTCGCAGGGCGTTGAGGCGCAGACGCTCGCCAACACCTACTTGGCGGTGGAGAACGGGCTTGAGCTGATCCCCTGCCTTAACAAGATCGACCTTCCGGGCGCCGAACCGGAACGGGTTGCGGCCGAAGTTGCGGAGCTGCTCGGCGAGCCGGCCGACGACATCCTCAAGATCTCCGGCAAGACAGGGGAGGGCGTCGAAGAGGTGCTCGAGACGATCGTGCGCGACGTGCCACCGCCAAGCGGCGACGCTGACGGCCCGCCACGCGCACTGATAGTCGATTCCGAATTCGACCAGTACCGCGGTGTTGTCGCCTACATCCGCGTCGTCGATGGGAGTTTTACGAAGGGCGAGGCGATAAAAGCGATGGTCTCCGGGACCGAAGCCGAGATCGATGACATCGGCTTCTTCACGCCGGAGATGGTCAGCGTGCCAGAGCTGCGCGCCGGCGAGGTCGGCTATGTAATCACCGGCATCAAGGACGTCACCTTGTTGCGCGTCGGTGACACACTGACGACGAAGGCCAATCCGGCCAGCGAAGCGCTGCCGGGCTATCGCGAAGTCAAGCCGATGGTCTTCTGCGGCCTGTTCCCGATCGAATCGGATCAGTACCCAGATTTGCGCGACGCGCTTGAGAAGCTGACGCTCAACGATGCCGCGCTGACCTGGGAGCCGGAAACCTCAGACGCGCTCGGTTTCGGCTTCCGCTGCGGCTTCCTCGGGCTGCTGCACATGGACATCGTCCGTGAGCGCCTAGAGCGCGAATACGACCTCAACCTGATGGCGACGATGCCTTCGGTCAGCTTCGAGGTGACGATGACCAGCGGCGAGACGGTCGAGGTTCACAACCCTTCGGCGATGCCCGACCCGAGCCGGATCGCGGAGATCCGCGAACCGATGATCAGGGCTTCAATCCTGACGCCAAACGAATACGTCGGCCAAGTGATGGAGCTCTGCCAAGAGAAGCGCGGCGAGAGCGCTGGCCTCCATTACCTTTCATCCGAGCGCGTGCAGATGAGCTACGACCTGCCGCTGGTGGAGATCGTGCTCGACTTTTTCGACCAGCTGAAGTCGCGAACGCGCGGCTACGCCTCGCTCGATTATGAGATCAGCGGACTGAAGGCCTCAGAGATGGTCAAGCTCGACGTGCTGCTGGCCGGCGAGCCGGTCGATGCGCTCTCGATGCTCGTCCACCGACAGAAGGCACAGGCGATCGGACGCACGCTGACCGAGAAGCTGCGCGAAAAGATTCCGCGGCAGCAGTACGACGTTCCAATCCAAGCGGCGATCGGCGCCCGAATCGTCGCTCGGGAGACAGTCAAGGCGTATCGCAAGGACGTGATCGCAAAGTGTTACGGCGGCGACATCTCGCGCAAGCGCAAACTGCTTGAGAAGCAGAAGGAAGGCAAGCGGCGGATGAAGCAGGTCGGCAGCGTTGAGATTCCGCAAGAGGCGTTCCTCGCGGTGCTCGAACTAGGCGATTCAAACTAAGCGCGCGGATCGGCGTCCCAACTAGCCGCCCCGGTACCATCGTTGGTCGTGCTTACCGAGCGTCAAGAGCTAATTCTACGGCGGGTCGTCGAGACCCATCAGGAGACCGCGCAGCCGGTCGGCTCGAAGACGCTTGCTGGCGATCCAGCAATCGACTTCGGTCCTTCAACAGTTCGCAACGAACTCGCGGCGCTCGAAGAGCAGGGGCTGCTGGCCCATCCGCACACCTCGGCCGGAAGAATCCCAACCGACGCTGGCCGCCGCTTCTACGTCGATCGTCTGCTGCCGCGCGGCCAGCGCGCAGAGCTCGATCTGCCGATCATCAAGAGCGAGGTCGATCACGCGATGCGCGTCACCAGCTCAACGCTGGCGCAGGCAACGAACCTGCTGGCGATTGTTTCGGCGCCGCAGCTTGAGGCCGCAACGGTTCGCCACGTCGAGGTGCTGACGCTGCAGCCGCAGGTCGCGATGGTTGTCGTGATCACTTCAACCGGCAGCGTCGCGAAGCGGCTGATCAGCTTCGAACAGCCGATTGACACCGGCCTGATCGCTTGGGCAGCCGAGTACCTAAACGAACGGCTCGGCGGCCATGAGCTTGGCGCCCGCACAGTCGCCGCACGGCTCGGTGACCGGTCACTCGGGGAGAGTGAGCGCGGCTTCCTCGCGGCGCTTCTGCCGGTCTTCGATGACCTCCGGTCGGATTCTGAAGTGATGCTCTACGTTGAGGGCGCGGGGCGACTTCTAGGTGGAGACAGGCTCGACAACCTCGCCGAGATCAACGAGCTGCTGAACGCGCTAGAGCGGCGTGTCGCGTTGCTGGGCGTCTTGCGAGTGGCGCTTGGAGAGCGTGATGTGGTCGTGCGGATCGGCAGCGAGAACGAGCTCCCCGCTCTGCAGTCGCTGGCGCTGGTCGGCGCCGGCTACGGTCCGCGCGCACAGAAGCTTGGCACGGTCTCTGTGATCGGCCCGCTACAGATGGATTACGGGGCCGTAATCGCGATCGTCCGCGAGGCCGCCTGGCAGCTGTCGCGATACATCGAAGATGTAGACGCCGCCTAAGCGATGGCGCGCACCGTGCCCGGGGATCCATATCAGCTGCTCGGCGTGCCGCGCGGCGCTGACGACCAGACGGTCAAGAAGGCCTTCCGCGCGCTAGCCCGCGAGCTGCACCCGGACGTCAATAGCCATGACCCTGAGGCTGAGACGAAGTTCAAGGCGGCGGCTGAGGCGTACGAAATCCTGTCCGACCCGCGTCGGCGCGAAATCTACGACCAGTACGGCCATGAGGGCCTGCGCAGCGGCGGCATGCGACCGAACTTCGAAGGCTTCGGCTCGCTCAACGATCTCTTCAGCGCGTTCTTCGGCGGTGGCTTCGGCGGCGGCCAGAGCGGGCCGGCGCAGGGCGACGACGCGATCATCGGCGCCACGGTGACGCTGCCGGAGGCCGCTAGCGGCAAAACGATGGGAATCTCGTTCGAAGCGATCGATCGTTGCGACGACTGCGATGGCAGCGGCGCAGAAGCGGGAAGCAAACTCAGCAGCTGCGATCGCTGCCAAGGTTCCGGTGTAGTTGAAGCGGTCGCCAACTCGCCGTTCGGACAGGTTGTGCAGCGGCGCGCCTGCGAGCGCTGCGACGGCCAGGGCCAGGTTGCCCAGTCGCCTTGCCAGAGCTGCGACGGTCGCGGCCGCCTCGTGCGCCGACGCGACCTGGAGATCGAGATCCCAGCCGGGATCGACGACCGGCAGCGGATCCGTCTTGCCGGGCGTGGCCACGCAGGCGAACGCGGCGGCCCGGCCGGCGATCTTTACGTTGAGGTTCAGGTCGAGGCGAGCGACAACTTGCTGCGAGATGGCGACGACCTGATCTGCGTTCTCGACGTGCCGGCGCCCAGCGCCGCGCTGGGCGTGACGCTCGATGTCGAAGGGCTTGACGGGCCGGTGCCGGTCAAGGTTGCGCCGGCGACACAGCCGGGGGAGATCGTCGAGCTCGCCGGCCTCGGGATGCCGCAGCTGCGTAGGCCCGAGCGCCGCGGCGCCCTGCGCGTCGTCGTCAACGTCGTCATCCCGCGTCGTCTGACCGACGAGCAACGCAGCCTCAATCAGCAGCTCGCGGACTCGCTGACCGATGCGAATCTTGCCGCTCCGGAAGGGCTCGGCGCGAAGCTGAGACGGCTGCTGAGCACCAGCCGGTGATACGGCTCGCGGTCCGCGTCGCAGCCGCCGACGCGGAGCTGGTGCTGGCGGAGCTGCTCGAGCTGGCGCCCTCAGGCATCGAGGAGCGCGAGCTCCCGGATGGCAGAATCGAATACGCGGTCTACGGCGCTCCGGGCGAGCTTCCGGCGCTACCCGAGATTGAGGTTGCGGCGGGCGGCGCAATCGTGGAGATCGTAACCAGCGTGGTCGATGACGATTGGGATCAGCAATGGAAGGCTTTTCATCGGCCGGTTCTAATCGAGAACGCGGGGCGCGCGTTGCGGGTGCGGCCGCCGTGGGAAGCGGCTGACGATGGCGCTGAGCAGATCGATCTTGTGGTCGATCCTGGGCAAGCCTTCGGGACCGGCGCACACGCGACGACTCGGCTCTGCCTTGAGCTGCTGCTGGCGCTTGAGCCGAGCGGCGCTTGCGTCGACCTCGGCTGCGGCTCTGGCGTGCTGGGGATCGCCGCCGCGAAGCTTGGCTGGGCACCGGTTATGGCAGTTGACCACGAGGCCGAGAGCGTTGATGCCACGATCGCCAACGCCGCCGCCAATCGCGTTGGCGTCGATGCTGCGCGCTTCGACCTGCGCCGCGGCGGCCCAGCGCCGACCGCGCCGCTGGTGCTCGCGAACCTGCTGCTGCCGCTACTGCTCGACGTCGCCAAGGTCGGCTTCGATGGTCCTCGGCCGCAGCTGATGATCGCCAGCGGTCTGCTCAGCGAGCAGGCAGAGCAAGTTGCCGAGGCGTTCGGATCCGCGCACGGGCTGCGAGAGCTCGATCGCCGTAGCCGAGGCGAATGGTCGGCGCTGCTGCTAGCGGCCAGCCCGTCAGATCCTTGACGATGGCGTTAGCGCGGTGGCGTAGACTGGTGCGGTGTTGATGATCCGCCCGTTGACTGCGCTCTCGTTCGCAGCTACCGCTGTAGCGCTGGTGGCCTGCGGTTCTAGCTCCTCACAGACGGACTCAACTACCGCGGTCGCTGCTGAAACGAGCGCCACTTCGACGAAGACGGTCGCCTCGGCCGAGGGCGAGCAGCTCTTTGCCGCCAACTGCGCTCAGTGCCACACGCTTGCAGCGGCAGGCTCAAGCGGGCAGGTTGGTCCGAATCTCGATCAGGTAGCGCTGGACCAGGCGACGGTCAAAGCACAGGTGAGCGACGGCGGCGCTGGCATGCCCGCCTTCACCGATGTTCTGACTGAAGGCCAGATCGATGCCGTCTCGGCCTACGTGGCAGAGAGTGCTGGGAAGTAGAGCGGCTCGCAGCCTATGAACGCTACGCAGATCACCGAGACGCTCAAGAGCGAAATCACGACGGCGATGAAGGCTGGCGAGAAGCAACGTGTCTCCGCGCTGCGGCTGATTCTCTCCGAGCTCCAGAAGGATGCCAAGGAAGGCGGTGGCGATGAACTCGCTGTTCTGCGCCGTGAGCGCAAGCGTCGCTACGAGGCCGCTGAGGCCTTCCGCGCGGCGGACCGCCCGGAGCTGGCCGAAGCCGAAGAGGCGGAGGCCGCGATCATCGAACAGTACCTTCCGGCCGAGCTGAGCGACGATCAACTGCGCGAGATCATCAGCGCGGCAATCGCCGAAACCGGCGCCGAAGGGCCCAAGGACACCGGCCAGGTGATGAAGGCTGCGATGGCGAAGGTCGCTGGCCAAGCCGACGGCAAGCGGGTGTCGGCGATCGCGCAGGAGGCTCTAGGCGGCTAATGCGGCAGACGATGGAACTCTCGAACGAAGCCGCGAGCGCACTCTGCGGCACCGGCGATACGGTGCTGCGGCGTCTGGAGACGGAACTTGATTGCCGGATCGTTGTGCGCGGCAACGTCGTCACACTCGACGGCGATGCCGCTGCTGTAGCTGCCGCGACGACAATCGTCGACGAGATGGCCGAGCTCGCCGACAGCGGTCACCAGCTCGAGGAGCAGACAATCAACTCCGTGACCGGCTCACTGAAAGCTGAGCTCAGACCAGCCAGCGTGCTTGGCGACGTCGTCTGGAGCCACCGCGGGCGCAAGGTCGCCCCTAAGACTCCAAATCAGAAACGCTACGTCGATTCCGTCCGTAGCAACACGGTGACCTTCGGAATCGGCCCGGCCGGGACCGGCAAGACCTTCCTCGCAGTTGCGATGGCAGCCGCCGCGCTCTCGCGCGGCGAAGTGAATCGCATCATTCTGACCCGCCCTGCGGTCGAGGCCGGCGAGCGGCTCGGCTTCTTGCCCGGCGATCTGATGGCCAAGATCGACCCCTACCTGAGGCCGCTTTTCGATGCGCTCAACGACATGCTCGACCCCGAGAAGGTCAGCGAGTACCTCCAGCGCGGCGTCATCGAGGTGGCGCCGCTGGCTTTCATGCGCGGGCGAACATTGAACGACTCGTTCATCATTCTGGACGAGGCTCAGAACACCACGGCCGAGCAGATGAAGATGTTCTTGACGAGGCTTGGGTTCGGGTCGCGGATGGTCGTGACCGGTGACATCACGCAGATCGACCTGCCGAAAGACCAACGCTCCGGGCTCGTGGTGGTAGCCGACGTCTTGAGCGAGATAGATGGGATTGACTTTGTCCGCTTCGGCGCCGACGACGTCGTGCGCCATCGGCTGGTGCAGCGGATCGTAGAAGCCTATGGTGCCTTCGCCGAGCGAGCCGCTCCCGATCTTAGGGCCGAGCGTGACCGCCGTAAGGCCTAGGCCGTCGCCGGGATGATCGAACTCGATTACATCGGTGCCGACTTGGCGGCTGGCGACCCGCCCGAGCCAGAGGTTGAACGTCTGCTGGCGCTGGCGTTCGGGTCGGCTGGGATCGAGGATGGCCATCTGGCGATCGAGTTCGTTGACGCCCAACGGATCGCCGAGCTAAACCAGGATTATCGCGCCAAAACGGGAGCAACCGACGTACTCTCGTTCCCAGTTGACGGAGACGACGATCGCAGCGGTCCGCGTGAACTCGGCGACATCATCATCTGCCGCGAAATGACGGAGGATCTGCGCGAAGCGATCGTCCACGGCGCACTCCATCTGATCGGCATGGATCATGAAACCGATGACGGCGAGATGTTGGCACTGCAGGGCGAGATTTGCTCGTGGTGACGAAGGCCGGGTTCGTCGGGCTCGCCGGGCGGCCGAACGTCGGCAAGTCCACGCTCGTCAACCAGATCATCGGCGAGAAGGTCGTGATCGTCTCCGACCGCCCGCAGACCACGCGTCGGGCGATTCGAGGGATTGCGATGCGCGGCCAGACGCAGCTAGTGATGGTTGATCTACCTGGCTTTCAGCGCCCCCGGGATCTCTTGACCCAGCGAATGCAGAACCGCGTCGAACGAGAGCTCAGCGACAGCGACGCAGTCCTCTTCGTGCTCAATGGTGAGGAAGGGACTGGCGCCGGTGACCGCTTTATCGCAGAACTACTGAAGCTAGGCTCGGCGCCGGTTCTGATCGCCGTGAACAAGGTTGATCGCTTGAATCGCTCGCAGACGTTGAAGTCGCTGCTCGCGGCCGAGCAGCTCGGCCTAGACGCTGAGATATTTCCGATCTCAGCGAAGACGGGAGAAGGCACCGAGCCGCTAGTCGCGCGGCTCGCAGAGCTGATGCCGGAAGGGCCTCTGCTCTTTGGCGTCGACGCTCTCTCTGACCAACCGCTGGGAACTGAGTTGGCCGAGCTGATCCGCGAGCAGATCCTGCGGCGCACCTTTCAAGAACTTCCGCACGCCGTAGAGGTCGTTGTTGAAGAGATAGAAGAGCAGCGCGCGGGGCTGCTGCGGATTCGAGCTTTGGCTTGGGTTGAGAGTGAATCGCAGAAAGGCATCCTTGTCGGCCGCGGCGGCAAGATGATTCGCTCGATCGGGACCGCCGCGCGCGGTGAGATCGAGAAGCGCGTTGGCTCCCAGGTGCACCTCGATCTCTCGGTCCGTGTGAGGCGCAGTTGGCGCACCGACGAAGGGCTGCTCGACCGTCTCGGAATCGATTGAGCTCTAGCCGAGTTGCGCAAGGGCGTCGCCTAGCAGAGCGGCAAGCTGCTCGATCTGATCCGGCCCGACGGCGTGGTTAGCGATCGCGGGCAGCGTAACCAGCGGGCATTGCGCTCCGTCGAGCAGGCGTTGGCGTTGCTGCTGCTGTAGCAGCGAGCGGGCGTGCCGCGACTCGATCGCCGCCACGACACTGCTATCTACGGCCGCGCTGGCCGCCGCCAACACCGCCAACGCTTGCTCACCTAGCTGGTCGACGATCAGGCCGTTAGCGACGATCAGATCGGCGCCGCGCCCGAGCTGCTCGGTCAGCGCGGCCTCAAGCTCCAGCGTCTCATTGACCGGTGTCTCTTCGAGCGTTGCAACGAGAACGATTTTGGAGCGCTGGTCGTCGGCTAGTAGCGCTTCGACCACGCGCGCCTGACTGGCGATCGGTCCGACGCGGGCGATTTCGGCGAAGGTCGTCGGTGTCTTCAGCATCGCCAGCGCGTGCCCCGAGGCCGGCGCGTCCAGAACCACCAACTGATACCCGGCGGCGTCATCGTCCCAGCGCTGATCGCGGCGCAGCTCGGCGGCCTTGGTGATTGTCAGCAATTCGCGACCCCCTGGCGCGGCGTTGATGAAACCGGCGAAGCTGTTCGAATGGACGGCAAGGTCCAGCAGCGCCCGCGGGCGGATCAGCTTGCCGGCCCATTCGACCAGCGCCAGCTCCGGATCGATCGTCGTGGTCCAGAGCTGCGGCGCGACCTGGTGCTCGCGACCGATCCCTGCGGCGGTTGGGTGGCCGATCAGCCCCGGAACGCGGCACTGGCCTGCGACCTCGCAGAGAATCGTCTGCTTATCCGCTGCGGCGGCGAGTAGACCAAGCGCCGCAGCGACCGTGGTTTTTCCGACTCCACCTTTGCCGCTGACGATCAGCAGCTCGCAATTTAGTATGTCGGGTTGCGGCTTTTTCACGTGGCCGTCTACGGTAGGGGCGTGGGTTTCAGTCCAAACAAGGTTGTCAACCATTCGTACCGCAGATGCCGCCGCATGCAGCTGCGCCACGACCCAACCTATTTTGCCGCCACCGCCTGCTTGCCAGCCGAGCGGCGCCCAGCCCTCTACGCGCTCTACGGCTACGTCCGCGGCGCAGATGAGATCGCTGACAACGTCGGCCTCAACGGCCAGCGCCGCGCAGCGCTTGACGCTTGGCAGCGCGAGCTCGAAGAGGGGCTCAAGCGCGGCTACTCCCTGCACCCGGTAATTGGAGCTCTGGTTGACGCTGGGCCGCGTTACGGCATGCCACTGGATCTACTCCCCAACTACATGGAGTCGATGCTCGCTGACTGCGACGATCACGTGCGGATGCGCAGCCAAGAGCAGCTTGACCACTACATGGAGGGAACCGCCACCGTCGGCTCGGTCGCTGCGCCGCTGCTCGACGCGTCCGACCGCGCGACCGTTCTGCTGCGTGTGCTCGGAGTCGCGTTGCAGCTGACAAACTTCATTCGCGACGTGCCGATCGACTGGCAGATGGGCCGGATCTACCTTCCCGGGCTCGAGGAACGCGACCTTGGCGCCCAGACCGCCAGTGCGCCGCTGCGCGATCACATCGCCCATCAGGTCGCGCGGGCGCGCGAGCTCTTTGCAGCGAGCGAAGCGCTCGGCCAGCTGCTACCTGCCCCTGTTCGCCCGGGAATCAAGGTTGCCCGTGCCGTCTACTTGAAGGTTCTCGACCGCGTCGAGGAGAACGGATACGACGTCGTTACCCGCTCGAGCCGCCTGCGTCCGTGGGAGGCCGCCCAGGCGTCTTCCTGGGCGCTGGTTTCGTGACCGTCCGCGCGACCTCACGTGGCGCCCAGCGAACCTCACTTGAAGGAACGCGCGCCGAGGTCCTGATCTGTGGAGCGAGCTTTGCCGGTCTTGCGGTAGCTCGAGAGCTGGCCGAAAGCGGCGCCAGCGTGCTGGTCATCGACCGCTACGAGATTGGCGAGCGGCAGACGTCGGCCTGCGCCTGCCCGACTCTTTGGCTTGAAGCGCTCGGGCTCGGCCAGTCAATCCAACAAGAGTTGCCGTACATGAGTTTCACCACACCCAGCGGCAGCGTCCGCTATCGGCTGCCTTGGAGTTGGTCGTCATTTGACTACCGCGAGCTCTGCCAGCTGCTCTGGTCGCAATGTTCCGACGCCCGTTTTGAGACGGCGACGGTGGAGGCGCTAGGCGCGCGCGGCGCCGACGGCGCAATTGAGGTGATCACCGACCGCGGCTCAATCTCGGCGCCGCTGGTCGTCGATGCGCTCGGCTGGCGGCGCGTTCTTAGCAGCCCCCATTATCAGCCGCCGAAGGCACCGCTTTCACGCGGACTTGAGGTCCATCCCGAGCACGATGGCTCCGGCGATGCGCTCGACATTTGGATCGAGCGCTCACTCGTTCGCCGCGGCTACGGTTGGCGCGTTCCGGCCGGCGGCGAGGCGAGGATCGGCGTCGGCTCCTACGCGCCCACCACGCACGTCAAGGAGCCAACCGTCGCACTCGCCGAGCGGCTTGGTAGTGACGCGATCGGCTACCAAGGCAACTGGTTTCCGCACCGGCTCCGCAGCGGCACTGAATCCGGCGTCTTCTTTGTTGGCGACAGCGCCGGTCATTGCTTCCCGCTTTCAGGCGAAGGGATTCGCACGGCCTTCTACTTCGGTATTGCCTGCGGCCGTGAACTGAGCGCCGTGCTCGAGGGCCGCAGCGACCGAGCCTCAGCGCTCGCCGCCTACGAACGCTTCAACAAGGCACACAAGCGGCCGTTCGCGATCGCTCTGGCGCTGCAGCGGCTGATCCCTGCAATGCCGCCGCGGCTGCTAACCGCGGTGCTGACTTTGATCGGCAAACAGCGGATCGTTGACTACGCGTTCGGTTGGTACCTCAATCAGGCTGCGCCTCAGTTCGCCGATCAGCTTGCGCCGTCGACTGGGGCAGCGGTCGGCGACGGCCTCGCGCTCGCTGGAGCTTCGCGGTGAGCAGCGCGGAGAATCTACTAGCGATCGAGCCGCCGCTGGAAGAGGCCCGGCGACTGGCTGGCGACTACACGCTGATTCCCTTGCGTCACGAGTTCGTTGACGACTGTGAGACGCCGGTCTCGGCCTTCCTCAAGCTCCGCGCCGACGCTCCCTCGGAGCCTGCCTTTCTGCTCGAATCGGCCGAGCAAGGCCAGCGGATGGGCCGCTACAGCTTCATCGGCATTCGGCCACGCCAGCTGCTGCGCTGGGACCTAGCCGACGGAGGTGACCCTTACGCGCTTGCCGCCGAGATGCTTGACGGCCTCAGCCAAGCGCCGCTCGACCACCTGCCACCGTTTGCTGGCGGGCTCGTCGGCTACTTCGGCTATGACCTCGTGCGCACCGTAGAGCCGCTCGGTGAGCCAAACCCGGACCAGCTTGGCCTGCCAGACATGGCACTGATGCGCAGCGACGTGCTCGTCGTCTTCGACCACCTTCGCCACACGCTGACGATCCTCGTCAACGCCGTCGCCGAAGGCGGCCAGCTGAGCGACAAGAGCTACTCACAGGCGGCAGCGACGATTGAAGAGGTTCGTGCGATCCTTGCCGGCCCGCTGCCGGCTGCCAAGCCAGCCGGCCCGGCGCGCGAGGCGCCGAAGTTTGAGTCGAACTTCACGCGCCAGCAGTTTGAGGCCGTCGTCGCCAGGATCGTTGACTACATCTACGCCGGCGACGCTTTCCAAGTAGTCCCCTCCCAGCGTTGGACGGCCGATCTGGAGATCGACCCGTTCTCGATCTACCGTGGACTGCGGGTAGTCAACCCGAGCCCCTACATGTACTTCCTCGAGTTCGGCGATTTTCAGGTCGTTGGAGCGAGCCCGGAGCCGCTGCTGACAGTCAGCGGCCGCTCCGCTTCGACGCGGCCGATCGCCGGAACTCGGCCTCGCGGAGCGAGCGCGGCTGAGGATCTCGAATTGGCTAACGCTCTGATCACCGACGAGAAGGAGTGCGCCGAGCACGTGATGTTGGTCGACCTCGGCCGCAACGACCTCGGCCGCGTCTGCGAGTACGGGTCGGTCGTAGTTGACAGCCTGATGCAGGTTGAGAGCTACTCCCACGTGATGCACATAGTTTCTTCGGTCTCCGGAACGCTTCGGCCGGAGGTTGGTGCGCTTGATGCGCTGCGCGCGATCCTCCCAGCTGGCACGCTCTCCGGTGCGCCGAAGGTCCGCGCGATGCAGATCATCGACGAGCTTGAATCGGTCAAGCGCGGCGGCTACGGCGGCGCGATCGGCTACCTCAGTTACGCCGGTGACCTCGACACCTGCATCCACATCCGCACTGTCGTCTGCCGCGGCGGCGAGGTCCATGTACAGGCCGGCGGCGGCACCGTTGCCGACGCCAGCCCGCAGTACGAGTACGAGGAATCGGTCAACAAGGCGAAGGCAGTTATCGGTGCGATCGAGCTGGCAACGAACCAGCCGGGCTGGTGGTAGCGATGCGCACGCTTGTGATCGACAATTACGACTCGTTCACTT
Source organism: Bifidobacterium breve (assembly GCA_945889475.1). GTDB lineage: Bacteria > Actinomycetota > Thermoleophilia > Solirubrobacterales > Solirubrobacteraceae > F1-60-MAGs163. Next base: position 44,111 of record CAMDBT010000002.1, read on the forward strand.
ACAACCTCGTCCAGTATCTTGGCCAGCTTGGCTCCGAGGTCGAGGTTGTTCGTAACGACCGTGCAACTGTCGACGAGCTGCTGGCGACGGAACCCGAGCGCGTCGTCGTCTCGCCCGGACCATGTACTCCGGATCAGGCAGGCATCTCACTCGAAGCGGTCCGTCGCTTCGCTGAGGCCGGGATTGCGACGCTCGGGGTCTGCCTGGGCCATCAGGCCTTGGTTCAAGCTTTCGGCGGCGCGGTTGTGCGCCACGAGCCGATCCACGGTAAGACGACGACGATCGAACACGACGGCAAGACGCTCTTCAGCGGTCTGCCGTCGCCTTTGACGGTCGGCCGCTACCACTCGCTGATCGCCGCCGACGCTGAGCTGCCCGAATGCCTGGAGGTCTCGGCTCGGGGCGACGGGCTCGTGATGGCGGTCCGCCACCGCGAGCTGCCAGCCGAGGGGGTTCAGTTCCATCCCGAGTCGGTCTTGACCGAGGACGGCCTCGCGATCGTCGAGAACTTCCTCATAGGGGCCGGGCGCTGATGGCAGCCTCGGCGCTGGAGCTTGCAAACCAAGCAGTTGACGCCGGTCAGGACCTGACGCAAGAGCAGGCCGCGGCCGCGCTCGCCGTGATCATGGCCGGTGATGCCGCCGACGAGCAGATCTCGCAGCTGCTACTCGGGCTGCGCGCGAAGGGCGAGACCGTTGGTGAGCTGGCCGGGCTGGCGCAGACGATGCGTTCGCTGGCGACCGCCGTTCGGCCGCGGCGCCACGACCTGCTCGACACATGCGGCACCGGCGGTGGCCGGCGGACCTTCAACATCTCGACGACCGCGGCGTTGATCGCTGCAGCTGCCGGTTGCGCGGTCGCCAAACACGGCAACCGCACAGCAACCGGCCTGAGCGGTTCGGCCGACGTGCTCGAAGCGCTCGGCGCGAAGCTCGATCTGGCGCCCGAGGAAGAGGCCGCTCTGATCGACGAGATTGGCTTCGGCTTTATCTTCGCGCCCGCTCACCACGCCGCGACCCGCTACGTGGCGGCGGTACGCAAGGCATTGGGCGTGCCGACGATCTTCAATCTGCTTGGACCGCTAACAAACCCGGCGGGCGCGCGCCGACAGCTGATCGGGGTTCCGGAGCCAGCCTCAATCGCGCTTGTGGCGGGAGCCCTGTCGCGCCTGGGGACCGATCACGCGCTGGTCGTTTCGAGCCAAGACGGGCTTGACGAGATCAGCATCTCAGCTCCGACCGAAGTGGCGGAGCTGCAGAACAACGAGACCAGGCGTTACACGCTGACGGCGGAGCAGTTTGGAATCGAGCCAGCTAGCGACGACGAACTCAGCGGTGGTGGACCGGAGCAGAATGCGCAGATCATCCGAGCGATCTTCGCCGGTGAGCCGGGGCCACAGCGTGAGATTGCCGCGCTCAACGCTGGCGCCGCGATCTACGTCGCCGGCCGGGCGGCCTCGATTGCGGAAGGGCTCGGCCTGGCGCGCCAAGCGATCGACTCCGGCGCCGCTGAAGTAACACTGCACCGCTTTCTCACACGTAGCGAGGAGCTCTCGCCTAAATGACGATTCTCGATCAGATCATCGCTTCAACAGAGCAAGCAGTCGCGCAGCGCCGGCAGCAGCTGCCACTCGCCGAGCTTGAGACTCAGCTGCATCGGCGCGGCACAGATAGGCCGTTCGCCGAGGCGCTCGCGCGGCCGGGATTGTCGGTCGTCGCCGAGTTCAAGCGCCGCTCTCCGAGCGCCGGTGAAATTCGACCCGGCGCAACGGTTGAGGAGGTGCTGTCGGCCTATCAGCGCGGTGGGGCTGCTGCGCTCTCGATCCTGACCGAGGAAGCCAACTTCGGCGGCTCGCTCGAGGATTTGATCGCCGCTCGCAGCGTCAGCGAGCTTCCGATCCTACGCAAGGATTTCATCGTTGACCACTACCAACTTGTCGAATCGGCGGTGGCCGGTGCCGACGCAGTCTTGCTGATCGCCGCCGCGCTCGAGCCAAGCCAGCTTGAATCGCTCTACAGCAGTGCATCGTCGCTCGATCTGGACGTGCTAGTCGAAGTTCATGACGAGCAGGAGCTGGCGACGGTGCTGGAGCTGATCGACCCGGAGCTGATTGGGATCAACAACCGTGACCTGCGCGATTTCAGCGTCGACGTCGAACGGACACACGCACTGTTGGCCGACATTCCGGCCGGAAAGACAGTGGTCAGCGAATCGGGGCTCTACGAACGCGCGCAGCTGGAAGAGTTGGAGCGAGTCGGCGTTGATGCCGTTCTGATCGGCGAGAGATTGCTCGCCAGCGGCGATCCGCGAGCCGCGCTTGAAGAGCTAACCGGCGGTCACGGGGCCGCCCCGGAGCGCTGATCTCCTTATTCCCTTAACCAACTCTTTAGCGCCGCTTCAGAGAGCGACGCTTTCCTAAATCAGATGAAAACATCAGCTTCTCGCTCAACTTGGTTGGTTGCTTGCTGCGCTGGGCTACTAGGTGGAATCGTCGCGCTGGTAGCCGCAGCGGCGATTGGAATCGGCTCAGGCCCGACAACCACGATCGTTGAGCAAGGTGCTAGCGGCACGGTCCGAACGGTCAACTCCGGCGGCGCGATGACTCCGCGCGAAATCTATCGGCGCGATTCGAAGGGTGTTGTCTTTATTACGGCCGACGTCGTCAAGAAGGGCTCCAACATCTTTGGTGCGCCCGAATCACAGAGCGGGAAGGCCACCGGCTCCGGCTTCGTGATCGACGAGCAGGGAACGATCCTGACCAACGCCCACGTCGTCGATGGTGCCAACAAGGTGACCGTTCGCTTCTCTGATGACAGGACCGTAGATGCCAAGATTCTCGGTGCCGACCGCTCCTCAGACATCGCCGTGCTGCAGATTGATCCCGACGGCGAGGACCTCACGGTGCTGCCGCTGGCCTCGATGAAGGATGTTGAAGTAGGGGATCCTGTTGTCGCAATCGGTAATCCATTCGGTCAAGCGTTTAGCCTCACCACCGGCGTTGTCTCAGCCAAGCAGCGCTCGATTGAGGGTCTCAACGGCTTTGCGATCAACGACGTCATTCAGACCGACGCAGCGATCAACCCAGGCAACTCCGGCGGTCCACTGATCGACAGCGCCGGCGAGGTTATCGGCATCAACTCGCAGATCGAAACCGGCGGTAGCGGCAGCGGCAACGTTGGAATCGGCTTCGCCGTCCCGATCGATACGGCGCGCAAGCTGCTGCCCGGACTTCGCAAAGGAACGGTCGACACCGGCTATCTCGGAGTCTCATCGCTTTCGATTACGCCCGAACTGGCGTCGCTGAACCTCCCTGTTAAAAAGGGAGTCCTGATTGAGAGCGTGAATCCGGGGAGTCCCGCCGCGACGGCTGGCATCAAGGGCGGAACGGTGCCCGCCAAGCTCAACGGCCAGGAGCTCAAAATTGGCGGTGACATCATTGAGAAGATCGACGGCCGACCGATGCTGACCTCATTGGAGCTTTCAAGGTACGTCTCGTCGAAAAAGGTCGGCGATCAGATTGAGGTGCAGCTTCTGCGAGGCGGCAAAGAGACGAAGACGGTCAAGGTAACGCTTGGGCGCAGGCCGCAGCAGAACATTACGGCGCCGTAGTTTCAGAGCCGCGCGGCAGGGCTGCCATCATTGGTGGCGTGAGCAGCGCCCCGCGCATCAAGATCTGTGGCATCACCAACCTTGCCGACGCCGAACTTAGCGTCGAGCTCGGCGCATGGGCGGTCGGCTGCATCATGTGGGAGGGGTCCGCTCGCCGCTGCGAAGAGGTGCACGCACGGACGATTGCCGGTCGGCTTCACCGCGATGTCGAAATCTGCGGCGTTTACGTCAATCCAGCGCTCGACGAGGTCGCAGGCCAGGTTGATGCACTCGGCTTCACGATGGTGCAGCTGCACGGCGACGAAGGTCCGTCGTTCTGTGACGAGTTGCACAGGCGGACCGGCGCGAAGGTGATCAAGGCGATGCAGGTTGTTTCAGGCGAGCAGTTCAATGACCTCGAGCGCTTCCACCACGTTGACTACCACCTGCTCGACACCGCCGATCCTGATCTTCGGGGCGGTACCGGCGAGAGCTGGGACTGGTCGCTAGCGGCGGCGCGGCATTCGAAGATTCCGCTGATTCTCAGCGGTGGGCTCGACGCCGCAAACGTCGCAGAGGCGATTGGTGTCGTCGCTCCGTTCGCAGTTGATACAGCCACCGGCACGGAGGCCTCGCCAGGGAAAAAGGACGCGGCAAAGATGCTCGCATTCGTCGAAGCGGTTGCTTCGACGGCTCCTGCGATCAGCCCGGAGTTGTCGGCGTGAGCGGCGCTGGCGTTGAGCATCGCTTCGGCCCCTATGGCGGCCAGTACGTGCCTGAGACGCTGATGCCAGCGCTCGCCGAGCTTGAGGCAGCTTGGGTCAGCGCGCGCGCCGATCCGCAGTTTCAGGCTCAGCTGGGCCGTCTGCTCCGCGACTACGCCGGTAGGCCAACGCCGCTCTATCTTGCCGAGCGGCTCAGCGCCGCGGCGGGCCGCACGACCTACCTGAAGCGAGAGGATCTGCTCCACACCGGCGCGCACAAGATCAACAATGCGCTAGGGCAGGCGCTGCTGGCGGTACGGATGGGCAAGCGGCGAATCATCGCCGAAACCGGCGCCGGCCAGCACGGTGTCGCATCAGCGACGGCCTGCGCGCTACTCGATCTGGAGTGCGTCGTCTACATGGGCGCCGAAGATATCCGCAGGCAGGCTCCCAACGTGCAGCGGATGGGTCTGCTCGGGGCGACCGTCGTCCCGGTTGAGGCGGGGGCGCGGACGCTAAAAGAGGCCGTCTCGGAAGCGATCCGTGACTGGGTGACGAACGTCGCTGATAGCCACTACATCATCGGCTCGGCGGTTGGCCCGGCTCCATACCCCGCGATCGTCCGCGACCTTCAGCGCTGCATCGGCGATGAGGCGCGTGATCAGATCCTTGCTTGCGAGGGTCGCCTACCCCAGCGCGTGATCGCCTGCGTCGGGGGCGGTTCGAACGCGATCGGTCTGTTCACGGCCTTCGTTGATGACGAGGGCGTTGAATTGATCGGAGTGGAGGCCGCTGGCGAGGGGATCGAGAGTGGCCGCCACGGCGCTCCGCTGACGGTCGCTGGGCGTCCAGGAGTGCTTCACGGCTCGTTCAGCGCGCTGCTGCAAGACGATGAGGGGCAGATCGCGGAGGCGCATTCGGTCTCAGCCGGGCTCGACTACCCTGGCTCCGGGCCCGAGCACGCTTGGCTGCGCGACAGCGGCCGTGCTAGCTACGTTGCGGTGACCGACAGCGAGGCGCTGGCGGCGTTCGAGCGAACAGCAGAGCTGGAGGGGATCATTCCGGCGCTTGAACCGGCGCACGCGATCCACTTTGCGCTCAACCTGCCGAGCGAGTCGGAGCTCGATCTGATCTGCCTTTCGGGCCGCGGCGACAAGGATCTAGCCGAGGTCTTGAAGCTGCTTGGGCGCGCATGACCGGCGCCGAGCGAATCGCCGCGGCCTTCCTTGGCTGCCAGCGCCGTGCGGCTCTGATGCCTTATCTGATGGGGGGTTTTCCGGATCAGGCGAGATCGCTGGCGATCGCCAACGGCTACGTTGACGGCGGCGCCGACCTGATCGAGCTCGGCGTGCCGTTCTCCGACCCGCTCGCTGACGGACCCGTAATCCAAAGCGCCGGAACCGCAGCGCTGGCAGCGGGAGCGACGTTCGACCGTGTGCTCGCTACTGCCAGTGCCGTCGCCGAACGTGTCCCGGTCGTCCTGATGTGTTATTCGAACGCGATCCTCGCGCGCGGAACCGATCGCGCGATCGCTGGGATCGCTGCCGCGGGCGTTAGCGGCTTAATCGTTCCCGACCTGCCACTGGAGGAGGCGCCTGCGACAGCGCTCAGCTGCAGCGCGGCCGGTGTGGCTTTTGTTGGGCTCGCAGCTCCAACTAGCACCGACGAGCGGCTGGCGGCGATCGGAGCGGCGACGCAGGGCTTCCTCTATACGGTGGCCGTAGCCGGAACAACCGGCGAGCGAGGGGATCACAGCGCCTACGCCGAGGTCGTCGCCCGGGTCCGCGCTCACACCAGCGTCCCGGTCGCGTTGGGGTTTGGGATTTCAACACCGCAGCAGGCTCGCGCCGCCGCCGATGCGGGCGCTGACGGTGTGATCGTCGGTAGCCGTCTGGTACGTGAGGCGGCTGAATCAGACGACCCGGCTGCTTCCTGCAAGGCGCTGGTCGAGCAATTCGCGCAGGCGCTCCGCTAAGGTTCCTCGGGCATGGTAATCGTCCTCGCAACCACCTTCGCGCTTTCGCTCTGGGTGGTTCTCACCGCGCTCGGCGCCAGTTCCTTCGACGGCATCATGCTTGCGCTCGTGATCATTCTGCTGGCCGCGGGCGCGCGCCTCCTGAGCCGATCGGTCGGTTCGGTCGGGCCCGGCTCGCGCGACTGAGGCTCTGTTCGCGGCTGCCGCCTGCGGCGCGACCTACAATCTGCGCCGCGTGCTCAACTCAACTCCACGCCGGTCTTTGCTCGCATTCGTTGCCGCGGCGTTGCTCACGGCCGTCGGTTGTGGCGACGGGCGCCCAGGCGTAGTCATTGAAGGCGACCGCCTGACGGTCGTCACGAGTGCGCCGCTGAGCGGCGACCTAAAGCTTCCAGGCCAGGCGATGGTTAACGGCGAGCGGCTCGCTTTGGCTGACGCAAAAGGGCGCGTCGGCCCGTTCACGGTCTCGCTGGCGGTGCTTAACTCGGTTCAGGGCCAGATGCGGCTGCCATCGCAGGGCCAAGTCGCTTCGAACGCGCGAGTGGCGGTCCTGTCACCGACCTCGATCGCATACATCGGCGATTACGATTCGGCGGCGACTGCGGTTTCGCTTCCGCTGACCAACCAAGCGGGGATCGCCCAGCTCGCGCCGCTCGCCGGTTACGGCGGTTTTACCGGCAGCGACCAAGCTGGCCCCGATCAGCCGCGCGGCTTCTATCCGAGCGGCGAGAGAACCTTCTTCCGGCTCGCGCCTAGCGGCGTGCGCGAGACAGCTGCGCTGGCCACGCTTCAAGCTGAGCAACGCTGCAGATCGAGTTTTGTCGCCTACAGCGACTCGCAACTTGGCAAGCTGTCGGCAGCGGCGATGAGCGCGGCGTTGAAGGCACGGTCGGTTGAGACCGCCGCTTCAGCCGCCAGCGGCCTCAGCCCGGCTCAGCTCCGTAGTGTTGCCCAGCAGATCGTCCGTTCGGGAGCTGATTGTCTCTCCTACGGCGGCCCGGTCAACATCACCGCTGCCGCTCTTCTCAACCGGCTGATCGTCGCCAAGCGCTCGCTCAAGTTCTTTCTTGGCCGCGCGGGCGACAGCGCTCCGTTCACCGAGAACCTCAGCGCGCGCGCTCAGCGGGCGACGTTGGTCACCACGCCCGGCCCTGACCCGCAGCGCTTGGGGGCCGCCGGGGTTGCCTTCACAGCACGCTACCGCGCCCAGTTCGGCCGCGCTCCCGGCGTCGCCGGGCTCTACGGCTACGCCGCGATGGCAGATGTATTGGACGCAATTCGCCGCGCGGGCGCGCGCGGCAACGATCGCTCGGCGGTGATCGTTGAGCTTCAGGCGACCGATCGGCGCAGCTCGGTGCTCGGTAGTTACAGCTACGGCGCCAGCGGTGACTCTTCGATCAACTCCTTCACCGTTTCACGCGTCGCTGCTGGGCAGCTTGTTGCCTCCCCGTCGCTGACCGCCGCGATCGCGCGCTAAGGCGATCCGTCGGCAAGCACTGAAGCGAGTGCCGGTTCCAGTTCGGGCGCGATGAATTGGTAGCCGCCGGCGGTCGCAGCCGCCGGAATCGCTCGCTGGCCTTCAGTGATGATCTGGGCCATCTCGCCAAACCGGGCGCGCATCACGAACCCTGCAACGGGCAGTAGCGCTGGCCGGCGCAGAGCGGCGCCAAGCGCCTTTGCGAACGCTCGGTTGGTGACCGGATGAGGCGCCGTGCCATTGACCGGTCCGCGCCAGCTCGGGTTGTCGAGCGCGGCCAGATAGAGCCCCACAATGTCATCGCCGTGAATCCAAGACATGTACTGCTTGCCGCCGCCGATCGGCCCTCCGACGCCGACCTTGAACGGCGCCAGCATCGCCTTCAGGGCACCTCCGCTGGCATCGAGCACGATCCCGGTGCGAACCAAGACGACGCGCAGGCCAAGCTGCTCCGCCGCGACCGCTTCGCGCTCCCATGCGACGCAGACTTTCGCCAGGAAGTCGCTCCCCGGCGCGCTCTGTTCATCTATCAGCTCGGCGCCGCGGGGACCGTAGTAGCCGACTGCGGACGATGAGATCAGTGCGCCAGGCCGGGGTTCGGCGGCGGCAATCCCTGCGACTAGGTTGCGCGTTCCGATCTCGCGGCTCTCGAGGATCGCCCGCTTCGCACCGGCGGTCCAGCGCTGGGCAACGGGCTCTCCGGCCAGATGGATTACGCCGTCGCGGCCGGCCAGCGCTTCGTTTGGCGCCGGCTCGCGGAGCGAGTCCCAAGCGATCGCATCGACGCCGAGCGAGGCGGCCGCGCTGGCCGGTCGGCGCGAGAGCACCGTCACTTCGGCGCCACGCGCTTTCAGCGCCTTCACTAGGCGACTCCCAATTAGGCCGGTGGCACCGGTGATCGCGATCTTCAAGGCTGGTTCCTCCGCAAGCTTCGCAGAGCGTACAGACTTGGGTTGCCTAGCGGCTACGGAGCGCTGGGTTGCCTAGGGGCTGCGGAGCGCTGGGTTGCCTAGGGGCTACGGAGCGCTTCTACATCGGAGGCGGCAAAGCCGATCGTGTTGCGCTCCGGCTGCGCGGCGCCGCTGGCACGGGCCTCGGCGGCGACAGCTTCGGCGACCGCCGGGGCGACGTCGCGGTCGAAGCAGGAGGGGATGATGTACTCCTCGTTGAGACGTTCATCGGTGACAATTTGGGCGATCGCACGGGCGGCGGCCATCTTCATCGGTTCGGTGATCTGTTCGGCGCGAACATCGAGCGCGCCGCGAAATACGCCGGGGAAGCAGAGCACGTTGTTGATTTGGTTTGGGTAGTCGGAGCGTCCAGTGGCAATGATCCGCGCGTGCACGGCAGCTTCTTCCGGCGAAATTTCCGGGTTTGGGTTTGCCATCGCGAAGACCATTGGCTCCGGCCGCATCGTTGCGATTGCTGCTGCGTCGATCACCTTCGCGCCTGAGAGGCCGATCATCAGGTCGGTGCCGACGATCGCCTCAGCCGGGCCGCCGCTGATCTTTTCCGGGTTGGTCTGTTCCGAGTACCAGCGCTTGATCGGCGTCATCGTGCCGTCGAGGTAGTCGGCACGCGCGGTGCTGAGAGCGCCCTGGGAGTCGCAGCCGATGATCTCGCGGACGCCAGCTTGGAGCAGAATTTTCGTCACCGCGACGCCAGCCGCCCCGAGGCCGATCACCAGCACGCGCAGGTCCATCAGGTCGCGCCCGGTCAGTCGGCAGGCGTTGAGCAGCGCCGCCAAGACGACGACCGCGGTGCCGTGCTGGTCGTCATGGAAGACAGGGATGTCGAGCAAGGCCTTGAGGCGCTCCTCGATCTCGAAACAGCGTGGGGCGGAGATGTCCTCGAGGTTGATGCCACCAAATCCCGGCGCGATCCGCTGAACCGTTTCAACGATCTCGTCGGTGTCCTTGGTGTCTAGGCAGATCGGAAAGGCGTCAACGCCAGCGAACTCCTTGAACAGCATCGCCTTCCCTTCCATCACCGGCATCGCCGCACGCGGGCCGATGTCGCCAAGCCCAAGGACGGCTGTCCCGTCGCTGACGACGGCGACCGTGTTGCGCTTGATCGTGTACTGGAAGGCGCGTTCCGGATCCTCGTGGATTGCGCTGCAGACGCGCGCTACGCCAGGCGTGTAAGCCATCGAAAGGTCGTCGCGTGTCTTCAGCGGATGACGGTTGTGCTGTTCGATCTTGCCGCCGACATGCATCTGGAAGGTGCGGTCGGTCGTATCGATCACGCGCGCGCCTTCGATCGCTTCGATCGCGGCGATCACTTCGTCCCAGTGTTCCGCGCCCGGAGTGTTGATCGTCACGTCGCGGATCAGGTGATGCTCCGCCTCAACCAGATCGATCGCGCCGATCGTCCCGCCGGCGCTGCCGATCGCGCTGGCCACGCGCCCGAGCATTCCGGGGGTGTCCTCAATCTCGATCCGGATCGTCAGGCTGAACTGGGCTGATGGAGTTGTACTCATCCGGCGTCAGTGTATGAAGGTCGGCTAGTCGCCACCGTGGCGACCGCTGCGGTAGCGTCAGCAGCGATGGCCAAGACGCTCTATCTGATCGACGGCAACAGCCTTGCCTACAGGGCCTTCTTCGCCCTGCCGGACACGATCTCGACCTCCAAAGGGCAGCCGAGCAACGCGATCTTCGGCTTTGCGTCGATGTTGGTCAAGCTGTTCACCGAGTACGGCAACAATCCAACGATCGTCTGTTGGGATCGCGGCACCTCGGGCCGCAAGGAGCTTGACCCGCGTTACAAGGCCAACCGACCCTCAAAGCCAGATCTACTGCGCGAACAGTGGCCACATTTCGCGCCAATCGTTGAAGCCTTTGGCTGGCACAACGTTCAGGTTGATGGTTTCGAAGCCGATGACGTGATCGCTTCTCTTGCTGAGATTGCTCGCCACGCTCCGACGCCGCTACCGGTAGTGATCGTCACCGGCGACCGCGACTCGTTTCAACTGATCGATCGCGAAGGTCACGTAACGGTGATGGCGACGGCGCGCGGAATCACGGAAACAAAGTTCTACGACTACGACGGCGTGATTGAGCGTTACGGAGTCGCGCCTGAGTTGATCCCCGACTTCTATGGCCTCAAAGGCGACTCATCAGACAACATCCCCGGAGTACCAGGGATTGGCGACAAGACCGCGGCGGCGTTGCTGGCGCAGTTCGGTTCGCTGGAGACGATCCTCGCCAGCGTTGACCAGATCAGCGGCGCCAAGCGGAAGGAGAATCTGACCAACTTTGCTGGCGACGCAAGGCTCAGCAAGGAGCTGGCGACGATTCAGCGCGACGTCCCGCTCGACGTTGACCCGCTGGCGATCGCAGCCGAAGAGAGCGAGCCGAGCCGCGCCAAACTGCGCGAGGTCTTTATCGAGTTCGAACTGCGCGACCCGCTGCGGCGGATCGAAGCCGAGCTCGGACCGGGCGATGCTGATGAGGAGAGCGTCGCCGCCCCGGCAGTTGAGGCAGAGCCAGCCGTGAGCATCACGGTCGAGGCGACTTCGCTCGCTAAGGCCGCTGCACTCGGTCCGCAGAGCGCGCCGCTGGCGATCGCGGTCGTCGCGCCGGAGATGGAAGACGGTGAGCTCTTCGCGCGCGAGCAGGAGTGGCGCTTCGCCGCCTACTGCGACGGGCGGGTCGCCGTTGCCGGGTTGGCTGAGCTTGGCGCGTTGGCGGCGGCGCTCGGCGATCGGCCGATCGTCGTTCATGACGCAAAGGCGCTCGGCGTCGTCCCGCAGATCGTTGTCCACGACACGCTCTTGGCGGCCTACCTGCTTGAGCCGTCACGACGCAGCTTCGTGCTCGACGAGCTTTGCGAGGAGGCCGGGATTTCGGTGGTCCTCGATCATCCGATCGCGCGCGAAGCGGCCCTCACCTCGCTGCTTGCCGCTCGACAACGCTTGATGCTCGAGGAGCGCGGCGAGCTGAACTTGCTCGACGAGATCGAACTGCCACTGATCCCCGTGCTTCGCTCAATGGAAGTTGCGGGCGTGCGCCTCAACACCGATGCTCTGGCCGAGATTGCCGCTCGCGTGCGCACCGAGATCGCGAGCCTCGAGCAACAGATCTGGGATTTGGCGGGTGAGGAGTTCGTCGTCGCATCGCCGCAGCAGCTCAGCGCGATCCTGTTCGAGAAGCTTGGCCTTACGAAGAAGCGCAAAGGCAGGACCGGCTATTCGACCGATGCCCGCGTGCTGCAATCGATCCGCGACGAGCACGAGATCATCCCCGTAGTTGAGCGCTGGCGCGAGCTGAACACACTCTCAAAGACCTACCTTGAGGCGCTCGGCTCTCTGGTCGACGAGCAGAGCCGGATCCATACAACGTTTGTTCAGGCTGCGGCTGCGACCGGGCGGCTCTCTTCGATCAATCCGAACATGCAGAACATTCCTGTCCGAACAGCACTAGGCCGCGAAATCCGCGGCTGTTTTGAAGCGGCGCCGAAGGCGATGTTGCTTTCGGCCGACTACTCCCAGGTTGAGCTGCGCCTGCTTGCGCACGTCGCCGAGGAGCAGGTCCTGATGGACATCTTCGGCGCTGGCGAAGACGTCCACACTGCGACGGCGCGCGAGGTCTTTGGCGTCTCTGAGGAGGAGATCGACTCCGGGATGCGCTCGAAGGCGAAGATGATCAACTACGGGATTGTTTACGGTCTCGGCGACTACGGTCTCGCCGACCGACTCAACATCTCGCGCGGCGAGGCACGGGAGTTCATCGACGCCTACCTCAATCGTTTCGGGAGGATCCGCCACTTCATGGATCAGACGGTCGAGCAGGCGACCGACGAGGGCTTCGTTACGACCCTTTTCGGTCGCCGTCGCAACATCCCTGAGCTGCGCTCAACGAACGGTCAGACGCGTGCCTTGGGCGAGCGGCTAGCGCTAAATACGATCGTTCAGGGAACGGCTGCAGACGTCATGAAACTGGCGATGATCGAGGTTGCAGGTGCGCTCGCCGCGACCGATCTGAAGACCAAAATGATCCTCACAATCCATGACGAACTGCTGTTCGAAGGGCCAAAAACGGAGCAGAAAGAGCTGGCCGCACTGGTCGAGCGCGGGATGGTTGCGCCCTGGGGGGAGCGCCAGCCGCCGTTGGCGGTCGATGTCGGCACGGGCCGGACGTGGCTGGAGGCGAAGTAATACCGCTAACCTTGCCGTTCAATGACAACCACATCTACCGACCAGTCAACTGAAATAGACGTTCAATCGCAGGTGGTTCCCGGAAGCGACGGGATGCTGCTCGAGATCGACGGGGAGATCGTCCCCAACTACGCCGCGACCTTCACAACGTTCAATGAAGGTGACGTTGTCTCCGGTCGCGTAGTCCAGATCGACAAAGACGAGGTTCTTGTCGACGTTGGCTTCAAGAGCGAGGGAGTGATTCCCTCCGGCGAGCTTTCGATTCGCAAGAACGTCGATCCCGGCGAAGAGGTCGAGCTCGGTGAAGAGGTCGACGTGCTGGTTCTAACCAAGGAGGATCAGGAAGGCCGTCTGATCGTCTCCAAGAAACGCGCTCGTTTCGAGAAGGCTTGGCGCCGGATCGAGGCCGCCGCTGAAACCGGCGAAGCTGTTGAGGGCACCGTGATTGAGGTCGTCAAGGGCGGGCTAATCGTCGACCTTGGGATCCGTGGCTTCCTGCCCGCTTCGCTGGTCGACATCCGCCGCGTCGCCGAGCTCGACGAGTTTCTGCACACCAAGATCATCTGCAAGGTGATTGAGATTAACCGCCAGCGCAACAACGTTGTCCTTTCGCGCCGCGCCGTGCTCGAAGACGCCCGCAAGGGGCAGCGACAGGAGATCCTCGATCAGCTGCAGCCGGGGCTTGTCGTTGAAGGCCAGATTTCGAACATTGTTGACTTCGGCGCTTTCGTTGATCTAAACGGCATCGACGGCTTGATCCACATCTCGGAGATTTCGTGGTCGCACGTCAACCACCCGAACGAGGTGCTTGAGATCGGTCAGACGGTTCAGGTCAAGGTGCTCGAGATCGACCGCGACCGCCAGCGCATCTCACTCGGCCTCAAGCAGACGCAGGACGATCCTTGGCAGCGCGTCGTCGACACCTACAACATCGGCGACGACCTTGAAGGAACGGTCACGAAGGTCGTCACCTTCGGCGCCTTCGTTGAGATTCTCGACGGCGTTGAGGGGCTTGTCCACATCTCGGAGCTGGCCGCCCACCACGTTGAGAACCCGCGCGAGGTGGTTCAGCCCGGTGACGAGATCAAGGTCAAGGTGCTCGAGGTCGACGATGAACGCCGCCGGCTTTCGCTCTCTGTCAAGCGCGTTGAGGGTCAGATTCTTTCCGCCCACACCGGCAACCTCGAGTTCCCCGAGGAGGACGCCGCGATCGAAGCACCGGCCGACCTTGTTGCTCCGCTCGTCGTCGACGAGCTGTTGGCCGCCGACGGTTCGAGTGAAGCTGCTGGAGAAGTCGAAGTGGCTGCCGAGGCCGAAGTTGTAGCCGAGGCCAACGAGATCGAGGCCGAAGCAGCCGCCGAAGGCGAAGCCGAGGCCGAAGGCGAAGGCGACGCTGACGCCTCGCCTGCGGATCCGCAGGACTGACAGCGGCGGCACTGCGCTGACCGATTCAGCCCCCGTCCCGTTCGTTGGCCTCACCGGGGGGATGGGGTCAGGTAAGAGCACTGCGCTTGCGGCGTTCGAACGGCTCGGAGCTCTCACACTCTCAACCGACGCCGTCGTTCACTCGCTTTACGGTCAGCAGCGCGTCGTTGATCAAGTGGTCGCCCGCTGGGGCCCGGAGGTAGCGCCCGGCGGCGCCGTTGACCGCGCTGCGCTGGCGCGAGTGGCGTTCGCCGATGACGATCAGCGCGCTTGGCTCGAAGCGCTGATCTGGCCACTGGTCGCTGTGCAGATCGCCGCCTTTCGTGACGGCTCCCTGATGCATGACCCTCGCCCCCGAGCGGCTGTTGTTGAGACGCCGCTGCTGTTCGAAGCGGGAATGGAGCAGCTGTTCGACGCCACTGTTGCCGTGATCGCGAGTGAAGAGTTGCGCCGCGAACGCGCCGCCCAACGCGCCCACGAGGCAGCCGACGAGCGAACTGCGCGCCAAATGAGCCAGCAGGAGAAGGCCGAGCGCGCCACCTACGTCGTGGTCAACGACGGCACCCCGGCGCAGCTCGAGAGTGAACTGGCGTCGATCCTCGAGCGGCTCGCGCGGTGAATCTGCGCGCGAGGCGTCGTCGTCGGCTCTGGCCGATCGTCGCGATCTTCGCCGCTTTCCTGGTGCTCGTCGCGGTCACCCAAATCGAGGTTTTCAAGGGTGTCGACCAGGCGGTGACGGAGATCACGTACCCGCTCCGTCACGACGACATCATTCGCCAGCAGGCTCACGAGAAGCGGCTCGACCCAGCCCTAATCGCGGCCGTGATCTACGTCGAATCCGACTTCGTCTCCGGCAGGACATCCACGGCTGGGGCGGAGGGACTGATGCAGATCACGCCAGAGACCGCGCGCGATATCGCGCGGCGCTCGGGCGGGACCTCCTTTGTGCTCGAGGATCTCGCGACGCCGCAGATCAACATCTCCTACGGCTCCTACCTTCTGCGCGAGCTGCTCGATCGCTACGACGGCGACGTCGCCGCGGCGCTCGCCGGCTATAACGCCGGGCCGGGCAACGCTGACCGCTGGGGCGGTTCCAAGCTGAAAGCCGATCAGATCCCGTTCCCGGAGACCCGCGCCTACGTTGAGCAGGTGCTCGAGGCGCAGCTTCAGTACCGCGAGCGCTACGACAACGAGCTCGGACCGGCCCCTTGAGCTGAAGATACCCTTGAGCCGATGCCTCCGTTCCGCCTTGACAGCGCGTTCACGCCAGCCGCCGACCAGCCAGCGGCGATCGACCTGATCGCGGCTGCGATTGACGCCGGCGAGCGCAACACGACGCTGCTTGGCGCAACAGGGACCGGCAAGACGATGACGATGGCCGGTGTGATCGAGCGGGTACAACGGCCAACGTTGGTGATGGCGCACAACAAAACCCTGGCGGCACAGCTCTGCAACGAGTTCCGCACCTTCTTCCCTGACAACGCGGTCGAGTACTTCGTCAGCTACTACGACTACTACCAGCCTGAAGCTTACGTTCCGTCGAAGGATCTGTTCATCGAGAAGGACTCGGCGATCAATCAGGAGGTCGACCGCCTCCGCCACGCGGCAACCGCCGCGCTTTTTGCTCGTCGCGATGTGCTGATCGTTGCCAGCGTTTCGGCGATCTACGGGATGGGTTCGCCCGAAACCTACGACAAAAACGTCCAGATTCTGCGCCAGGGCGAAAGCGTTGATCGCGACGCGCTGCTGCGAAAGCTGGTGGCGATTCAGTACACGCGCAATGATGTTGCGTTGACGCGCGGCACATTCCGTGTCCGCGGCGAGGCGCTCGAGGTGTTTCCGGCCTACGCCGAGAGCGCCTACCGCGTGACGCTCTTCGGCGACGAGGTCGAGCGACTGGCGCAGTTCGATCCGTTGACAGGGGAACTTCTCGACGATCGACTCGAGCACATTGCCGTTTGGCCGGCGACCCATTACAACGTCGAGGAGGGAAGCATCGATGCGGCGGCCGAGGAGATCGCTCGCGAGCTCGAGCAGCGTTGCGCCCAGCTCGAGGCAGAAGGAAAACAGCTTGAACCGCTGCGGCTGCGTCAGCGCACTCAGTACGACATCGAAATGATGCGCGAGGCTGGCTTCTGCAGCGGGATCGAGAACTATTCGCGGATTCTCGACGGCCGCGCACCAGGTGAGCGGCCGTACTGCCTGATTGATTATTTCCCTGACGACTTCATCTGTTTCATCGATGAGTCGCATCAGGCCGTGCCGCAGATCGGCGCGATGTACAAAGGCGATCGCAGCCGCAAACAGACGCTGGTTGATTACGGATTTCGGCTGCCGAGCGCGATGGACAACCGGCCGCAAACGTTTGAAGAGTTCCTGACGATAACGCCGCAGATCGTCTTCGTCAGCGCAACGCCAGGCGTTTACGAGCGCGACCATTCGGGTCTGATCGCTGAGCAGATCGTGCGCCCAACCGGGATCGTCGATCCGGCCGTAGAGGTGCGCGAAACACTCAACCAGATCGACAACCTGCTCGGCGAGATCAAGGCCCGCGTCGCGCTCGGCGAGCGCACACTCGTCACGACCTTGACGAAGAAGATGAGCGAGGATCTGACCGACTATCTGGTCGAGATGGGGGTTCGCGTCCGCTACCTGCACAGCGACGTCGACACACTCGAGCGGATCCAGATCATCCGCGATCTGCGGCTAGGCGAATTCGATGTGCTGGTCGGCGTCAACCTGCTGCGCGAAGGACTCGACATCCCCGAGGTTTCGCTGGTTGCGATTCTCGATGCCGACAAGGAGGGCTTCCTGCGCGGTGAGACGTCGCTGATCCAAACGATCGGCCGTGCCGCTCGTCACGTTGACGGCGTCGTGCTGATGTACGGTGACCGGCTCACCGACTCAATGAAGACGGCGATCGCGGAGACAAGCCGCCGACGCGAAATTCAGCTCGCCCACAACGAGCGCCACGGGATCACCGCCGAGTCGATCAGCAAAGGCGTCAGCGACATCGCCGAGTTTCTCCAGGCCGAGAGCAAGACACCGAAGAAGGGCCGCCGTGGCGCGCGGCCTGACGTGACCCAGCACGCGCCGGACGAGCTTGAGAAGGCGATCGTCACACTCGAAGAGGAGATGCTCACCGCCGCTGAGGAGCTCCGCTTCGAACACGCCGCCCGCCTGCGCGACGAACTGCGTGACCTTCGGCGCCAGATGGACGGCCTTGCAGCGGCGGGATTACGGCCCGAACCGGCTACCGAATGAGGCCTGGCGGGCTAGGCTTGCGCGATGAGCAGTTCGCCTTCAGTAGATCCGAACGACAGCCGTAGCGAAGCGTTGGCGCGGATCGAGACCGCCGAGCGCGCCTTGGAAGAGCTGGCGTCGACGGTTCGCGCCAAAACCGTTGAGCTTCAGGAGCAGCTCGGTCAGGTGCGTCTCAGCGTGATTGAGCTACACAGTCACGCTGTTTCGCGGCCAACGCCCCTTCACGAGCCGCCGGTCGGAGGCGACGCCCCTGAAGGCGCCGCCGAAGGTGCTCGGCTCGTGGCGCTAGATCTAATCGGCCGCGGGCTACCGCTCGACGAAGCGAAAGAGCGTCTACACGAGGCATTCCCGGGGGTTGACGCCGACGCGGTGCTGCGCGCGGTAGGCGCAACTCCAAGCCCTTGATTGCGTTGTAGCTGCTGTGGGTCGCTTCACAACACTGCTTGTCGTCGCCGCCGCGGCAGTTCTCGCGGCCGCGCCGGCGCAGGCCGCTTCGCTCTCGCCGTCGTTCTTTGGCGTGATGGCGAACGGCCCGCTCGACGCGCCGGGGGTCGACCTCGTCAAGGAAGGCGCCGCGATGAAAGCCGCCGGCGTCGGCTCGATTCGGCTGCCGGTGCAGTGGCCCCTGCTGCAGCCGTACGCAAGCTTCGACCAAGCGCCGCCAGATGCTCGCGCCAATTACACCGATGTTGGTGGAATCCCGACCGACTTCTCAAAGACCGACGCGCAGATCGCCGCCGCCGCTCGCAACAAGATTGAGGTGACGGCCTTGGTGCTGCGCGCGCCGGCGTGGGCGGCGCTCGATCCAGCCGGTCTCTTTTCGCCGCCGCGCAACCCTGCCACATACGGGCGCTTCCTGACGACGCTGATCCGACGTTATGGGCCGAAGGGGAGCTTCTGGGCCGCCAATCGGTCGCTGCCGAAGAGGCCGCTCCGCGCCTTCCAGATCTGGAATGAGCCAAGCCTTTCGCGTTACTTCGCGGTCAAGTCTTGGGCGCCCGCCTACGCCAAGCTGCTGCGCGCCTCGTACAAGGCTGTGAAGGCCGCCGACTCCGGCGCGACTGTTGTAACGGCCGGTCTTCCCAACTTCTCCTGGCGTGATTATTCGACCCTGTTCAAAGCCGGGATGCGTTCCAGCGGCTACTTCGACGCCGTCGCCGTCCACCCGTTCACCGGAACCGCCAATGGAAGCGTCAAGATCCTCAGCTTCGTCCGCGCGGTGCTCGACGCAAACGGCGCGCGCAAGGCGCCGCTCTGGGTTACCGAGATCGCCTGGCCATCTGGCCGCGGGAAAGCCGACGCCAATCAGAGCTGGCTCACGACTGAGGCCGGTCAAGCAACGAAGGTTGATCAGGTTTACCGGGCCTACGCGAAGAGCGCCAAACGGCTGAAGCTCAGGCGCGCCTACTGGTACAACTGGGTCAGTAGCGACAGTGGCAACCAGGACGCTTTCGAATATGCCGGACTGCGGCGCGTCGCTGCCGACGGCAGCTTTGTTGACAAGCCTGCGCTAGCGGCCTATCGCAAAGTCGCGCGCGCACTCACGCGCTGAGCGGACCGACGCGCCACGCGACACCGCGGCGGCTGGCGGCCAATAGACTCGCGGTGATGGCTTCGACCAATTCAATCGTCGTTTCCGGCGCCCGCGAGCACAATCTGAAAGAGATCTCGCTGGAGCTGCCACGAGACTCGTTGATCGTCATCACAGGGCTGTCCGGATCGGGGAAATCTTCGCTCGCCTTCGACACGATCTACGCCGAAGGGCAGCGCCGATACGTCGAGTCGCTCAGCGCTTACGCGCGCCAGTTCCTCGGTCAGATGGACAAGCCAGACGTTGATTCGATTGAAGGGCTTTCGCCAGCGATCTCGATCGACCAGAAGACGACCTCGCGCAACCCGCGCTCAACGGTCGGCACGGTCACCGAGGTCTACGACTACCTGCGCCTGCTGTGGGCGCGAGTGGGCCATCCCCATTGCTACAAGTGCGGCGCCCCGATCGCCGGTCAATCGGCCGACCAGATCATCGACCAGGTGACCGAGCTGGCGGCGGGGACGCGGCTGATTGTGATGGCGCCGCTGATCCGTGATCGCAAGGGCGAGTACGGCAAGCTCTTCGAAGGGCTCCGTGCCGACGGCTACGCGCGCGTGAAGGTTGATGGCGAGCTACGGATGCTCGACGAGGAGATCGAGCTCGACCGCAAGTTCAAGCATTCGATCTCAGTCGTGATTGACCGGCTCGTGATCCGCGACGGCGTCCGCAAGCGGCTAGCCGATTCGATTGAAACTGCAATCGCGCTGGCTGGCGGCATCGTTGAGGTCGAAACAGCTCCCGAGCAGGGCGAAGGCGAGCTGCTGACCTTCTCGGAGAGTTTTGCATGCCTCAAGTGCGGCGTCTCGATGCCCGAGCTTGAGCCGCGGATCTTCTCCTTCAACTCGCCGCACGGTGCCTGCGAGCGCTGCACGGGCCTCGGCTCGCAGATGGAGATCGATGCCGAGCTAATCGTCCCCGACCCGTCTCGTTCGATTGACGAGGGCGCCCTTGCCCCATGGGCGGCCAGCAGCTCGAACTACTACCAGCAGATTACGCAGGCCCTCGCAGCGGAGTACGACGTCGACGTAACCGTTCCATGGAAGTCACTTGCGAAGGCCGAGCGCGACTACTTCCTGCTCGGGACCGGGACTAGGGCGGTCGAGGTTAGCTACCGCAACCGTTACGGCCGTACACGCGTCTACTCAACGCGGTTCGAGGGAATCATTCCGAACCTTGAACGCCGCTACCGAGAGACCGACTCGGAAGCAATGCGCGAACGGATTGAAGAGTTCATGGCGGTCGCCGCCTGTCCGGCCTGTGAAGGCTCAAGGCTGCGACCCGAGTCGCGTGCGGTGCTCGTCGGGGGGATCGCGATCAACCAGTTCACGGCGCTCACCGTGCGACGCGCCTTGAAGTGGGTTGAGGCCGTTGAGCTCTCCGAGACGGAGGCTCACATCGCGCGCCTGATCATGCGTGAGATCTCCGAGCGGCTCAGCTTCCTTGAGAACGTTGGGATCGGCTACTTATCTCTCGACCGGGCAGCTTCGACGCTTTCAGGCGGCGAAGCGCAAAGGATCCGCCTAGCGACGCAGATCGGCTCAGCCTTGGTCGGGGTGCTCTACGTGCTCGACGAGCCGTCAATCGGCCTCCATCAGCGCGACAACGGCAAGCTGATCAAGACGCTAGAGAACCTGCGCGATCTGGGCAACACGGTGTTGGTCGTTGAACACGACGAGCAGACGATGCGTGCCGCAGACTGGCTCGTTGACCTAGGCCCCGGCGCCGGCGAGCACGGCGGCCAGATCGTCGCCGAAGGAACCGCTGCGACGGTCGAGAAGAACCGGCGCTCGCTGACCGGCCAGTTCCTCGCTGGAACGGCGAAGATTGAGGTACCTAGTACGCGCCGCGAGCCGAGCGGCGTGGTCGAAGTCATTGGGGCCCGCCAGCACAACCTGCGTGGGATCGACGTTCCGTTCCCGCTCGGCGTCTTCACGGTCGTTACCGGCGTCTCCGGGTCAGGCAAGTCGACGCTCGTCAACGAGGTGCTTTTCAAGTCGATTGCCGGCCGACTCCACCGTGCACGCCAACGGCCGGGTGCGCACGAGCAGGTGCTTGGGCTAGAGCAGCTCGACAAGATCATCCAGGTCGATCAGTCACCGATCGGCCGCACGCCACGCTCCAATCCGGCCACCTACACCGGCCTCTTCGACGTGATCCGAGACCTTTTCTCAAAGACGCCGGAGGCGCGCGCCCGTGGCTACAAGCCGGGCCGCTTCTCGTTCAACGTCAAGGGCGGCCGCTGCGAAGTTTGCCGCGGCGATGGGCAGATCAAGATTGAGATGCACTTCCTTCCCGACGTTTACGTTCCCTGCGAGCAATGTCACGGCAAGCGCTACAACAAGGAGACGCTCGAGGTTCGCTTCAAGGGACGGACGATCGCCGACGTGCTTGACATGTCGGTTGAGCAGGCGCTGGAGTTCTTCGTTCACATCCCGAAGGTGCACCGTCGTCTGCAGACGCTGAGCGACGTTGGCCTCGGTTACCTGCGCCTCGGGCAGCCAGCCACGACGCTCTCCGGTGGCGAGGCGCAGCGCGTCAAGCTGGCAACCGAGTTGTCGAAGATCGCTACCGGCAAGACGCTCTACATCCTCGACGAGCCGACCACCGGGCTTCACTTCGCCGACGTCCAGCGGCTGCTCGAGGTGCTCCACCGTCTCGTCGACTCAGGCAACTCGGTCGTCGTGATCGAACACAACCTCGATGTGATCAAGACAGCGGACCGAATCATCGACATGGGCCCTGAAGGCGGCGACGAAGGCGGCATCGTTGTCGCCGAGGGGACTCCCGAGCAGGTCGCTGGCACGCTCGGCTCGCACACCGGCAAGTTTCTCGCCGAGCTGGTAACCGCGACGAAGCCGGCGGCGAAGGCCAAGCCGAGAGCGAACGGCGCTGCGCCGAGGCGTAAAGCCGGCGGGCGGCCGGCGAAGGCCGCGGCGTAGGGCGGGGCGATGGAGGAAACGAAGCTGACAGCCGAGCTGGCGCGCCTCTGGGCAGTCAAGTGGCGCTGGTACGAGCGCGACTCGCTCCCCTGGCGCCGTTTTCTGATCCACCGCGAGATGGCCAAGCGTGGCGCCTTTGCGCGCTGGCCGCTGCAGGGAGAGCCGCTCGAGATGTTCCGTCAAGGCAGGCTTGAGGTGGGCGAAGGAACGCTCTTTGAGCCAGGCGTCTGGCTGACTGCTGGCGACGCGGGCCGAATCACGATCGGCAACGGCGTCTTCCTCAACCAGGTCGTGATGGTGGCGGCGGTTGAGTCGGTGACAATCGGCGACCACTGCATGGTCGCCAACGGCTGCGTGATCACCGACGGCGACCACCGTTTCGACCACCCAACCACACCGATCACGCACCAGGGCTTCAGGCACAAGGGCGCGACGGTGATCGGAGAGAACGTCTGGCTAGGAGCCAACTCGGTCGTGACCGGTGGCGTCACGATCGGCGCCCGCTCGGTGATCGGCGCGGGGAGCGTCGTTACCAGCGACATCCCGGCCGGCGTCATCGCTGCCGGCGCACCGGCGCGGGTGCTGCGGGAGATCCAGTTTGCTAGCGCCAACTGACGAGCATTAGCGCTCGCTGCGGAAGGCGGTCAGCTGGTCGTAATCAATCGAGTAGCCGTGCTCAGGGCCAGGGAACGAACGGTCGCGTACATCCTCGGCAAAGGCGCTAACGCCGTCAACCATCTCGTCAAGGATGTTGGCGTAGCGCTTGACGAAACGCGCCCCTAGCCCTTCGCGGATGCCGAGCAGATCGTGGAAGACGAGGACCTGGCCGTCGACGCCGCCGCCAGCGCCAATGCCGATCACCGGAACCGAAATCCGCGGCATAATCTCGGCCGCCAGCTCCGATGGGATTGCCTCGAAGACGATCGAGAAGCAGCCCGCCTCTTGCAGCGCAATCGCCTGATCACGGATCAGCAGCGCCTGCGCGGCGGTCTTCCCTTGCGCGCGGTAGCCACCTAGCGCCGTTGACGTCTGCGGCGTCAACCCAACGTGGCCCATCACCGGGATACCGGCGTTGCTGATCGCGCTGGCGCGGGCAACCGACGTTGGCCCCCCGCCTTCGAGCTTGACCGCTGCGCAGCCAGCTTCCTTCACAAATCGCAGCGCTGTCGTCACCGCCTGCTCGTCGCTTACCTCGTAGGAGCCGAAGGGGAGATCACCAATCAGGAACGGTGAATGGAGGCCGCGGCGCGCGGCCTTGGCGAGCATCAGGATCTCGTCGAGCTCGACCGGGACGGTTGAGTCGTAGCCGAGCACTGTCATCGCGCCGGAGTCGCCGACGAGGACCACATCAACGCCGGCCTTCTCTGCTGCCAAGGCGCTTGGGTAGTCGTAGGCGGTGACCATCACGATCGGCTCACCGAGCCGCTTCATTTCGACCAGGCGCGGAAGCGTCATAGGTAGGCGCGAGGCGTCGGCCGGGATTTCGATTCGGTTTGGCATCGTTGACATCGGTTGCTCCTTCTGGTCGGCGCCGCCTAACGGTTGGCGGTCGCCGCCTCTCGGTCGGTACAGATGGTCAAGTTGTCGATCAGCCGAACCCCGTCGATCGTCGCGGCGCAGGCGATCAGCAAGGTGCCGCTCAGCTCTTGGGCTGGCTCGAGCGTGGTGGGGTCCGTGATCGCGAAGTACTCGGGAGTGATACCCGCCTCACGGAGGTGGTCAACGGCGACGGCAATAGCGGCCTCAGGCGAGGGAGTGCTGTGATCGCTTATGGCATCGGCCGCGACCTGCAATGCGGCTGAGATCTCGAGTGCCTGCTCGCGCGCCGGCGTCGTCAACCGTGCGTTGCGGCTCGAGAACGCTAGCCCGTCCTCGTCGCGAACAGTTTCGGCCGTGACAATCTCAACTGGGATCCGGAGTTCGCCAACGATTTTGCGCACGACCAGCGCCTGTTGCGCGTCCTTGGCGCCGAAGTAAGCGACGTCCGGGGCAACAATATTCAGCAGGATTGTC
The DNA here is from genome assembly GCA_945889475.1 of Bifidobacterium breve. Taxonomy (GTDB): domain Bacteria; phylum Actinomycetota; class Thermoleophilia; order Solirubrobacterales; family Solirubrobacteraceae; genus F1-60-MAGs163. The sequence continues at coordinate 68,242 of CAMDBT010000002.1, forward strand.
ACAACGGTCGCCATCCCGTCGAAGTGGCCTACGCCGCGCGCTTCACCTTCGAGCGTTTCAGTCAGTGGCCCGCGCACTTGGACGCCGGTCGCAAAGCCATCCGGGTAGATCTCTTCGACGCTCGGCGCAAAACAGATCGTCGCTCCTGCGGCGGCTGCGAGCTCAACGTCGCGCTGCTCGTCGCGCGGGTAACGCTCGAGATCGTCAGCGCGGTTGAACTGGGTCGGGTTGACGAAGATCGACACGACGACAACTTCATGTTCGCTCGCGGCGCGCTCGATCAGCGCTCGATGGCCGGCGTGCAGCGCGCCCATCGTCGCGACGAACCCGACCGTCGCACCGCTGCATCGAAGCGCAGCGATCTCGCCCCTGATCTGAGGAACTGTTCGAATCGTTTGAACGATGCGTTCTGTCATTTCGGTCCAGTTCCCGTCAGGGATACCGGTCGCGCATTAGGTCGTACTTCAGCTGCCAACTGCAATTGCCACTACACGGTCCGCGCCCGAGGGTTACGGCCAGTTGCTGAAAAGGTAGCAGTCCGCCCCGCGGTACTTGCTCTACGAGTCGTTCTGCGCTGCTCCGATCGGCATCTGATCGCTCACGCCCGCGGATGTCTCACGTGCCCCCCGATCGGCCGCGGTCTTCAAAACGTCCAACGTTCTGCGGGCTGAAAGCGCCCAGCTGAGACTTTCGGCACGCGCACGCGCCTGAACGCTGATTCTCGTTCTCAGCGGCTCGTCGTCGACCAGTCGTTTGGCGGCAGCAACAAAATCACCGAGCGTCTCAGCATGGAGCCCAGTCTGGCCGTCGACGATCGACTCCTTTAGTCCGCCGACAGGGTGCGCGACCGTCGGGGTGCCGCTAGCCGCCGCCTCCAACGTCGCCGAAGACCATCCCTCTGCCGCCGATGCTGTGGCAGCAAGCCAGGAGCGGCTTAGTAGCGCCCGCTTTGCCTCGTCGTTGACGTGGCCGTGGAAGCGGACGCGGTCGTCCAGCCCCCGCGCGACGACCTCTGCCTTCAGATCGGGTCCGTGGTCGCCATCGCCGACCACATCAAGCGTCAGGCCGTCGACCGCGCTGACTACGTCGAACAGCGTCTCGACCCGCTTGTAGGCCTTCAGCCTGCCGAGGAAGACCATCGTTGGCTGGTCACTCTTGGCCCCAGGCTGAAAGAACTCGCTGTCGACGCCTGGGTAGACGACGTCGATTGCGGAGCTGGGAATCCTGTGCGTTCGAGCGACCTCATCCTTCGTTGCTTCGGAGACGACGAGGAAGTGCGAACGCCGGTAAAGCGAACGGAGCGGGATCGTCTCCAGCGCCTGCGCAGCTACTCGACCGAACTGTCCCATCTCGTCGACGTACATCGATTGGTGGACGTGGTGAATCAAAGAAACGCGCGGACCCTTCAGCCAAATTGGCGTCATCCAGCAGATTCCGTTGATGATCTCGAGCGTCACGTCAGCGCTGGGGACGCGACCGGCGAGGCCGCGAAGCAGCGTCCTCGGGAAGACACTGATGCGCGAGCCAACACGGTAGACCGTAAGGTTAGGTCGGCGTTCGACGGACGGCGCGCCGTCGAAGCCACCAGCGATCACGGTCACGCGATGCCCCCACCGAAGCCAATGGTCGATCTGGCCGGTCAAGTGGACACCGACTCCACCGGAGTCAGGGTTTTCCCAGTCACGATCTGTGAGGATCGAAATGTGCATTCGGACAATTTACGCGCTCGCGAGCGATATTGACGGTTGCTTACCAACGCGGGCTTGCAGGACGTTGGCAGGGTCAGCTTCGGCTGTCAACTTGCGGGTCGGAATCCTGCGGTGTTGTAGGTTCTCGGCCGATGAGGTCTCTCGCCAGAAGTCCTTCACCACTTGGGCGGCTGACCGATCGGTCCGGCAAGCAAGCATTCGCTAGGGCACCGATGAGGATCAGCTTCGCCGGCGGTGGCACCGACGTTGCGCCCTACCCGGAGCGCGAAGGAGGAGCAGTTCTGAGCGCTGCGATCAGGCGCTACGCCTATGCATCGGCGCGAATTCGAGAGGATGATCAGTTGGTGATTCGCAGCCTTGACCTAGGGCTGGTTGCAGCAGGGCGGATCGGCGAGCTCAGCGAGCTCGACCAACGGCTTCATCTGCTCAGCGGACCGGTTGGACGTTTGGCATCGGACGGGCGCGGCGTTGAGCTGCGCGTCCAGTCGCAGGCGCCGCCAGGGTCTGGACTCGGCGCCTCGTCGACGATTGTCGTCGCTGTGGTCGGCGCATTGCTCGCCGCTTACGGGAGGAGTGCGTCGGCTCATCAAATAGCCCAAGCAGCGATCGAGATTGAACGCCAGGATCTCGGCCTGACCGGTGGCACCCAAGATCACTTCGCCGCGGCTTTCGGAGGTGTCAATTTCCTCGAGTTCAGCGGCGACGAAGTGACGGTTAACCAACTCAAGCTGCCGACGGCGACGATCGCAACGCTGGAACACAACCTGCTGCTCTGTCATCTCGGAGCATCGCGCGAGTCGGCAACGATCATTGATGACCAGAGCGAGCGGTACCAGAGCCACGCTGGCACAACCGCCGCGGCGCTTGATCGCCAGAAGGAGTTGGCGCAGGAGATGAAGAAGATCCTGCTCGCTGGTCAGTTGGACGAGTTTGGCTGCCTGCTCAACGAGTCCTGGATTTCGAAGCAGCAGCTCTCCCCATTGATCTCGACTGAGGCTGCCGTGCAGGCCCACCGAACGGCACTCGATGCCGGTGCGCTTGGAGGGAAGATCACGGGTGCCGGTGGCGGCGGATACATGCTGTTCTACGCTCCGTTCGATTGTCGTTTCGAGGTTGCCCAGGCACTCCGTGATGACAGCTTTGATGTGCTGGACGTCTCATTCGACGAGATCGGTATGGAGTCTTGGACCGATGAGTGAGCTAGCTGGCGGGCCGGATGGTTCGTCCCGCGACGCCGCTACGGCGGTAACACATCGCCGCGTCATTCATGACGAGCTGCTGGCGAGCCTTGCTAGCCCTGAAGCCGCCGCGGCGATCGAACGATCGGCGGCATTGATTGCGCAGAGCCTCGCGCGAGGAGGGAAGGCGATCTTCTTCGGTAATGGTGGCAGCGCCGCTGACGCTGAACACATCGCCGCTGAGCTGGTTGGGCGCTACCGCGCCGATCGGCGACCACTGGCAGCGATGTCGCTTGGCGCTAATGCTGCGGTTGCTTCGGCTTTGGCCAATGACTTCGGTTACGAGCAGGCGTTCGCGCGTGAACTAGACGCTCTGGCGAGCCCTGATGATGTGGCAATTGCGATTACAACTAGTGGCCGCTCCGCGAACATCCTCGCCGCGCTCCAGTTGGCGCGATCAAAAGGGGTCTCGACGGTGGCAATAACCGGCCTCGGCCACCAGCTCGATCAGTTGGCCGACTCGCTAGTCGTGGTTGAATCGTCGGTGGTGGCGCTGATCCAAGAGATCCATGCTGTTGTTGGCCACGTGATCTGCGAGCTAGTTGAGGCGGAGATGGGCTTCGCCGCGTGATTCCGATCGCGACCGTCTTTGTCGACCGCGACGGCGTTATCAACCGTAAGCTGCCCGATGGCGAATACGTCAACAGCCTCGATCAGTTCGACCTTCTCCCCGGCAGCGTAGAGGCGCTCGCTGCGCTCTCAAACGCCGGCTCGCGCGTGATTGTCGTGACAAACCAACAGGGAGTCGGCAAGGGTCTCACGCAGCCGCACGCGCTCGATCAGATTCATCAGAGACTACGTGCCGCAGTCGCGGCCGCGGGCGGTGTGCTCACGGCGATCATCGTCTGCCCGCACATAGAGGGCAGCTGCGATTGCCGTAAACCGCGGATCGGTCTTTTCGTTGAGGCGAAGCGGCGCTATCCGCAGATCGAATTCTCCGACTCGGTGGTGATCGGCGACTCGACCTGCGACATCGAAGCGGCTGGGCAGATTGGCGCTAATGCGATTCTTGTGACCGACGAGCAGGGCGAGCCGGCAAGTGGTCGTAGCACTGTGAGCTCGCTGGCCGGCGCAGTGGAGCTGTTGCTGACCCCAGAGCGCGCCGACAATGAAGTTTGAGAGCCCGCCCCGCGAGCACGGACTGGAGCGGGTTCGTCAGTTGTGGACGCTGTGGCGAAACGAGCCATCTGATCCTGGCCCGTTCTACTCCTTGATGGCGACCGAAGCGGCCGCTCAGCTCGACGTTGAAGTTGGTCCGCTAGCAGGTCAGCGAATCGCTGACCTAGGCTGCGGGCCTGGTTTCTACAGCCGCAGTCTTCGCGACGCGGGCGCCGAGGTAGTCCCGATCGATAACTCTCTTGGCGAGCTTTCGCTTCAAGGCGAGCCGCCGCCTGGCTTCGTGCTAGCTGATGCCAGCGACCTGCCGTTTCCCGACCGATCGTTCGATGGTGTGTTCTGCTCGAATCTGCTCGAGCACACGCCAAACTCGCCTGACGTTCTGACCGAGATCACCCGCGTGCTCAAGACCGGTGGGTGGGGCTACCTGTCATGGACGAATTGGTATTCGCCTTGGGGCGGCCACGACATTGCTCCTTACCACTTCCTCGGTGTTCGGGTCGGACCAAGGGTCTACCAGATGCTCCACGGGCCGCCCGCAAAGAACGTCGTCGGCAAGACCTTGTGGCCGGTTCACATCGGGCAGACGCTGCGGCTGCTGGAACGCGATGATGCGATCGAAGTCACGCGAGTTGAGCCTCGCTATTGGCCCCAGTTTCGGTTCATCATGCGGATCCCGGGGCTCCGCGAACTGCTCTCGTGGAACTGCGTTGTGTACTTCCGCAAGCGGTGAGGTCGGCGGCAGGTTCTGTCTCAGTACGGCCAGCTGCCGTCGTGGCCGAAAACGCGTGTCAGACGACCAAGTTTCGCCGTGATCAGCAGCTTGATCACTAGGTTGCGGGCGAACAAACCGAGTTGAGCCGTCTGGCGAGCGGCGTTGGAAGCGCGCTGCCTGTGGGACAGCGTCGTAGCGCAGTACTGAGCGAGCGAACCATCTCGGCCGACGTAGAGCCACCGTGATGAAGCGAACAGTAGGCGCATGCTGGCAAGCGTTACGCCGATCGACGAGAAGGCGTCATGGATAAGCATCAATCCACCGTCGCTCCTGACGCGATCGCCCCAGCGAGCTATGTCGTCGCGGGCCGGCGCGTAGCGGTGAGCACCGTCGATATAGAGCAGGTCAATCCGGCCCGTTACGCCGTCGAGCGCGGCCATAGCACCAGAGCGTTGCCGGATCAGGGTGACCCGATCCGAGAGGCCTGCTCGCGCCATCTGCCCGGTGAAAAGCGCCATGTCAGCTTCTCCGCGGTCTCTGTCCTCCGAGATCTCCTGCGGCCCGCGATCGCTGCCGAGGAACGGATCAACAGCGAAGACGCGCACGTCGGACGACGATCCAAGGCTGAGCACGGTTGTTGAGCGCCCGCGGAACGAGCCGATTTCAACGATCTGGCCTGCGGCGGGAACCTGATTGGCTGCGCGCCAAAGCCGCGTTGCCTGCGCGCGAGTTAGCCAGCCTTCGACCCCTTCGATCGCTTCGAGCGTGGTGGTGAGAGGGACGCTTGCCGCGCTGTCTGCGTGAGGTGGGGATTCCATGTCGCTGCATGATATTCGCAGATCGCGCTGGCGGCCTGCCGGGGCGTTCCGTTGCTCAAGCACCGCTCCGTTCGGAGATTTGGCGTACACTAGCTTAGGATCCCGCTGTGGTCGACGTGATTAAGAAAGCGCTTCAGCGACCGCCGGCCCCGGTTCTGCTCGCAGGCTTCGCGATGCTGTTGGCCTTCTGGCAGAGGCCGTACGAAGCGTTCAGCGACACGCGCGCGGAACTTGCCATCGATCCAGGCCTATTCCTCGCGCGTGCGCTGACGGTGTGGAACTCGACCTTCGACCTCGGCAGCGTTCAGAGCAGCCAGTTCATCGGTTACGCGTTCCCATCTGGCCCCTTCTTTACTCTCGGCAACAACGCGGGTCTTCCGGTGGGGGTGGCACAGCGGCTCTGGATCGGCGGCATCTTGGCGTTGGCGGGCTGGGGTGCATGGCTCGCTGTGCGCGAATTCTTCCCGGCCCGTCGGCGCGGCGCCGGGCTCATAGCCGGCTTGCTCTTCATCGCCAATCCGTATGTTCTCATCGTCCTAAACAGGGGGAGCGCTTGGTTGCTCGCCTACGCTGCGCTTCCGTGGCTCTTGATCTGGACCCTGCGCGGCGTCAATCAGCCGCGTGGCTGGCGCTACCCAGCAGCTTTCGGCCTGACCCTGCTCGCGACTGAAGCTGGCCTGAACCTCGCGCTCGTGGTTTGGCCGCTCCTGGCAAGCGGGCTGCTGATGCTCGTCTTGCTCGTTGATGGCAAGAGTCTCGCGCAGCTCTACTCGTTCGTCTGGCGCACAGCGCTCTGCGCGCTCGCGGTTTCAATCTGGTGGGTCGTGCCGGTTATTGCTCAAGTCAGGTTTGGCACTGACTACCTGACCTTCACCGAGCACGCTGAGACAATCCTTAGTACTCCCAGCAGCTCCGAGTCATTCAGGCTGCTGGGGTACTGGGTCTCGTACATTGACGGCTACCCGGCGCCCGGCCCGATGATTCCAGCCGTCGTGGCCTACCTGATAAGCGTGCCGACGATCCTCGCGACGTTTCTAATTCCCGTCCTCGCGATCACTGGGGCCCTCTTCTCTAGGGCGCGGATCTCGGCAATCTACTTCGCGTTGCTGTTGGCGCTGGCGGTGCTTGTGATGTCGCTCGGGTTCCCGCCCGAAGGACTGGTTGGCAAGGCGGTTGTCAACGCGTACTACGACGCCGGCCCGCTCCAGTTCCTGCGCACCACTTACAAAGCAGCGCCGCTCGCTGCGCTGGCCCTTTCGGTTCTGGCCGGAACATCGTTGGCAAGCCTCCTAGCTCTAGTGCGTAACCTCAACCTGTCGATCACGGTGAGGCGGCTGGACTCACGCTGGCTCTGGTCGGGGTCGGTTGTGGCGGTAGTCTTGCTGATCGTTCTCTGGGGGCGGCCGATCTGGGCTGGCAGCGCGATCGACAAGCAGCTCTTCTTTGGCTCCGTTCCGGCGGCGTGGACCGAGGCCGTTGCGGATGCTCAGAAGACCACTCCGGCAGATACACGGATAGCTGTCCTCCCGGGTGATCTATTCGGTTGGTACGAGTGGGGCGGCACGCTAACGTCGGTGGTTCCCGGAATCTCCCAAAGGCCGGTGCTAGTGCGTCAGATTTTGCGTGCGGCGCCACCGTCCGCCGCGCAACTGCTCGAAAGCGTTGACAGCCGGATTCAGCAGGATCGCCTGACCCCGGGGCAGCTCAAGCCACTGCTTCAGCTGATGGGGGTCGGAAGGGTGCTAGTTGGGAGCGATGGATCCACTGAGCGCGGCGAGTCGATTGATGCCGCGCGCGCTGCGGTGGTCCTCGGCCAGCAGGCTGGCTTCAATGAGCCAACTTCAGAGTTTGGTCCGCGCCATACGAAGACGCCGCCAGCAGATCGCAGCGGGCCAAGCGTCACGCTCAGCGAGGTCAGAGCTTACGCCGTGCCGCGCCCAGCTGAGCCGCGGATTACCCGGGCCCACCCGGCTGGCGGAGCAAAGATTGTTGACGGTGACGCTGACGGAGTGGTCGCACTGGCTGGCGTTGGCGCACTTGATCCGCGGCGTGCATTGTTCTACGCCGGCGACCTTTCGCGCCCGGCAGCGCAGGATCTCCTCGCTGAGAGCCCAACGCTTAGCTTTACTGACAGCAACCGTCGTCGGTACAGACTAGGAAGCGCCGTTGTCGCCAACCTGGGGCCGACGCTGGCCGCGAGCGAGCCGATCGATCGCATGTTCCCGGTCTATGACCCGTTTCCCGCGGCGGGCCTCGGCGCACGGACCGTTGCCGTCTACTCGGGGATCAAGTCGATTACCTCGCCGGCCAAACCTAGTTTCTTGTTGTTCCCGGAGCATCGTCCTTTCGCAGCGCTCGACGGCGACCGTTCAACCGCCTGGATTGCGCAGAGCGACAAGCCCTCGGAGCAGTACATCGAGGTCGTGTTCGCGCGGCCGCTCGAAGCGAATTCGTTCGACCTACGGCCGCACATTGACCGCGCTGGCGCCACGCGCAGAATCGCGGTTTCAGTCAATGGCGGACCGGAACGGCGGCAGCGCGTTAGAAACGGCTGGAACAGGGTGACACTCGGTCAGGTCGCGGTGCGGAAGGTTCGGATTCGCGTCATCGGCACAGTCGGCATCTTCGGCCTCACGAAGGGTGGCATTGATGAGGTCCGTTTCCCGGGTGTTCGGGTGAGCGAAGCTCTGCGCCTGCCGACGAGACTCTCGGGGTTGGTAGCTGGGGGCGACCTGACCTCGGTGCCGATGCAGATCGTGCTCGAGCGGTCAACGGCGGACTTCCCGCGCAGATCAGGTGAGCGGATTGGGCCGGCGTTTGCGGGCAGCGCCAGCGACATGGCCGACAGCGAGGCTGGTATGCGACGAATCGTAACGTTGCCGGCTAAGCGCGGATTCGCAGTCGAGGGGTGGGCTTCGTTGAGGCCAGCGGCTTCCGATTCGGCGATTGATCGGTTGGTCGGCACAACGGGGAGCACCAGGTTCACCAGCTCCAGCCGGCGCGAGGGACTTGGCCGCTTCCGTTCCTCTTCGGCGTTTGATCGCAACCCAGCAACCTCGTGGCAGGCAGAGTTCGATGCCGAAAACCTGCCTTGGCTAGAGGTGGCCAGCGCGACGGCGTTTGGTGCTCGCGAGTTAGCGTTGAAGTTCCCTCGTGGCCGGTATCTACGGCCGACGCGAGTAACTGTTGGCACTCCGGCCGGTGAATTCCAGCGCAAGGTCGATGTTGACGGTCGGATCCAATTGCCGGTTTCGGTAACAACTAGGACTCTGCGCTTGACGATCACGCGCGTCGCGCGGCTGCCAACTACGAAGGTTGTCCGCGCGCAGACTCGCACCGTTGCAATCGCAGAAGTTGAAGGTGCTGACATCCCGTCCGCCAACGTGCGCAGCACGGGGCAGTTCGGATCGCGTTGCGGTGCACTGTCGATCACCCAGGGGCGCACTCAACTGGCGCTGCGCGTGGCTGGCGACGTCACCGCGCTCAATGACGGCGGGGCACTCGCGCTTAGTCAGTGTGCCTCCCGCAAGCTCGTGCTCGGCCGCGGTTCAAGCCTCGTTGTTGCCAACCCGGGGCCGGTCTTCGCTCCCGATGCGCTTCGGCTTGACGGAGCGCCGGTCAGACCGCTTCCGGATAGGCGCGAACTCGCGGGCGCATCTCCGAGTGGCCGGATAACGCTGGACGGGCCAGGATGGCTCGCGCTGGGTCAGAGCTACTCGCCAGGGTGGCGGGCCTGGTGCCGCGCGACTTCCGGCCAAGAGCGAGAGCTGGGACCACCGGTCCAAATCGACGGGTTTGCTAATGGTTGGAGGATCAACGGCCGAAGTTGCGCTGCCGCTCGATTCGCTTTCGGGCCACAGAGAAGCGCCACGGTCGGTTACATCGTTTCGCTGATTGGAACGCTCGTTCTGCTGGTTGTTGTTGGACTCTCTCTGCGCCGCAGACGTCGCACAGAAGGCCCGGCTAGTGTGGCCGCACCCGCCGTCGAGCAGCTCGAAGTCCAGATTGGCAGCCGCCCCCCAGGGCGTGAGCTGTTCACTGCGCGCCGAGGAGTCCGTTCGCTCAAGACGACGCCGAATAGTCCAAAGCTCGATTTTGCGGGCAGAGTGATGGTGGCACTCGCTTCAGCCTTGATCGCTGTCGTCGCGTCGCTTTACGTGACCAGCGTCACGACCGAATATGCGAGCCTCAGCTTTCAATACCCACGTGAGCGTCTTTCTGCTCATTGGCTGGCGCTAGCGGCGGCGCTGCTGTTGCTGCTGGGGAGCACACTTAGGTTGGTGTCTGTTCGAGTCTCGCGAGCCGTCAAGGACAACAACCTCGGTCGGAGCGAAGAGCAGTGAGCGCGTCGGCGGCCGAGCCATCGCAGAACGATCAAGTGCCGGCAGTATTCGAACCGCCACCGGGGAATCCGCGGTTCCCGCTTTTCGACGGGCTTCGAGCAGTCGCAGCGCTCGGCGTGCTCCTCGGGCATTGCGCCAGCGCTTCGGGGGCCGCTTCGACGACGTTTTTCGGCCACGTTGTGGGCGACCTCCAGTTGGGAGTGACCGTCTTCTTCGTCATCTCCGGTTTTCTTCTCTACCGCCCATTCGTCGCCAGCGACATGAGCGGTACTGAGCGTGCCGGACTCCTGACGTTCTACCGGCGCAGGGCGTTGCGGATTCTGCCCGGCTATTGGTTTGCGCTGATTGCAATATCACTCCTGCCCGGAGTGATTGGCGTGGCCGGCACTGGCTGGTGGCGCTACTTCCTGCTAATCCAGAACTATTCAGGATTCGACTTCGCGTTCCGAGCAGGCATCGGTCCGGCTTGGAGCCTCTCCGTTGAGGTCGCGTTCTACGCGCTGTTACCGGCCTTTGCGTTCGCGCTGCGCCGTTTGGGCGGTAGCAGGCCAGGGCGGCGACTGGCAGTTGACCTTGTGGTGCTAGGTACGCTCGCTGCCGCGTCATCGTTGGCTCGGGCACATTTGGTCAGCAGTATCAGCAGCACTGGGCTGCCTGACCCGATGTCGTTGTTGTTGATCATCACACTTCCGTTCTATCTCGCGTGGTTCGCGGTCGGGATGGCTTTCGCGTCACTCAGCGCTTATTCCGTTCAGACGCGGCATCAGTCTCGCGCTCTCGCGCTCGCTAGTCGTCACCCAGGGGCCGCGTGGCTGCTGGCGGCTGCACTGTTTGCGATACTCGTGGTCGCGACACCTGTCCTTACGAGCGGCGAATTGCCCGCCCATCATCTGCTCACGCTATTGGTTGCTGCGGCAGTCGTCTTCCCCGCCGCATTCCCGGCTCCGGATGGCCGCGGACTGCCGGCGCGGCTGCTGGCCTTGCGCCCCGCAGTTTGGGTCGGGTTGATCTCGTATGGCATCTACATCTGGTTCGATCCAATCAAGATTGCCTTGATAGAAATCGGGATCCTCGATGGGAGTTGGCCATTTCTGAGAATTGTGGTTGCGACCGTTGTGCTCGCCGTTATGGCTGGCGCGTTCAGTTACTACGTCGTGGAAAGGCCATTCCTGCTGCTCAAGTACCGCACCTGGCGAGGGAGGCGAGAGGCCCCGGGTGGCTGATTCGGCCAGCCAGCAGGAGGAGGCTCTCGGTGAGCTCGCCATCGGCTGCACTCGCTGCAGTCAGCTCGCGGCCACTCGCACACAGGTCGTTTTCGCAAGCGGGACTACGAATGCAGATCTGATGCTGATTGGCGAAGCGCCCGGCGCCAGCGAGGATCGCGAGGGAACGCCATTCGTTGGAGCCTCGGGGAAGCTGCTCAGCGGCCTGTTGGCCGGCATTGGGTTGACGCGCGAAGAGGTCTATGTCACGAACGTGCTCAAGTGTCGGCCGCCAGACAATCGTGACCCGCGCGCCGATGAGATAGCGAACTGCGCGCCGTTCCTGCGCAGCCAAGTTGAGCTGGTAGCGCCGATCGTCGTCGTCACGCTTGGCAACTTTGCGACGAAGCTGCTGCGCCAAGATGACACCGCGATCACGGCAATTCACGGCAAGGCCGCACTGCATTCGTTTGGCGCAATGACGGTTTGGCTCTATCCCGTCTTTCACCCCGCCGCTGCGCTCTACCGTAGACCGAACTTGGAGCTGCTCCGTGAGGATTTCGCACGCTTGCCCAAGCTACTCGCCGCTGGCGCGCCGAAGCAGCGTGCAACCGGCGCGCCGAAGCCGAAGTCAGCGCGCGCGGAGGACGGAGGAGTCCCTCAACTCGATCTATTCTGAGCGCGCCGCAGGGCCGTGATGAGCATCTCGTTACGGGCTCTGTCGCGACCCGCCATGATGCGAAGCGTGAAGGTCAAATACTGGCTTCGGTCGTCTCGTGCAACGGCGCGAGCGCCGAGCTGGCGGCCGATCACCTCGCGTCGGCGCCAAGCTTGACGATCGAGCCTAGTTTGATCTGTCGTCCCGCCGCTGGTGTGGGCACCGCGGTGAACGAGCTTCACGGCAGGGTCGAGGGTCGTTGGGATAGCAAGTGCCCGCGCGCGCAGGCAAAGGTCAAGATCTTCTGCGAAGAGGAAGTCTTCAGCGTTGAACGGGCCAAGCTCGCGAAGGAGCTTGGTTTGCGCGACCAGACAGGCGCCAATCGCCCAACCAACGACGCGCTCGCGCTCCGACCGGAACGGCTGCGCGCGCTCGCGAAGGCGCCTCGGCAGCAAGCGTGGAACGGTCACCGCGGCGAGGTAACCATCCCAGCTGCCGGGCAGCGGGTGCGCACTGTCCTGAATGGTTCCGTCGTCATTGAGCAGTCTCGGCGCCATCAGCGCGCGGCGACCCTCGGCAGCGGCGACCAGTCGTTCAAGGCCCGCGTCAACCAATCGGCAGTCAGGATTGAGCAGCACACTGACCGCTTCGGTTGCTGCAGCTAGGGCTGCGTTGTTTGCCGCGCCGAATCCGGGGTTGCCATCCATCACGATCACTTCCGCGCCGCGCGAGCCTGCCAGCGCGGCGCCGTTATCGCTCGAGCCGCTGTCAACGCAGATGATCTGAGGCCGGATACTCAGATGCCGGTCAACCGAATCGAGCAGCGCTTCGAGCTCCCCAGATGAATTGTGCAGCACGACACAGAGCGAGAAAGTCATCGGCGCTCCAATGCTGCCGTGAACACTGCGTGTAGCTGCCGCGCCGATGCCGCCCAAGTAAGCGTCTTGACTGCTTCGCGAGCCTCCTCACCGAGCTTCGACCGGAGCCTGGCGTCGCCGCTGATCAGCACCATTGCCTTGGCGAGGGCCGTGGGGTCATTGACCGCGAAGCTGAGCTTCGCAGCGCCGAGCGTCTCATCGAAGACCTCGAGGTCGCTGACGACGCTGGGGACGGCGTGGGTGGCGGCCTCGACCGGCGGTAGCCCGAAACCCTCGAGCGTCGACGGCATCACCAGCGCCAGTGCGCCAGCGTAGAGGGCAGCAAGCTCTGCGTCGCTCTGCCTTCCGACCAGTCGGACTCCTGGAAGCCCTTCGAGCGCTGCCGACATTCGTCCCTCCCCAACGACCACCAGAGGCGCCCGCAGCCCCGCTTGCCGAGCCAATGGCATCGCTGCCGCCAGCGTTTCTATTCCCTTGCGCGGCTCAAGCGCGCCGACGTAGAGCAGAAACCGGCCAGCGTCGTCGGCGCTCGGGTCTGCTTCGGCAGGGCCGCTGACGATCCCTGTAGGAGCTGCCCGAACCACCGTCACCCTGCTTGCGTCGACCGGCCAATCGGCAGCAAGTAGCTGTCGTTGAGTCGCTTCGCTGTCGACGACCACTTCTGCCGCACGCTCAGCGAGCCGTCTCGGCCGAGCAGCGCGATGCCAGCGTAGTTCGTAGTCGGTGAAGTCATCTGGCGCTAGCTCGAATGAGAGGTCGTGAATCGTCAGTACGTACGGGGTCTTGCGTCCGCACGCAACCGGTGCCGGGGCTGGCAGCCAGCAAAGATCAGCGCCGGCGGCGAGCTTCTCCAGCCGCGGCCGACCAAGGAGTGCTGCGCTAGCGAAGATTGGCTTCGACGGCAGCCGGGTTCGCCGAAGCTCAACTCCGAGCGGCACAGCTACCTCGCGGTCGCGGGGGACGACGGCGACCCACTCGTCATCGGGAAAGCGATCCGCCAGTGCGGCCAGCATCTGTTCGAGATATCGCGCAATCCCTCGGCCTTGGCCGAGGTGTCGGGCGTCAATCGCTACGCGCATCAAGCCAGCAACTTAGATCATCGGCCGCTGGTAACTGCTTGTCGCCTAATCGTGCCAGTGGCGATAGTCTTAGCGACTTGATGCACGCAATCCCCGCCGCTACGAACCTGCGCGTTGCGTTAGTTCACGATTTTCTGCTCGATCTGCGCGGCGCAGAGCGCGTCTTCTTGGAGCTTTGCGCGATCTTCCCTCAGGCTGACATCTTTTCAGCTGTCTACGATCCCGTCGGTACTCAGGGCCGCTTCGAGGATCGAGGCGTGATCACCTCGGGGCTGCAGCGCCTGCGACCAACCGCCCGCAACTTCCGCCCCCTGCTGCCGTTCTACCCGGCTGCGATCGAGTCGCTTGATCTGCGCGGCTACGACCTTGTCGTTTCGAGTTCATCTGCTTGGGCGCACGGAGTTATTCCTGATGAGAACGCCGTTCACGTCTGCTACTGCCATAACCCATTCCGCTACGCGTGGACGGAGCGCGAGGCGACGCTCGAGGCACGGAGTGGTCTTGTTCGGCCGGTTCTCGCTCAGGTGATGCACCGTTGGCGGCAGTGGGATTTCATCGCCGCCCAGCGCGTCGATGCTTACGTCGCCAATTCGAAGACAACCCAGCAGCGGATTGAACGCTACTTCTCGCGTGAGTCGACCGTGATCTACCCAGCGGTTGAAATCGACCGCTTCTCACCTGGAGCACTAGGCGAACACCATCTGGTTCTCTCTGAGCTGATCGCGCACAAGCGGATCGAAGTCGTTGTGCGCGCCGCCAGTCGACTTGGGCTGCCTCTGATTGTTGCTGGCGATGGCCCCGATGCGCGGCGTCTTCAGCGGCTCGCCGGCCCGTCCGTTCGCTTCGCCGGCCGCGTCAGCGACCACGAGGCCGCAAGGCTGCTGCGCACTGCGCAATCACTGATCGTTGCAGCGACCGAGGAGTTCGGAATTGCCGCGGTTGAGGCCCAAGCCTCAGGGCGGCCCGTGATTGCGCTCCGCGCCGGGGGGTTGCTCGAGACGGTGATCGAGGGCAAGACAGGACTTTTCTTCGATCGTCCCGAGCCCGCCTCGCTTTGCGCGACGCTCGATCGCTTCGATCCTTCAGTTTTCCAACCGGAGGACTGCGTTGCTCAGGCGCAGCGCTTCAGCCCTGAGCGCTTCGGTAACGAGTTCTCTGCAGTTGTTGAGCAGATGCTCACGCGGGGGCCAGCGCGTTCGTCGACGGGCCAGCATCGCGACGCCGCACGACGCTCGCGCGGCAGGGGGCTAGCACGCCCTGGCCGGACCAGGTCGTAAGCGTCACCGGTCCGCTGGGCCGTCCAGTGTGGCCGCCTGCCTGAACGCCTGATTAGCGGCAGGGGGGTCATCGGCGAGAAGCCAATTCCCTAGCAACAGCCAGCCGGTGCGGTTGCGTGGTTCGCGCCGAAGCAGCCGACGCAGATCAGCGGTTGCCTCGGCATGGTTTCCGAGCAGGTAGATAGTGGACGCTTCGAATAGCTGCGGCTGCAGGCTCGCGCTCATCAGCTGGGCGCCACGGAATTGCTCGAGTGCCTCGCGCGGCCGCGGCGGCTGCTCGGCAAGCATATGGATTCCTCGCGTCTGGAGTCGCTCATCGTGCCAGCTGACAAGCAGCCAGCTTCCCGCGAGCACTGCGATCAGGGAAAGCAGCAGACGTAAACCGATCGCAGGTCGTGAAAGGGCTCCGGTCACGAGCGGATCGTATGCGCTCCGCGCCGGCCGCGTCTGGTTCACTAGGCTCGCGGGCGATGCCCGGGGCGATCAGAGGATTCACCGCTGTCGCGCTGTTGATCGTCCCGACGGTAGTGGCCTTCTATTCCGGGGGGTACTTTGCCGGCCCTCGGCTGCTTGCCGGAGCGGCTGTCTGGCTAATCGCATTGATTGCTTTTTGGCTCTCCGGCTCTCCTTTCCCGCGCGAGCGGCCCGGGCGGGTTGCCGTTCTTGGCCTAGCCGCCCTGACTTTGATTGTCGGGCTTTCAATTGCCTGGGCGCCACTGCGGGCAGTCGCGCAATCCGACCTTCAGCGGCTGCTGCTCTATCTCGGCGCTTTCGTCGCGGCTGCCGCGCTGCTGCGCGGCGCGAATGGCTTGCGGTTTGTCGAGCCGATCTTGGCATTAGGTGCGCTTGCCGTTACCGCCTATGCGCTCTCGGCGCGGCTGCTCCCGGGGCTGATCGAACAAGCAGCCAGCGCGTCGGCGGCCGGGCGTCTGGAGCAACCGCTGACCTATTGGAACGCCAGCGGCATGCTCGCCGCCGTAGGCCTGATTCTCGCGCTGCGCATCGCCGCTGACATGTCGCGGCAAGCTTGGCTGCGATCCGCTGCGGTGGCCTCATCGGTGCCGCTGGGGCTTGGCGTCTACCTGACCTTCTCGCGCGGGGCGCTACTCGGCGTTGCCGTTGGTGCGACGCTCCTGATCGTCTTCAGCCGCCAGCGGCTCCAGGGCCGCCTGCTGGCAGTTGGCATCGGCGGGTCGGTGCTCGTCGCCGTCGCCGCCGCGCTGCTGCCGGCTGTACGAACGCTGCAGGGCTCGGTCGCGACTCGCGAGCGCGAGGGGCTGATCCTCTTCGTTGTACTGGCCGTGGTGATGGTCGCTGCGGTCTTTGCGGCTAGCTGGTGGAGCGCTCGCCCTGATCGTGGTCCACTCTCGGCGCACCGGGCGCTCGCGGCATGCTTGGCGGCTGTTCTGTTGGTTGGCTTCGTTGCCGCGGCGGCCGGTGACGGCAGCAGCCGAGGTCAACCGCGGTTTGGAGCCGACACGCGCCGACTCACCTCGTTCGAGAGCAATCGCTACGCATACTGGAAAGTCGCGGCAGGGATGTTTGTTGACAAGCCGTTGGCCGGAGATGGTTCAGGCTCGTTCCGCGTCGTTTGGCGACAGCAGCGCAAGATTGCCGACCCTTCGCTCGACGCGCACTCGCTCTACTTTGAGACCGGAGCTGAACTAGGGGTCCTCGGTCTACTCGCGCTTGGCCTGTTCATCGCTGGCGTTCTCTGGGCGGGGCGAAACGTGCTGCGCGAACGCCGCGTCGAAGCAGCCGGAGCTCTTGCCGCGCTCGGGGCTATCGCGGTACACGCTGGCCTTGATTGGGACTGGGAGATGCCAGCGCTCGCGCTGGTCGGTCTACTGCTAGCCGGCGCGGTGGTTGCTGCCAATGACGAACTTGGCGACGCTGCTAGGCCCGAGTACTAAGCGGCGTCCCGTTGCCGGTTGCGATCACCACCGCAAAGCCGTTACCGACCTTCTTGTCCGGATCTTCGGTTTCGACAACCTTTAGCCCGATCCGTTGGCAGAGCTCGACAAACGATTCGCAGCTCCAGACCGACCAGTGACGGTCCTCGTCTGAGGTGAAGCCCGCCTCGTGCCGCTCGATCAATTCGTCCGGCGTTGTCAGCTCGCGATCGGAGTCGAAGGTTCGGTCGCGGTGCGGGACGACGATGAACAGGTATCGACTGGCCACGCGTTCCCACTCCAGAAGCGCCTTGATCGGATCCGGGAAGTGTTCGATCACGTGTGAGGCGAGGACGAATTCGACCGACTTGTCTTCGAGCGGGAGATCGTCGCCAGGGGCGACGATGTCAACATCAAGTGCGCGCCCCGACAGCCGACGTTCCTCCTGCTTGTAGACCGTGTCCATCTCCTCGTAGCGGTCGATGTTGATCGCGTCGACCTGAAACCGGTTGTGCGCGCTGCCGCCGATCTCAACGCCGCTGAGGTCTCGCAGGTAGCGGGCCGCCAGTTCGTACTCGCCGCGTTGGCCGAGCCACCATCCGACGCGGAGCGGTAGCAGGGCAACTGCGCGGTTTCGGACTGCTCCCATGCCGTTCGTTCTACCAGCGCGCGTAGGCTTGGTGCGGTGCGGACAGCCCAACGAAATATCAGCGCCAGCGTAATCACTGCGCTGATCGGCATTCTCGCGGTCTTGATTGCGACTCCGTTGATCATCGATCACGTCGGCAAAGCGGCCTACGGCGTCTGGACCGTTTCGATGGCGATAGTGATCTACGTCGGCATCGTCGAGGCTGGGATGGCACCAGCTGTGCAGCGGTACATCGCGGTCGCTCGAGGCGCCGATGACGATGCTGGCGCGGCCCGCGTCTTCTGGTCGACGCTGGCCTTCTATCTAGGCATCGGCCTGTTCGCGGCCCTGATCATTGAGCTACTGGCAGCGCAGATCGCCAGCATCTTTAGTTTTCCGTACGAGCTTGAGCAGCAGGCGACAGAGTTGCTGCGGATTGTTGGGCTCGCTGTCCCGCTTGGAATGGCGATGGCGGCGCTCGCCAATCTGTTACAGGGCCAAGGCAGGTTTACTTCGATCGCAGTTACCGCTGCGCTCGGGTCGGTTGGGTACCTCACGGCCGTCGCCGTGCTTGTCAGCTGCGGCGCGACGCTCGCTCAGCTTGGGTGGGCGGTGATAGCGCAGCAGGTCGTCTTGCTGGTCAGCCGTGCGCTGATCGCGGCAGGAAGTCTCCGCGTCAGGCCGGGCTTTGTCAGCGGCGAGGACGCAGTTGCGATTGTTGGCCTCTCCGCTCGCCTGCAGCTCTCAGTGGCCTCCTTGATCATCAACGGTCAGAGCGACCGCGTTGTCGCTGGTTTAGTCGCCAAGCCAGCGGTTGTCGGCGAGGTCGGAATCGCCTCCCAGCTAGCCGAGGCAGGGCGGCTCGTTGCGGCCGCTCCGCTGGTGCCGATCTTCAACCGTTTCGCTTCGCTGCAGGGAGCGCAGGATCGGGCTGCTCTACAGACGGTTTTCGCCAAGGTCGATCGCCTTTGGTTTACGGCGTCGATCGGCGGAACGTTGATCGGCATTGCCGTCGCCCCGTCGCTGGTCAGCGGCTGGCTCGGCTCCGGCTTTGCGCTCGCGGGCGCCTTCGCCTCGATGCTGATCGCCGCCTATGGCTCCAATCTGCTCTTCGGCGTGCGGAGCTCATACCTGCGCGCGCGCGGTAGCGCCGGGCTTGAGGCAAGGCTGGCGGCGGTACTGATCGGACTCAATCTGGCCTTCACCGTGCCTTTGGCGATCGCCTTCGGCGCGACCGGCGTTGTCGCTGGCACGCTGATCGCCTACATCATCGGTGGCGGTTGGTTTGCGCTGCGATTCGGTGGCTACGCGCCGGAGGTCGCTCGGATACCGCGTCGGGCACTGGCTGGAGCGGTTCTCTTGGGCGTCGCTTTTGCACTTGTAGGGGGCAGTCTTGCGGCCTTAGTAGCGTCGGTTGTACCAGCCGGTTGGGCGCTGTTGCCGATCGGGCTGATCACCGTGGCAGCCTGGATCGGTTTCCTGGCCTGCTCGCTGCGAGTCGTACCGACGCGCAATGGGCTGGGCCGGTGGCGCAACGAGTTTGAAGCTCAGTTGGCAGGACGGGCTGAGAGCACTACCCAGTCGCCATAGCGGGTCCGTTGCTCGTAGTTGGCGGCGATGTAGCGGTCGAGGATCCGAACACCCGAGGAGCGACCTGAGCGGTTCGGCTCTGGAGCATCGGTGGTGGGCGAGTCCCAGCGGACGATCAGCGGTGGTTTCGACCGCACGAGGTCGGCGACGATCTCTTGCTGAACCGGTGCGCTGGTCAGAACGCCTGGGGCAGCGATGTCGTAGCGGGTTGGGTTGGTGCGCTGGGCGAGCACGTAGATCAGGGGTGCGCCAGCGGTTGTGATGTCGGCGCGGCGGCCGACGACGTAGATCGGCGCGTCAGCCGCGGTGTTCTCTCGCACGTAGCTGACAGCCTGATCAAGCGCAACCGCTGTTCGGACATTCGTGCGCACCGGCTTGGCGACCGGAGTCGTCAGCGCGACTACCGGCTCGGTTACTTGGAGCCAGCGCCGAGCAACGCCTTGGACCGTGAGGTAGGCGAGCGAAATCACCGCAAGCGCAGCGAACAGCGTTGCCGCCGCTGCTCGCGCCGACCCCGCATTCTCTTCACCGCGGCCGCTGCTAGCGCCGCCAATCCCCCAAGCTGCAACGAGCGACGACGCGATCGCCAGCGGCGCAGTGTGGAAGTAGTCGGGACGGACCAGCATGTAGTGCGCCATGCCGATCGCGAAGACAGCTCCGGCGATTAGTGGCCAATCACGTCGGCGGGCGAAGCAGAGCGCAAGCGTCACCAATCCGCTCGCGAGCGTGATCAACAGCGCCAGCGGGAGATAGAAAGGAAGCAGCGCCCCGGCCCAGTCGTCGAATGAGGCCAGCGGACCGTCGTAGAACTTCGGCAACGGCAGCGCCTGGTAGGCCGAGAAATCCTCAATCGGATAGCGGACGAGCAGATCCCATGATTGACCAAGACCTGCAGCTAGCACGACCGGCAGGTAGATCGCCGCAGCGACGACGGCCGCGCTGAGCGCAAAACGGCCGATCCGGCGAATCTTCTCGGGCGTCTCGGCGCCGCTGATCGCCAAGGCAAGCACAACCCCAGCACCGAGGTAGGCCGCAAACTCGATCCGCCAGGCTAGGCAGAGGCCAAGCAGAACGCCAGCCACCAGCGGCCGACGCTCAAACAGCAGCAGCGCGCCGAGCGCAAACACCAGCGCCAGCGCCGAGGGGTGGGGGCCGCTCGGAAAGGCCATCGCGCAGATGCTGATAAGCCAGACCACTAGTGAGAGGTAAGGGCCCGAGCGACGTCGCGCTAGGCGCCACGCAAGCAGCGCTATGGTCGCGTCGGCGAGCAGACGGACGATCCGCCACCACAGCAGCGAAGGGCCAAACAGCTCAATAAGCCCTCCCAGCAGATACGGCTGGCCCGGCGGGTAATACCACCAGAAATCGCCGTACGGAACTTGCCCGTCGGCGATCCGAGCCGCGGCCTGGAGCATCAGCCCTTCGTCGTTCGGTTGGACGCCGCTGAGGATCGTTAGTCCGGAAAGCAGCAGGCCGCCCGCGAACAGAAGCAGTGGAACGAACCAAGCTGGCGCCGACCGCAACGATTTCGGTCCGAGCGGACGCGCCGAGCCGTGGGCAACGTCGCTTTCCATCAGATCATCGTACGCGACGCTGCTGTCGCTGGAGATGATCGCTACCGGTCGGGTCGGTCTGCCGCTGCGGCCATCTCAGGGCGATCGCGAAGCTCGTACAGCGTTGCGCAGCCGAACCGCGCCGGCGGCCGCGCGAGCAGCGGCGCGAGCGACCTGTCAAGCGCGCTGACGTCTTTTAGGCGGCAGTCCGCGAGCAGCCAGCGGGCGCGGGACGCGATCACGAACGCTCTCGCCTCGGGCCCTCTGAGACGTCCTTCGAATAGGTCGTTGGCGGTGATCGCTCGCTGCGACCAGTTGGGGGTCCACGAGAACGGACCGACGTAGGTCTCGCGGCCAGTCCGTGCTGGCACAAGCAGGCTTGAGTAGCTCGGTGCCAGCACGCCGCCGGGACGAGGGTCGTTCTCGAGCGCGTTGAGCGCCTCAACCTCACCGGGGAATACCCAGTAAGGGTCGGCCGCCGAGTGGACGCTGTTGTAGAAGACCTCGATCTTGTGCGCGGTGCCAGGGATCGTCAGTAACCCAACGACACTTATGACGGCCCATCTGGGGGTTCTGATCGGCAGACTCTGCACACCGATCACGGCGAGGATCGCGAGCGGCAGCATCAGCCCTTGCCAGCTGTGGTACGGGAAGGTGCCTGTCGGTGCGAGGTAGACGGCGAGAATTGCCAGCGGCCAAACACGGAGCGCTACGTCCTGCCAGCTTGGCGCCTTCAGGCGGTATGCGAATAGGGCCGGAAGCGCGAGCGGGATTAGCGTTGCGACGACGGCCCACCATGGCCAAGCCCAAAGCGCCTGCGCACCGGCGCGGTTGACCTCGCCGGCGAGCTTCCAGCCCGGGTCGGCGTGCGAGAGCCAGAAGTAGTAGATCGCAGGCAAGGCTGCTGCCGTCCCAACCACAACCAGCATCAGCCATGAAGGGCGACGGCCGCCAAGACGGGGGAGCGCCCGAAGCAGCTCGACTGCAAACACGATTGCTGCGATCTCGGCGCCCTGCCAAGGCTGCAGCCAAGTGATAAGCAGTACGCCGACAGCGGACCAGATCAGAATCGCTCTGCGGCGGTTCTCGCGCCACCGCTCAAGCGCCAACAGGACGAGCGGGATCATGAAAACTGCGATCGCGGTGAAGAGATAGCCCCAGAGGTAATGGGCCGACCAGATCTCACCTGTGATGAAGCCGAAGGTGTAGGTCCGAGGCTTCCCGCCCCAGCCGGTCCAGGCGACAAGCGCCACGACAGGCATCACGGTGAAGAGCGCCAGCGTCAGAGCCGCATGGCGGGCACCGTTGCCGGTTACGAGCCGGCGAACGTAGAGCAGAGAGCCAACGAACGTGACGCCGATTGCGACCGGCTTCCAGAGCAGATAGCTAAGGCCGACTGAAAGCCCGAGGTAACGGTCGACGAGGCCGCTGAAGAGGAAGCCGGGGTGGAGGAATCGTCGTTCGCCGGGCGCCAGATCCCACGGGTTGCCGATCAGGATGTGGTTGCCTGCGTCACGGATCCACCAGAGGTACTGCATCTGATCGGTCGCGAAGAGGCCGTCAGCGCCCGACAGGTCGCGGCCCTTGCTGGCTAGAGCAATAAGCGGCGCCATCGCCAGCGCTGTCAGCACGATCAAGCAGCCCAGCTCGAACGGGTCTAGCCCAATTCGTGAGCAGGCGCGACCGATCGGCCCCGGGCGGCCAGGATCAGCGGTCATCTATCGCCCCGGAGTGAGCGTGCGCCGAAGGTTGCGCCAAGCTCGGCTGCTAGCCCCACGGAGGCCATGGGTTTCTCGGGTCTCGGCCAGCAGTGGTGGATACTGGGCCAGCGTCACGCGGCGCAGCGCGGCGCGATCGGGTGCCCCAGTAGCGACCTCGCCGCTGCAGATCGCGCTAAGCGCCTCAGCCGACTGCTTCCAAGTCATTCTTGGCCCTAGACGCGCGATTGCGAGCTCTGCTGCTGCGAGCCGCGTCGGATCGTCAAGCAGGGCGCTTAGCGCCGCCGCTAGCGCTTCTGGATCGCCGGCGGCGACCGTCAAGCCGAGCCCTTCACGTTCAACCAGCCCTGAGAGCGTGTCGCCGCTCGTCGCGACGATCGGCAGCGCGGCCCAGATGTAGTCGAGGATCCTCGTACGGAACGCGAGGCGGCTCTCAAGGTGATCATGGTGGGTGCTCACCCCAATATCGGCCTCCAGCAGCCATCCACCGCGCTCGTCGTAGTCAACCCAGCCGTGGTTCACGTGCACGACCTCCCCTTCAAGGCCGCTCCGCGTGAGATGGCCGAGCATCCGTTGGCCGGCGCGCATCGCGTCGAGTTCCTCGCTCGCCGGTCGCCCAATCCCCATCATCACCAGATGGGTCCGCGGCCCGCCTCCGCGGCGCTCGTCGATCAGGCCGATCGCGTCGATTGCCGTCTCCGGGTCAAGCCAGTTCCAGACGCCACCGCCCCAGAGCACGACGCGATCATCGGCAGCGATAACCGGAAACATTGCGCGGATCGGTTGCACCGGCGGCGCTACCGGCTGCTCGCTCGGCAGGCCGAAAGGCACTACATCGATCACCGAGCGCAGCGTTGGATCGCGCGAGTAGTCCTCGATCCGAACCAGTCCCTCCGCCGCCATCACGCCAAGCCACAGGTCGCGTTGCTGTTCGCTGGCGCAGATCACGTGCGAAGCGGCGGCAAGCTGCGCGATCGAAGCGAGCGTGACTGTGCGCTGCTGCCGCCTGCGCGCTGGCGTCGGCTTGTCGCGACCTGCTTCGAGCACTTCGAAGACGGTCGGGTTATAGAGGTCGGCGATCAGGCGCGTATCGAGCGACGGCAGCTTCGAGAGCAGCCGCGGCGGAAGCGACTGAGCGATCACGAAGTCGGCCGCAGCGACGGCCGCGAGTAGGGCGTCGTAATCACCGAAGCCGGCCTCTACTAAGGCGATCCGCTGGTCGCCGGATTGGCTTGGCGCGGGCGCAGCGATTGTCACCTGATGGGAGTCGGCGAGCACCCGCGCCAGCTCCAGCGCGCGGATTGCCGGACCGGCGACCTGCGGGCCGATCGGCTCAGCGCAGACAACGAGTACGCGTGCCATCGTCAGGCTCAGGGAACCGATTCGCTGTTAGGTGCGCCTTGTGCGCTCGGCTGAAGATCGACCGCCGGCCGACGCAGCAGCGACCATCGACGACGCTTCTCGTCGACGCGATAGCGGGCTAGGACTGTCAGCGTTTCTAGCCCGTAACGAACCGAAGCGCGGAACGAAACGCTCGATGCTTCAAGGAAGTAACGCGTTGGGATCGGCAGCTCAACGACGCGCGCATTGCGATCGACGATCTGAGCGAAGATCTCCTGATCGAAGACGAAGCCGTCGCTGTTACGCAGGAACGGAATCGATCGCAGAAACTCAGTTGAGAACGCGCGGTAGCCGGTGTGGTATTCGGAGAAGTCTTTTGTGAACGCTTGGTTCTCGGTCCACGTAAGCGCGCGGTTGCCGATCCACTTCCAACGCGGCATTCCGCCCGCGATCGCGCGATCCTCGAGCAGCCGCGAGCCCATCACAACGTCGGCGCGACCTTCGACGATCGGGCGTACCATCTCCGTCACCAGCGCTGCGTCGTACTGATGGTCGGCGTGCACCATCACTACAACGTCGGCACCGTCGAGTATCGCTCGCGTGTAACAGCTCTTCTGGTTGGCTCCGTAACCACGGTTGGCGGGGTGGCGGAGTACCTCGAAGCCCTCGGCCAGAGCAACGGCGACGGTGTCGTCGCCGCTGGCGTCGTCAACTAGCAGCGCACGGTCGAATGATTCGAGTGGCAAGTCGGCGGCGACGCGCTCGATCGTTAGCGCAGCGTGGTAGGCCGGCAACACAACGTGAACCTCGTTTGGGCCGCCGCGCCCGCGCGCGAGTCGGGACTCGGGTTCACGGACCGGTTCATTGACTGCCAACATCACGCGCTCGTCGCCGAGCGAGAGCGCAAGCGAGCGTTGCGGTGGCAGCTTGGCGGCTGCGCGGCGCACGGATGCGGCGGCCGGGCCAGCGATCCCTGCGAAGCCTTCAACCCAGTAGCGAGCGGAGAAGGAGCGCACCAGTGGAACGTCATCACTGAGGATCAGTCCTTGGCCGATCAGCAGCTCGCGCAGCGTTCGGCGCGCGATTAGGTAGCTGTGTGCTGGCAGCAAGCCCCACCAGCGCGGGCCAGCGATCCGGGCGGTCAGCGATGAAGGGTCCGGGGTTACGATGCAGAGCACTCCGCCCGGCGAAAGCAGTCTTGTTGCGCGTTCGATCGCTTCGCGCGGGTGATCGAGATGCTCCAGAACGTCGATCAGCAGCACCGCGTCCCAGCAGCCATTCTCCTCGTTACCTAGTGCTTCGAACGGTTCTTCGCGGATGTCCAGCCCGAACCGTTCGCGGCCGTGGCGCGCCGAGCGCTCAGAGAGTTCAAGCCCGCGTGTCTCCCAGCCGCGGCGGCTTGCTTCGTCAAGCAGCAGGCCGTGGCCGCAGCCGATCTCAAGCATTCTCGCCGGCGCGCGGCGCCGTTCAACGAGGTCGAGCAGCCAGTTGGCGGTCAGGCGACGGCCGCGCTCCTCGGCGAGGTAGTCGCCGTCGCCCATCTCGCGGTAAAGATCAATCAGGTCGACGCCGTCGGGCAGCGAGGGCTGCTGAACGGTCGCGCACTCACGGCAGCGGTAAAGGTCGCCGTAGGCACGGGGTCGGTGGCAGGTCGGAGCGAAGTCGCCCGGCATCGGCGGTTCGCTCGAACCCGCGAAACGCAGTTCGAGCACGCCTTGGCAGATCCCGCAGGTGGCAGTCGTCGACATCGGCACAACAGCCTAACGCTGGGCTCCACGCAGCCGTGCAAGGCTGCGCTCCCGCGCCGGTAGGCTGACCGGCGTGTCCGCGCCGAAGTTCTCAATTGTCGTGCCGCTCTTCAATGAGCAGTTTGCCGTTGCTGGCACGATCGTCGACATCCGTGATTGGTTTGAGCAGCGCGCAGAGAGCTACGAGATCCTGCTCGTCGACAACGCCAGCACCGACGCGACGCGCGCCCATGCTGAGCCGCTGCTCAACGGTGAGAAAATCCGGCTGCTGGTCAACGACGCTAATCGCGGCAAGGGCTATTCAGTTCGCCGCGGCATGCTCGAAGCGCGCGGCGAGATCCGCCTCCACTGCGACGCCGACTGTGCTCCATCATTGGCCTCGCTGCCGACGATGCTCACGCTGCTGGAGAACCATGACCTTGTCGTCGGCTCGAGGCTCGCGCCCGGCGCTCAGCTCGGCCAGCGTCAGACGTTGCCGCGACGCTTCGTCGGGCGCGGTTTTCAGCAGTGCTGCCGGGCGATTCTCGCTGAGCCGACTCGCGATCTCTTCTGTGGCTTCAAGCTGTGGCGTGGCGCCGCCGCTGAAGCTGTCTTCGAGCGGCTCAGTCTCGACGGCTGGACCTACGACGCCGAGGCGATTGCGATGGCCAGAGCGCTCGGATACCGCGTCACTGAAACCGGAATTCTCTGGACCGACCGCGAGGGTTCGCGGCTGCAGATGGCACGGATTCTGATCCCTGTTGTTAGAGACTTGCTTGCGGCCAAATCAAACGTGCGCGCTCATCGGGCAGCTCCTAGCCGCGAGCGCGGTGCCCAGTGATCACTTTTCTGGCGCGGAAGTCGCCGGGCCGGTGGCGCCAGATGGCGCGCGGCGACTGGGTCGTTCTGGCGCTCTACTCGTTGCTGGCGTTCGCGCCGCTGATCGGGTTGGTGGTCAGGGTCTGGACGCAAGGCGGAGTGATAACCGGCGCCGATGGTTTCTTTGTCGTCGACCCGATGCAGTACGTCAATTGGCTTCGCCAGTCCGGCGAATTCGGGGCCGCCGCCAACCTCTATGACCTCGCGCCTGGGCCGCATAGCTTTGTGCATCCAGGACTCTTGCTCTCCGGGCTGCTCTACCGGCTCGGCTTCGGCGTCGTTCTCGCCTATCTGGTCTGGAAGCCGGTCGCGATCGTGGCGCTTTTCGCCGGAGCATTCTGCTTCTCATCCCGCTTCCTTGATCGCACCGCCGACCGCCGCGCCGCGATCATCCTGGGCCTATTCTTCGCCTCTCCGATCGCGGCCGTCGTCGGCTGGTCGGTGGCGGCCTCATCGGGCGTCAAATTCAATCTCGATTTCGTCAGCGGCGAGCTTTGGACCGGCACTTATTTGTGGGGCTATCTCTTCACCGCCGTCGGCGTCGGCCTGATGCCACTCGGCCTGCTCGCGTTCGAGCGCGCGCGATCCGGTCTTGGCATTCGGCCACTCCTTGCCGCGGCCGTCATCGGGCTGATCGTGTCGTGGTGTCAGCCTTGGCAGGGCGCGACCTTCGCGCTAATCCTGATCGCAGCTTCGTTCATGACCGACCGGCGCGACCGAACTGCGCTGGCCGCCTCCGCAAAGCTGTTGGCTCCGGTCATCCTGGCCACAGCGCTGCCGCTGGTCTATTACTTCCTGCTTTCGAAATTCGACCCCTCATGGCGCTTCGCGGGCGCGATCAACAACTTTGGCCGCTGGCCCTGGTGGGTGACCGTAGTTGGGATCGCGCCGCTAGCGATCCCGGCACTTTTTGCCTACCGCGTGCGGCCACTGGACTTCGCTGGCTGGATCCTCCGTATCTGGCCGATTGCCGGGCTGGTGATCTTCTATCTGCCGGTCGGCACATTCCCATTCCACGCGTTTCAAGGGCTCGCTCTGCCGCTAGCGATCTTGGCCGTGATCGCAGTGCGCGGCCACTTCGGCGAGCGTTCGCTGCCACCGTTCTGGACCGCGGCAGCTGTCGCGTTGATCGTCGTTCCGGGCACGATCTACCGCGCCGATCAGATCCGAGGGGCGGTCAAGGCCGGCAACCAAGCCTTCTTCCTCGAACCGGGCGAGCGCGATGCGATGCGCTGGCTGGAGCGCCAGCCGGGCCCCGGTGGTGTTCTGGCTCCGCTCCCTGACGGCTCATACATATCCGCCTATACGGGCCGCGAGGTTTGGGCCGGTGCGGGCTCATGGACGCCTGACTTTGGCTGGCGCGGCCTCGCTATCGAAGCGCTCTTCAACGGCGTCGGTAGTGCCGACGAGGATCAGGAAATTGTGGCCCGCAGTGGCGCCCGCTTCGTCTACGCATCGTGCCGCATAGAAGCGGCACTTGAACAGAAGCTCGCGCCGATTGCGCTCGGACCCGCGCACCGCTTCGGTTGCGCACGGGTTTGGGAGATTCGGGCGCCAGCAGGGGGCTGGAAGTGATCGGCAGCGCCGTCCAGCCTGTAGTTCCCAGCCACGCGCGCTTCCCGCTCGTCGACGGCGTCCGCGCAATCGCGGCGCTGACAATCTTCGCCTTCCACATCTGCTTCCACCTCGGCCTGCTCAGCGACGACATGCTCGCGCGCTACCTCGGCAACCTCAACGTCGGCGTGCCGATCTTCTTCGTCGTTTCCGGCTTCCTGATCTATCGCCCGTTTGTCGCGAAACGCTTCGCACAGGAACGCTCGCCCGAGCTTGAGCCTTACGCGATCCGCCGCGCCTTTCGTATCGTGCCGGCCTACTGGATCGCGCTCGTGATCGTCACGTTGATCCTCGGTTTGGAGGCGACGGTCTTCACGCCGAGTGGAATCGTGACCTACTTCGGCTTCCTTCAGGCCTACGACATCAGCACCGTGATCGGCGGAATCGGCCAAGCGTGGACGCTCTGTATTGAGGTCAGCTTCTATATCGCGCTGCCCCTGTGGGCGCTGCTTGCACGCCGCTTGCTTCCCAGTGCTGGCGGTCGTCGGTCGCTGATCAAAGGGGAACTGTGGGCGCTAGCGGTGCTTTTTGCCGCTTCATTTCTCTGGCAGCTGTTGATCTCACCGCTATTTGTCCCCGGCGATCGCGGCTATCTGACCGCGCAGATTGCACTCCCTGCCTTTGCCGACCAGTTCGCGCTGGGAATGGCGATGGCGGTAGTTAGCGTTGCGATTGGAAGTGGGGTGACGAAGCCGCGCTCGCTGCGTCTTGTCGAGCAGCGGCCCTGGATCTGGGTGCTGGCTGCGCTCGGCCTTTATTCGCTCCTTGGTCTAAAGATTGGCGCCGTTGGCCTCGGCGCGAGTTGGGCCGACGCAGGCCTCTTTCGGCACGTCGTGAAGGGACTGATCGGCGTCTGCGTGCTGGCTCCGGCCGTCTTCGGCGCGTCGCTCGGCGGAGCGGTGCGGGGCGCGCTGGGCTGGAGGCCGCTGATGCTGCTCGGATTGATCTCCTACTCGTTCTATCTCTACCACCTTGCGTTCATCCTCAAGCTCAACGAGGTCGCTTGGCTGCACGATCTCGGCTGGGTCGCGGTCGCGGCGGCGGCGTTTCTGTGCTCAATAGCGGCGGCGGCGGTTAGCTACCGGCTCATTGAGGCGCCCGGGATTGCGCTCGGTAGGCGCCTCGCGAAGGCTGCGGCGGCCCGGATCGAACGCCGACGCGCCCCCGTCTAAGGCATTACGGCTTCGGCTGCCGCGCTCGCTTCGGCCAGCGCGAACGCCTCGGCATCGCTCTCGCTGAGGCCATGCTTGCCGGCGCCGCGGGCGGAGAACGAGAGACCCAGCATCAGCGCCGCGAGAATCGCGTCAAGGATCAGCAGCCCGATTGCGACCGATTCCAGTGAGCTGTCTCGCAGCGCCGCGACGGCGGGAACTGAAACAGCACCGACCGCCAACACCAACAGAAACGCCCGACGGCCTAGCGCGAGCAGGAACTGCAGCGCTAGGTAAGAGATGCTTAGACAGGTCATTGCGCCGGCCAGCCAGGGGAGGGCCGATGCCGCCAGCTTTGCCTGGTCTCCGAAGACCAGCGAAAGGACCAGTTCCGGCGCGAACGTAAACAGCGCCAGGATTGGTATCGCGACTAGCATCAGTAAGCCGCCGGTTCGCGTCAACAGGTGGCGTGGATCCAAACCTTTTGCGGCCTCGCGCGCCGCCTCCGGCAGCAGGTACAGGCCGAGTCCGATCGCGACCCAAACGACCCCTTTAGCGGCGACCGCAGCTTGGGCGTAAGCGCCTGACAGGGTCGTGCTGAAGAAGTGGCCGACCGCTATTACGTCAGCGTTCTGTAGCACCGCGAAGAGCGTCAGCGCCGCGACCGGCACCGGGTTGCGGGTCGCGAGTTGCCGCAAGCTGACGCGGGAGTGGGCGTGATCAGACGGGCCTAGCCGTCTACGGGTCAGGACACCCGTGGCGACGATGATTGGGATCGTTGCCAGCGGCACCGAGCAGAAGAAGATCACCCCAACCTGCGCGCCGAGGAGTGCGGCGACCAGTCCGAACAGCATCCTGAAGCTCTGCTCGCCGATCAGACTTAGCGCAACCGGCCGGTATCCGCCGACACCGAGCAGAACGCCTCGTTGGAGCGCAAGGCCGGTCCACAGCACCGCTGCCGGAAGCACCAGCGCGGCGGCCCACGGCTGGGAGACTTGGATGACATCCGCCAGTTGATCGCGGAAAACGATGCAGATCGCGAGCACGGCTGCAACGATCATGAAGATCCGCCCAAGCCAGCCTTGGAGCGCAGCCGCGGCGCGCCCACCCAACCCGAGTCGGCCGAGCGTCATGTCGCGAGCCGCCGCCGCCTGGAGCGCGGTGGCTGGAACCATCAGGATCGTGAAGACAGAAACCATCCGCGCCAGCTCGCCGTAGTCAGCGGTGCCAAGAGCGCGGGCCAGCGCAACGGTTGTGATCAGCGCTAGCACGTTGGCGATCATTTGCGCCGAGGCGACACCTGCGGCGCGGACGGTATGCGATCCACTCGCGCGCTCGCGCCGCGTTTGGCCGCTGGACGGCGGCTCTGAAGTCTCAACCACGGTGCTGACGCTAGCGAAGGCGACGGCTTGCAGCCTTCCCTATCGGCTCCATGTGGACGCCGCTGCTCTAGACTGGTTCGATGCTCCGAGGCCGCAGATTCGCGCTAATCATTGCCTGCGCTGGCTTGGCGCTTCCGTCGGCTGCGTTCGCGCAGGGTGCCGGCGACGACCAGTACCTCGACCCGCTCGAAGGGCTCACCGGCTCAAACCATGCGAAGGAGCAGACGAGATCGGAGACGACTTCGTCGTCGGAAGTCCCCTCGACCGCGGCCACCCCGATCACCACGACGACCGCTACCGAGGAACCGAAAGCCAAAAGCAAGTCGAAAGCGACCACCGTGACCCAGCCCGAACGCGCCGCACTTGACATCAAGGGTCTCTCCGGCATTGGCACGCTTGTGGCAGTGCCGGTCAAGCATGTAACGCTCGTCATCGGCGACATCGCGCATGGGCGCGGCTAAAGCCTCGGCCAGCGGCTCAGCCGAAGAGACTGAAGCGCTCGCCGCGGAGTTCGCTGCCGAGCTGCGGCCGGGCCACATTGTCCACGTCCGCGGCGAGATTGGCGCCGGCAAGACGACCTTTATTCGCGGCGCCTGCCGTGCGCTCGGCTATCAGGGGCCGGTGACCAGTCCGAGCTACACGATCTGCAATCGCTACGAGGACGGCGAGCTAGCGATCTCGCACCTCGACTGCCAGCGCTTGGACGGCGCCAGTGGCGAAGAGCCAGGGCTGCTTGACGATGAGGTCGGTGCCGATCGAATTTGCTTCATCGAGTGGCCGCAGGATTCCGAAGCTGCGGTCGGAATGCTCGCGTCGGCGCCAGCGGCGTTCAGGGTCGATCTAGAACACGTAAGCGAATGCGAGCGAACCATCGCGGTCGGTCGAAATGAGCGCTCGTGAAGGCCAGCGAGGCGGTGCTTGCCTTTGATTGCGCAACTGCGGCCACCGTCGTGGGCCTATCAATTGGCGGCGAACTGGTCTGCGACCTTGCCGACCGCCCGTCTGACGGCGAGCGGCCACGCCACGCTCAGCGACTGCTGATGCTCTGCGAGGAGGCGCTTGCGGAGGCTTCGATCGACTGGGGCCAGCTAGGCCGCATCGGCGTCGGCGTCGGACCGGGGACGTTCACTGGGCTGCGGATCGGCGTCGCAACGGCGCAGGGTTTGTCGCAGGCCAGCGGCCTACCGCTGGTTGCAGTATCGACGCTTGAGGCGTTGGCGCTGCCAGCTAGGGCGGCTGACCCCTTGGCGCGGGTTGCGGCCGTCGTTGACGCCCGCAGGGGTGAGGCTTTCGTCGCCGGATGGGCGCCCAGCGGCGAGCAGGTCGTCGCCGATCAGTCGTGTGTTCCGGCGCGGCTGGCTGCAGCATTGGCTGCAAAAGCGGGTCCCAGCCTTGCCGTCGGCGATGGCGCGCTAATCTTTCGAAAAGAGCTGGAAATCGGCGCGATTACAGTCCCTGACGACGATTCGCCGTTGCATCTGCTGAGCGGCGGCGCACTCTGCGAGCTGGCAGCCGTCGGCGATCCGGTCGGGCTCGAACTATTGGTTCCCAACTACGTCCGGCGCCCGGACGCTGAGATTTCAGTTCAGCGCAGCAGAAAGATCGAATGACCCAGTCCACGCTTGAAATCCGCCGCCTCGTTTTCGCAGACCTGCCGAACGTGATCGCGATCGAGCGCCGCGCCTTCCCAACGCCCTGGTCGCTGGCGATGTTTGTGCTCGAACTGAGCAAGTCAGAGGGAATCTGCCTTGCAGCGCTGCGCGATGGCCAGCTTGCTGGCTACACGATCTGTTCACGCTTTGACCAGGTATGGCACATCATGAACGTCTCGGTCGATCCCGACCTTCAGCGTCGCGGCATCGCAACGGCAATGATCGATGAGATTCTCCGGCGCGTCGGCGATCGAGCGCAGATCACGCTTGAAGTGAGGCCGACCAACGCCCCAGCGCTTGCGCTTTACGAACGCTTCGGCTTTCTCTCCGCTGGAACGAGGGCCCGCTACTACCAAGACAACGGTGAGGACGCGGTGATCATGTGGCGCACGGAGGCGACCTTGCGCGGCTCGCTTGACGGCCTACCCGCCGCCGAGGCCAGGCCGGTCGCCGCGCCGTGAACGCAGCAATCCTTGCGATCGAGACCAGCTGCGACGACAGCTGCGCTGCCGTTCTCGCCGGCGACGGCTCAATCCTTTCCAACGTAATCGCCTCGCAGGGAATCCATGACAGCTACGGGGGAGTGGTTCCGGAGCTAGCCGCGCGCCATCACCTGACACTTCTGACGCCAACAATCACCGCGGCCTTGGATCAGGCGAATTTGACGCTCGGCGAGATTGAGCGCGTCGCGGTCACCCAAGGCCCGGGGCTGATCGGCGCGCTGCTGGTCGGCGTTGGCCAAGCGAAGGCGATCGCGGCGGCGCGAGCGATTCCGCTTGTAGCGGTCGATCACCTACAAGGCCACGTCGCCGCGAACTTCATCTCGCCGGATCCGTTCGAACCGCCGTTCGTCTGCTTGATCGCTAGCGGAGGCCACACATTGCTTGCGCGCGTTGACGACCACAGCTCGTTTTCAGTGCTCGGCGAGACGCTCGACGATGCGGCCGGTGAAGCCTTCGACAAAGGCGCCCGTATGCTCGGGCTGGGGTTCCCGGGCGGCCCCGCCGTTGAGGCGTTGGCGGCCACTGGTGACCCAGAGGCCTTTGATTTTCCAACCGCCCGAAACGTCAAAGGCTGCGACTTTTCCTTCTCCGGCGTCAAAACTGCCCTGCTTTACGCGATCCGTGACCTCGGCGAAGCGCAAACCGAGGCTCGCCGCGCCGACCTCGCTGCTTCGTATCAGCGAGCGATCGTCGAGGCGCTGATCGGGCGGCTCACCCGTGCGCTTGATGCGAGTGGACTCGATCGAGCCGCGATCGGTGGCGGCGTCGCCGCTAACGGGCCGCTGCGCCAGCGGGTGGCCGCGCTCGGAGTCAGCAGCCACATTCCAGCGCTCAATCTGTGCACCGACAACGCGGCGATGATCGCCAGCGCCGCCCGCTTTTTGCCCGACTGCTCGTCGCAGGCTGCGCTCGAGCTTGACGCCTACCCGAGCGGCGGGCAGCGTTGAAGCCGAGGATTACGATCTACCAGAGTGACGGATGCCACCTCTGCGAAATCGCCCACGCCCAGCTCACTGCGCTGCAGGGCGATTATCGCTTCGAACTGGAAGCGGTTGACATCGGATCCAGCGATGACCTCCACAAGCGCTACCTAGAGCGGATCCCTGTGATCGCGCTCGGCGGCGAAGAGCTCTACGACTTCGAGATCGACTTGGCGGATCTAGAGAGTCGGCTGCTTACATTCTCGGCGCGGTAGCATCGAACCGATGGCAAGCGGCGAGATCGAAGAGGTTCCGGTACTACTGGTTGATACCGACGATGAACCGGCGCGGCTCTCGCTCGGCCTAGCGGCGCGGCTCTCGCGCTACCTCCAGGTCTTGACGCAGGCCCAGAAGACGGGACGCGAAACGCTCTCGTCGCACGAGCTCTCGGAGTACACGCGAGTCAACAGCACGCAGATCCGCCGTGACCTTTCAGGTTTCGGCAAGTTCGGCAAACGCGGCGTTGGCTACAACGTTGACGCCCTCGTCGATCAAATTCGAGAGATTCTCCAGACCGGAGGGCAGCACAACATTGCTCTCTTCGGCGCAGGTCACCTAGGGAAGGCGATCGGCTCGTCCGACATCTTCGCCGACCACGGTTTCAATGTCGTCGCCGTATTCGATGCTGACCCGAAGAAGGTCGGCACGAAGGTTGGCGGCCAGGCGGTTCGCCCAGTTGAGGAGGCAGACCGCCTGATCGCCGAGGAGGGCGTCGTCGTCGCCGTCCTCGCCGTCCCAGGCACGGCCGCACAAGCACTCGCCGACCAGCTGGTAGCCGCTGGAGTGCGGATCATCTTCAACTACTCCGAATCACTGCTCGACGTTCCCGCCGAAGTGACCGTTCATACCTCGAACCCGGCCGTCGACCTGTTGCACGCGCTTTACTTCTACCTCTCATGAGTCTGATCGATCTCGAGAAGGCCCGCGACGCATTCGCGCAGGCGACCGACGGTACGGTCGGGATTGAGGAGGAGTTCGCGATCCTCGACCGCGGCAGCCTAGACCTAACTCCACGCTTTGAGGAGCTAAACCAGCAAGCGGCGCAAACCGACTCAGAGCTAGCCACTTCGATCTCGTCGGAGCTGATTCTCTCCGAGATCGAGATCCGCTCCGGCGCCGGCAGCAACGTCGCCGACGCGCTAGCGCGGCAACGTGCGATGCGCCAGCGCCTCTTCAGTTTGGCCGCGAGCGAAGGAGTCGAGCTGGGGTCGACAGGCACGCATCCGTGGGCCGATTACCGCGAGCAGCTCAACGTCCAGTCTGATCACTACCGCCGCGTCGTTGACGGGTTGCAGTACGTCGCTCGCCGCAACAACACCTTCTCGCTACACGTTCACGTCGGAATCCGCGACGCCGACCGAGCCGTGAGGGTTTGCGACCGGCTTCGAGCGTT
The DNA here is from genome assembly GCA_945889475.1 of Bifidobacterium breve. Lineage (GTDB taxonomy): Bacteria > Actinomycetota > Thermoleophilia > Solirubrobacterales > Solirubrobacteraceae > F1-60-MAGs163. Next base: position 103,278 of record CAMDBT010000002.1, read on the forward strand.
GCTGCCGACCTTGCTTGCCTTGAGCGCCAACTCGATCTTCTTCGAAGGGTTGGACAGCGGGCTGGCATCGGTTCGCACGCAAAGCTTCACGAAGTCATTCCCGCGTTGCGGTGTGCCCGACGCCTACGGGTCGTGGGCGAGCTACCACGATTACCTCGAGCTGCTGCTGGCCACGGGTTCGATCGAAGAAGACACGCAGGTTTGGTGGTCGGTGCGGCCGCACCTAGCTTTCGGCACCGTTGAAGTGCGGATCTGCGACGCTCAGTCAACCGCTGAGGAATCGAATGCGCTGATCGAGCTGATCGTCGCTTGCGTGCTCCAATGCGCCCGCGACGATGACGAGGGAAGGCCAATCTTTGAGCCCCCTGCGCGGCTGATTGAGGAGAACCTATGGCGCGCGATCCGCTGGGGTGCTAGCGGGGAGCTGATCGATCTGGAGAGCGGGCGCTGTCGGCCGGCGCGTGCCGCGTTCGACGATCTGCTCCAGTGGACGGCGCCGGTTCGAGCCGAGTTGGGGATAAGTCCCGTCTTCCCTGAGCTCAACGGCGCACAGCGTCAGGGCGGCGCGTTTGCGCAGGGCGACAGCATTCGCGACGTCTACGCTTCTACAGTGGCGCAGACGCGCGAATCATTTGGGGCCGATCAGCCGACAAGCACTACGGAGGTATCGACGTCGTGACCGACGAGAGCGTAATACCAGAGCAGCCCGAAGAAGTGGTTGAGGCCGAAGCGCCAGCTTCGGCTGCCGACGAAGACCAGGCGCCGCTCACGGAGGAAGAGATGCGAGCAGCGTACGAGGCCGAGCTCAAATCGCTGCGCGTAGAGGACCTCGTTGCCCAGACGGTCGTCTCGTTGCTCAACCTTGGCGCCCGTAAGGCAGGGCTACTGCCCGGAACTGAGGATGAGACCGACCCGCTCCAGGTCGGGATCGCGATCGAAGGGATCCGCAGGCTCCTGCCTCTGATCGAACCGGCGCTCGGTGAGAATGCGGCCTCAATCAAGGACGCGCTCGCCCAGCTTCAGGTCAGCTTCACAAAACTGACCGCTGATCAGGGCGGCGCGCCCGGTCCAGCAGCTGCGCCGGAGGGCGGATCGCCGCCCTCCGGACCTGGCGCTGACGGCGGGCAGGAGCCTGAGCAGAAGCCCGCCAGCGGCCTTTGGACCCCTGGCCCTTGATGGCCGCAGAGCGTTGTTGCTGCCAATGACGGTATTATTGCCTAGCTTATGAGCGCTGGGGTCAGCAAATAGCCCTGCCGCAACGCGCCTGCTGCCTTATCGGCCGCTGTTAATTCAATCACTTCGGAGGATCCACCACCTTGTCTGCATTTCTTACCGACCATGGGGTCATCATTGCTGTTGTCTGCGCCCTGATTGCCGTCGCTTACGGCGTCGTGACGACAACGCAGCTGCTTGCGCTTTCGCCGGGTAACGCCGAGATGCAGCGCATCTCCGCCGCCGTCCAAGAAGGCGCACGCGCCTATCTCAACCGTCAATACCTCGTGATCGCCGGCGTTGGCGTCGTGCTCTTCATCGCCCTGCTGTTCATTCAGGACATCTACGTCGCGGTCGGCTTTGCGCTCGGCGGCATCCTCTCCGGAGCGGCCGGGTACATCGGGATGAACGTCTCCGTGCGCTCCAACGCTCGCGTCGCCGAGTCGGCTCGTGGCGGCATCGGCAAGGCACTGAAGGTCGCCTTCCGTGGCGGCGCGATCACCGGCATGCTCGTGGTTGGCCTAGCGCTGCTCGGCGTTGCCGGCTACTACGGCCTGCTCACCTCGTCCTTTGACCAGAGCCCCAAAGAGGCCGTTGACGCCTTGATCGGGCTCGGCTTCGGTGGTTCACTGATCTCCGTCTTCGCCCGCCTTGGCGGCGGCATCTTCACCAAGGCCGCCGACGTCGGCGCCGATCTTGTCGGCAAGGTCGAGGCCGGAATCCCTGAGGATGATCCTCGCAACCCGGCTGTGATCGCTGACAACGTTGGCGACAACGTCGGCGACTGCGCCGGCATGGCGGCCGATCTGTTCGAGACCTACGCGGTCACGGCCGTCGCCGTGATGCTGCTCGGTGTGCTGACCTTCAACGAGCAGACAACCGTTGCGCTCTACCCGCTGGTCCTCGGCGCGGTAGCGATCATCGCCTCGATCATCGGCACCTTCGCCGTACGCAGCGAGAAGGGCAACGTTGAACGAGCCCTTTATCAAGGGCTCGCCGTCTCCGGCATCATCGCCGCAGTGGCGTTCTATCCGGTCACAGCTTGGATGATGGACTCGATCACCTTCAAGAGCGCCGCCGGTTCGGTTGCGGCTCCAAGCGTTCTCAACCTCTACCTCTGTGCGCTCGTTGGCATCGTCGTTACTGGGCTGCTGTTCGTGATCACCGACTACTACACCTCGACGCGCTTCCGCCCGGTCCGCAAGACCGCGGAGGCCTCTCAGACCGGCCACGCAACAAACATCATTTCCGGCCTCGCGCAAGGCCTTCAGGCGACTGCGCTCCCGGCCCTCGTGCTGGTGCTCGGCGTGCTCTGCTCATGGAAGCTCGCCGGTGGAGGCGTCCAAGGCATCTACGGAATCGGCGTCGCCGTGATGGGGCAGCTTTCGCTGACCGGACTGATTGTTGCGCTAGACGCCTTCGGACCAATCACCGATAACGCCGGTGGCATCGCCGAGATGGCAGACATGCCGGAAGAGGTCCGCGCCGTGACCGATCCACTGGACGCCGTCGGTAACACGACGAAGGCCGTCACGAAGGGCTATGCGATCGGCTCAGCGGTGCTCGCTGCAATCGTCCTGTTCGCCGGATTCAAGGCAGAACTTGCTGCCGAGTCCGTGGTTACGAGCTTCCCGATCGATGATCCAGCGATCCTGATGGGGCTGCTTGTCGGTGGCATGATGGTCACGCTCTTTGCTGCCCTCTCAATGGAAGCAGTTGGCCGCGCCGGTGGCATGGTCGTCGAAGAGGTCCGTCGTCAGTTCCGTGAAAAACCGGGGATCATGGACGGCACCGAGCAGCCTGACTACGGCACCTGCGTCAGCATCGTCACCGCATCGGCACAGCGCGAGATGGTGATCCCGTCGCTGATTCCAATCGTTCTGACGACGATCGTCGGCTTGATTTCGGTCGCCGCTCTCGGCGGGCTGCTAATCGGCGTGATCGTAGTCGGCTTCTTCTTCGCGGTGATGATGACGGCCGGTGGCGGCGCATGGGATAACGCCAAGAAACTGATCGAGGATGGCGCGTTCGGTGGCAAGGGCTCAGAAGCCCACGCCGCATCGGTCACCGGTGACACGGTGGGCGACCCATTCAAGGACACCGCGGGGCCAGCAATCAACCCGATGATCAAGGTCGCGAACATCGTTGCGATCCTGATCATTCCGATCATCACCTAGCGGCTGGATCGAAACGCCTTGACCAGCGAAACGAGCTTCTGGCATCCGTTCGCAGACATGGCCCAAGTTCGGGGCCATGAGTTTGTGATCGAGCGTGGCGAAGGCTCGTACGTCTGGGACGCGGACGGCAAGAAGTACTTCGACGGGACGGCCAGCCTTTGGTGCGTCAACGTCGGCCATGGGCGCCACGAGATTTCCGATGCTGCGCGCCTGCAGATGGACACGCTGGCGACCTACCAAACCTTCGGCGGCTTCGCCAACAAGCCGGTGCTGGAGCTGGCTGATCGGCTTTCGGCGAGCGTCCAGCCGATAATCGACGACGCCAAGATTTTCTTTGGTCTCGGCGGCGGCGACGCGATCGAGACCGCCGCGAAGCTCGCGCGCCGCTACTTCGCGGCGACCGGCCAGCCTCAGCGTGTCCACATCATCGGCCGCACGCAGGGGTACCACGGCACGCACGGGATCGGCACAAGCATCGGTGGAATCGCAGCCAACCAGGTCGGCATGGGGCCGGCCGATCCGGCCGTCTCGAGCGTTCCCTGGGATTCACTGGAGGCGCTTGAGGCGGAGTTCGAGCGCGTTGGTCCGGAGAAGGTTGCAGCAGTTTTCGCTGAACCTGTGATTGGCGCCGGCGGCGTCCACCGCGTGCCGCCCGGTTACCTTCAAGGACTCGCCGATCTCTGCGCCAAGCATGGAGCGCTCTTCGTCGCCGACTGCGTGATCGCCGCGTTCGGTCGCTTGGGGACGATGTGGGGGGTTGATCGCTTCGCCCTCCGCCCCGACATGATCACCTTCGCGAAAGGAATCACCAGTGGCTATCTGCCGCTTGGCGGCGTGGTGATCAGTGGCCGCATCGCGCAGCCGTTCTGGCAGGGCGACGGGCTCTGGTTCCGCCACGGGCAGACCTACTCGGGCCATCCGACCTGCTGTGCCGCCGCGCTGGCCAACCTCGACATTATCGAAAACGAAGGGCTGCTCCAGCGCGGACGCGAGCTCGAAGACGAGATCGCCGCCGCGCTGAGCCCACTTGAATCTGCGCAGATCGTTGACCAAGCGCGGGCCGGCATCGGAGCCCTCGGCGCAATCGCCTTCAAGCCCGAACTGCTCGCGAGTCACCCTGACATTCCGCTGCGCACTTTCGTTGCCGCCAAGCAGCACGGCGTACTCGTCCGCCCGCTCGGCGACGGCGTCGCGATCTCACCTTCGCTGGTTACAACCGAGCGCGACCTTCAGCAGGCATCGGCGGCGTTAGCTGAAGCACTCTCGACCGTTGCAAGCTCGCTCTAAGCGGCTGGGAAACTCAGAGCGCTCTCGCTCCGCTACCGGCAATAGAGTGTTTAGAGCGACGATGAATGAGTTTTTGAGCTAGATGGCGCGGCGCCGCCTCCATGGTCTCCAGCGCGTGCTGGGGGTCAACGCGCTCTTCTCCACCGCCTACGGCAACGTTGGCTCGTCGATCTATTACGCACTTGGCTTGGTCGCCTCGTTCGCGCTCGGTCTGACGCCGATCGTCTTTGTGATCGCAGGCCTGATCTTCTTCCTGACCGCCAGCAGTTACGCCGAAGCGACTGCCATGTACCCCGAAGCTGGCGGCTCGTCGAGCTTTGCGCGCCGCGCTTTCAACGAGTTCTGGTCCTTCTTCGCGGCCTGGGGCCAGATGCTCAACTACGTGATCACGATCGCGATTTCGGCCTTCTTCGTGCCGCACTACATCGGCGGGCTGTTCTGGGAGCCGCTGCGAACCGCCCCCGGAGACATCATCTTCGGCATCGGTGTGGTGGTCGTCTTGGCAGCGATCAATATCTTCGGTGCCAAAGAGTCGGCTGGCGTCAACGTGACGCTCGCAGTGATTGATTTCGCGACGCAGCTACTGCTGGTGCTGATCGGCGGCATCCTCGTCTTCTCGCCCGATGTGCTGATCAACAACATCGCATGGGGTGTGGCGCCGACCTGGACGGATTTTTTGATCGCGATTCCGGTCGCGATGATCGCCTACACCGGAATCGAGACGATCTCAAACATGGCCGAGGAGGCCAAGGACGAGGCGGTAACGATTCCCAAAGCGATCAATCGGGTAGTGATCGCCGTTTTTGCGATCTATGCGGCGCTGCCCGCCGTGGCGCTCTCAGCGCTCCCGGTTGTCAAGCAGCCGGACGGCAGCTACCAGACGCTGCTTGGTGTTTCGAGCGAGAACGGCGGCTACGCCGGAGACCCGGTACTAGGAGTCGTCAAACAGATCGACCTTGGCATCTTCCAAGGCGCGGCAGAGATCTATGTCGGCCTGCTGGCGGCGACGATTCTTTTCATTGCGACGAATGCCGGAATCATCGGTGTTTCGCGCCTTGTCTACTCGATGGGGGTTCACCGCCAGCTGCCGGACAAGCTGCGCGAACTGCACCCGCGCTTCGGGACTCCTTGGATCGGGATCATCATCTTCAGCGCCGTCGCCTGTCTTGCGATCACGACCGGGCAGGCCGAGTTCCTCGGCAATCTTTACGCCTTCGGCGCGATGCTTAGCTTCACGATTGCTCACGTTTCGGTGATCAAGCTGCGCTTCCGGTTTCCCGATTTCCCGCGGCCGTATCTGGGGCCGATGAACGTCATGGTCGGCGGCGTCAACATTCCGATCTTCGCTGTCTTGGGCGCGATCGGCACCGGCCTCGCCTTCGTCGTCGTCACTGTGCTTCACCTCGACGTCGCAATCGCGGGGCTCGGCTGGCTGGCCGTTGGCTGCGTTGTCTACCCGCTCTATCGGCGCAGTCAGGGCCTCAGCCTGACGGAGACTGCATCGGTTGAGATCAAGGCGCAGGTCACGGCTGGTGAAGCGACCTACGAGTCGGTCCTCGTCGCGCTCGAACCGCCGTCGTACTCAGCGGCGGCGGTCGCCACGGCGGTGCGCCTAGCGGCCCGCAGGCGCCGCGGGATTCACATCCTCGTGCCGATTCCGATTCCATCTTCGCTACCGATCGATGCTGAAATGCCGGAGCAGCAGCAGCGCGCGCAGGCGATGATCGAGCAGGCGCGGCTTCAGGGCGGTCGTCTGGTCACCGGGCGCTGGATCAAAGTCCGCGCCGGGCAGGCCGGTGGGATGGTTGTGCAGGAGGCGATCGATCTTCGCGCCCGCGCGATCGTACTCGCGCTGCCGCCTCGTCAAGGCGGCAAGCTTTTCGACAAGGCGCTCGAAACCGTGCTGCGCGAGCGCCCCTGCCGCGTGATCATCCAAAGCGACCCGGCGAGCCGCCAACCTGCCCTTGGCGAAGATCCAGCAGAGATGGAGGTGCCGCTGTGAGTGCACCATCAGGGCGCAACTTTCACGCGTCGACGACAACGATCCTCTCCGCGCTGATGATCATCCTCGGCGCCGGTCTGGTGATTCGAACGATCAGCCTCGGCGGCGGCGTGTTTTCGATCGGCGTGGTCATGGGGGCTCTCTTTGTTGCCGCTGGCTGCGGTCGGCTTTGGGTCGCAAGCAAGGGGCGAAAATGATCGAAGGCGGCCAGCCAACAACCAAGCAGACGTTCAGCCGCGAACTCGGGTCGCCGATGCTCTTCAGCGTTCTCTACACGGTGATCGCGAGCGCGATCTACATCTGCCTCGGCGTTGTCGCGGGCTATGCGCTAGGCCTTACGCCACTCGTATTCCTTGCCGGCGGGTTGATGTTCGTCCTCGCCGCAATGACCTACGTTGAAGCTTCGTCGCTCCATCAAGAGCGTGGTGGATCGACCGTTTTTGCGCGCTTCGCTTTCAACGAGTTCTGGAGCTTCGTAGCTGGCTGGGCAATCTTGCTCGATTATGTGATTCTGCTCGCAGCGGCGGTGCTGTCGGCGACCAGTTACCTGCAGGCCTTCTGGGCCCGGCTCGGCGAAGGCGCGCTAGAGAACGTCCTAATCGTCGCCATCCTGCTCTACATAGCGGTCCGCAACATCCGTGGCTTCTCGACTACTCGTTCGCGGCGGATCGCGGTGCTTGTTGTCGCCGACATCCTGCTGCAGTTGGCCTTGATTGGCCTCGGCGTGATCTTCCTGCTTCAGCCTGACACGCTGATCTCCTCGATCGAGCTCGGGAGTAGCCCAACCGTTCAGAACTTGATCGTCGCGCTCGGCATCGCGACCGTCGTTTCAACCGGCCTCGAATCGGCCTCCGGACTTTCGGGCGAGGTCCGCGTCGGTCGCGCCGGCCTGCGCCGCCTCGTCACTAGCTCGTCGCTGACGGTTATCATCGTCTACACCGGGATCGCAATCGTGGCGATCAGCGCTCAGCCCGTTATTGACGGCCGGACTGCTCTCTCCTCGACCTATAAGGACGCGCCGATGCTCGGGGTGGCCGCCGGCTTTGATCAACCATGGCTCGCTCAAGGCAGCCGCTTCGTGATCGCCGCAATCGCCGTCGTCACGCTGATCGCTGCCGCCAACTCGACGATGCTCGGCCTCTCACGGCTGGCCTACTCGCTTTCGACCCATCGCCAAATCCCGAGTGCAATTGGCCGTCTACATTCGACCCGCTTTACGCCGTGGGTCCTGATTGTGATCGCCTCACTCGTCGCGCTAGCGCTGGCCCTTCCTGGCGATCTTGAGCTGCTGCTCAACGTCTACGCGTTCGGCGCCCTGCTAGGGCTTGCGATCGCGCACGCCTCAGTCGTTCGGCTGCGGATCACCGAGCCGGACCGCCCGCGGCCTTACTCAATGCCGTTCAACATCCGAATCGGTGGCAAGAGCCTTCCACTGCCGGCACTACTCGGCCTGGTACTGAGCGCGCTGGTCTGGGTCAGCGTCGTCTGGACCCATCCTTCTGCACGCTGGGTCGGCTTCGGCTGGATCGCGGCAGGGCTGCTGCTCTACCTCGTCTATCGGCTCTCGAGCGGCAAGACGTTGACAAAGCGCGTAACCGTTCCACGCAAAGCGCTGCGCGGCGAGCCTATCGAGGTCGAGTACGAGGCAATTCTGGTTCCAATCACCGGCAGCGTGCTAGACGACGACATCATGCAGACCGCTGGCCGTCTGGCTGCTGAGGCGAGCGAGGAGGAAGGTTTTGATGGAGAGTCACGGATCGAGGCGATCTGGGTGACCGAGGTACCGATGTCGCTGCCGATCGACGCCCGCCTGCCGGAGGAGGAGGCGCGCCGCGCCCGCACCGCGCTGGCCCGTGCCAAGGCCGTCGGCGAGGAGTACGACAATGTTCAGGTCGACACTGCGCGCGCGCGCGGCAGACGCGCTGGCCAGACGATCATCGCTGAGGCGCAGCGCCGCGGCGTGCAGGCGATCGTCCTCGCCGCCGAGGAGCCGACCGGGATTAGCGGCGGCGCTGTGCTCGGCGGCGCCTACTCAAGCGACCTTGTGATCGGCGACACGGCGCGCTACGTGCTCGCCAACGCACACTGCACGGTGATTGTCACGGCACCGCCATCGGGCGACCGCGCAGTCTCCGCAGCCGCAGGCGATGAGCCAGAGCCTGAAGCGCCGGAACGCTAGGATTCGCAGCGATGTCATTCGTGCTCATTGTCGGCTCAGGCCGCGTCGGATCGATCGTTGCGCGCGACCTTCTGGCAGCTGGCCATGAAGTCTCAGTGCTTGATGGAGATCCGCTCTCGCATGAGCGCCTCGACGCGGGACAAGAGTCAACGTGGGAGGGGGCAGGTGGCCGCTTCACGATCGGCCAAGCGATCGAACGCGACGCCCTAGTTGAAGCCGGCATTGAGCGCGCAGATGTCTTCATCGCCGCCACAAATGGCGACAACACGAACTTAACGATCGCCCAGATCGCGCAGAAGATGTTCAACGTTCCACGCGTTCTCGTGCGCGTGATGGATCCGGCCCGCGCAGAGTGGTACGGCTCGCAGGGAATGGAAATAATCTGCCCGACCAGCTATGCGGTAACGATGTTTGAGACGGCGCTCGGGCTTCCCGGAGCGGACGGCTAATGTACGCGGTCGTCATCGGCGGCGGCAAGGTCGGTCTCAACTTGACCCGCGAGCTGCTCGCCAAAGGCACCGAGGTAACTTTGATCGAGGGGCGCCGCGAGCGTTATCTGCGGATGGATGCCGAGCTCGGCTTCGTCGTTCAATACGGCGACGGCACCGAGTTGTGGGTGCTCGAGCGCGCAGGTATCCAGCGTGCCGATCTCGTGGTCGCGGTCACCGGCGACGACGAGGACAACATCTTGATCTGCCAGATTGCGCGCGACAAGTACCAGGTCGAGCGCGTCATCTCACGCGTCAATAACCCGCGCAACAGGCAGTACTTTGAACTGCTCGACATTCGCCCCGCGTTTTCGGCGACAGACCTGATCCTGAAGCTGATCGAGCACGAGGTTCCGGACTACGGCCTCGTTCACCTGCTCGATCTTCCTGAACAGCGCCTTGAGGTGATTGAGATTGTTGTCTGCGAGGGCTGCCGAGCAGATGGCCTTGAGGTCCAGCAGCTTGAGCTGCCGGAAGGCAGCATCGTTATCTCGGTGCTGCGTGGCGGGAGCGGCTTCGTGCCCAAGGCGGAGACGGTAATCAACGCTGGCGACGAGGTGCTGGTCTGCCTCGATCCAAGTCTCGAAGCTCAGATCACGGCGCTCTTCGAAGCAGCCAAGTAGGAGCTTCAGCGCCTATACTTGGCGGCGCAATGCGGGATGGTGTAATGGCAGCACGCCTGGTTCTGGTCCAGGAAATTGGGGTTCGAATCCCTGTCCCGCAGCTTCAGGCTGAGAACCCAGCAGAGAAGCCCTCGGCGACGAGCACCGGCCCCGCCGCGGACCGTTCGGCAACAGCGTTGTAGTGAGCTGCGAGCGTTGCGTTGTCGGACCAGCGGTCTTCAGTCAAGAGGTACTCGCCCCAGCCGGTCAACATCGCGAGAAAGGCGTCGGCGACAGTGAACCTGTCGCCGACCAGAAACGGGCCTGTATCGATCTGATCGGCGAGGATCGTCGCTACGCGACTGAGCTCGGCCAATGAGGCCGCTCGCACGCCCTCGACGCCAGCTGCGTCGGCGGTGTACTGGACCGGGTAGCACAAGCGCAGGAACGAAGCCTGGGCCGTGTTTGTGAGCAGCGTTAGCCAGCGCAGCGTTGTCGCCCAATCGTCGCTGCCGGTGGCTGGCATTAGCGCCGCGTCGGGGTATTTCGCGGCAACATAGAGGCAGCATGCTGCGGCCTCGGTGAGCACGAGATCGCCGTCAACGAGGGTTGGAACCGTCCCCATTGGGTTGAGCTTGTCGTAGCCAGCTGGGGCGACGTTGGCCCCGCTTTCGTCGCGCTCGACTTCGATCAGCACGTATTCGGCGCCAGCCTCGTCAAGAGCGATCCGCGGAGCGGTCGCCGAGCTGGCGGGCATTCTGTAGAGAGTGATCATTGTGCGGACGCTACCACCGCATCGCGGCTGGCTGGATGGCTCATCGGCTGCGTGGTTTCTAACGGCCCGCCGCTGAGGGCGGATAGCGCTCGGGTTGTCGGTCGCCTTACGAGGCGATCGGGGCGAAGCCACCGGCTTTGTACGTCAACCCCGGCAGATCAGCGCCGATCTGCCCAGAGAGCCAGCGCGACACCTCGAACAACGCCTCAAGGTTGACACCGGTGGCGATCCCCATGCCCTCCAGCAGGTAGACGAGGTCCTCGGTTGCGATGTTGCCGGTCGCGTTCGGCGTGAACGGGCAGCCGCCAAGCCCGCCGGTCGAGGCGTCGAAGACCGTCGCTCCGGCTTCCACGGCGGCGACGGCGTTGGCATAGCCGGTGTTGCGGGTGTTGTGGAAGTGGACGCCAACGGTCAGCCCCAAGCCCAGCGTTTCGCTCACCAACTCGCGGACCTGCGTCGGTACGCCGACACCAATCGTGTCGGCCAGCATGATCTCCTCAACGCCACCGGCGGCGAGCTGTTCGGCGGCTGCGAGAACCCTATCCGGCTCGATCTTGCCATCGTATGGGCAACCGAACGCGACCGAGAGCGTGACCGCAAAGTCGACGCCGTCGCGCTTCGCCCGCGCCGCCAGCTCAATCCCCACCTGCGTCGCAGCCTCAACGCTGGTGCCTTGATTCTTCTCAGCAAACGACTCGCTCAAGGGAACGCCGTACTGAACCAGGTCAACGCCGCAGGCAAGCGCCCGATCGTAACCGCGCTCGTTGAGCGCGAGCCCGCTGTAGGTGACGTTCGCCTTGCGGTCAACCATCTCCATAACAGCCTCGGCTCCCGCCATCTGTGGCACGCGCTCTGGGCTGACGAAGCTGACGGCCTCGATTCGCGGTAGGCCTGTGGCTGCGAGTCGGTTTACGTAGTCGGCGCGAAGCTCGGGGCTGAGGATTGGCGCCGCGTTCTGCAGCCCGTCGCGGGGGCCGACGTCGCAGAGGATCAGCTTGGCGTCAGCCACGGCTAGCGTTATGCAGGGCCGCGACCGTTGACGGGGAGCAGCTCGCGTTCGCTGACGCCGCGCAGCACGTGGAGGTCGATTGCGCCTGGCGGGAAGATGTCAATCGAGTATTGAACCGCGTCGCCGTCGCCGACGTGAATTGTCTCCGTGATCTCCAGCGCTCCGGTTGTTCGGCTCACACCGAGCGCGCGGCCGACGTCATCATCTTGCTCTAGCAATCGAGGGCGGATGCCGGTGCGCGCGAAGGCGACAGGAACGCCAGCGTCGATCACGATGTCAAGCATCATCTGGCCGCCTTCAATCGCCTTCTGAAGCTTTTCGATCGAAGGCAGTGGCACCGACGGGTGAATCCAGTCGCGCATGTGCGCGGCGGGCGCTTCGTCGACCAGCAGTGTTCGCTCAATGCAGAGCGCGTCGGTGTTCTTGCGCAGGTTTAGTGCCTCGGCGACATACCCTGGCGCGCGTCGTTGTGCGATCGATACGTCGCGACCCTCAACGCTGTGGCCTTGGCGACGCGCAAGTGACGCGTAGGACTCAAGGATCTCGAGGCCCTCGCTGAATGCCGACGGTACGGCGACGCGGCCGACGTAGGTGCCGGAGCCTTGGCGACGGACGATCTCGCCATTGGCGGCGAGCCGTTCGAGCGCCAAGCGCAGCGTGCCGCGTGAGATCCCCAGCATCGCTGCGATCTCCTGCTCTGGGGGTAGCCGGTCGCCGGGGCGATGGTTGCCAGGCCCAAGCCACTCGCGCAGCGAGATCTCGGCGCTGTCGACGACCGAAACTCGTGGGGCAGTTCTTGGCGGCGAAGTCGCCATCAGGTGGCTGTTGCCACTCCGACTAAGCGGTCAAGAGAGACTCGGTCTGCGGCCACGCCCGTCAGCTTACCGGCGGCGCCCGCGGTCATCGCTGCGAGCCCGATTAGAACAGTCCGATCGTGTTGCCATCGGCGTCAATATCGATCTCGAATGCGGCCGGAGTCTTGCCGAGCCCAGGCATCTGCATGATGTCGCCGCAGAGCGGCACGAGCCAGCCAGCGCCGGTGTAGGCGCGCATGTCGCGAACCGGCAGCGTGAAGCCTTTCGGCGCGCCAAGCTGAGTTGGGTCGTGGCTGAGCGAGAGCGGCGTCTTCGCCATGCAGATTGGCAGCTTGTCGAGCCCGGCGGCGGTGAACTGCTCAATCTTGCGCTCGGCGTCCAGGTAGTAGACGACGTCATCAGCACCGTAGGCCTTGGTCGCGATCGCGTGGATCTTCTCTTTAATCGTTGCGTCCTCGGGGTAGAGGAACTGGAAGTCGGACGGCTGGTCGGCGGCAGCGACAACTGCCTCAGCGAGCTTCGCAGCTCCGTCGCCGCCCTTCTCGAACGCCTCATTGAGTTCGGCCGCAAAGGCACCGCCTGCAAGCGCTAGCGAGCGAACCATCTCAACCTCTTCGTCGCTGTCGCCGGGGCGACGGTTTACCGCGACGACGCAGGGGAGACCAAACTCTTTGACGAGGCTGAGGTGGTGGTAGACATTCGACATCCCGTCCTCTATCGCCTTGCGATTGACTTCCGGCGAGTCGCTCTCTTGATCCATTCCGCCGTGGTGTTTGATCGCGCGCACGGTGCACACGAGCACCACCGCGTCGGGTCGAAGCTCGCCGGCGCGGCAGACGATGTCCATGAACTTCTCCATCCCCATGTCGGAGCCGAAGCCGGATTCGGTTAGGACGTAGTCACCAAGCTTGAGCGCAATGCGATCGGCGATCACCGAGTTATTGCCGTGGGCGATGTTGGCGAACGGGCCAGCATGCATCAGCGCCGCTTGGCCCTCGAGCGTTTGGATCAGGTTCGGCTTCAGCGCGTCCTTCAGCAGCACGGTCATCGCGCCGGCTGCCTGGAGGTCTTCGCCTGTGACCGCAGTGACGCCGTCGAACTGGTAGGCGGCGGTGATTTCACCGAGCCGTTTGCGGAGGTCTTGAAGGTCGCTGGCGACGGCCAGGATTGCCATCACTTCTGACGCCGCGGTGATGTCGAAGCCGGTTTCACGGGGATAGCCGTTGGCGCGGCCGCCGAGGCCGATCGCGACCTCACGCAAGGCGCGGTCGTTCATGTCGAGTGCGCGCTTCCAGTTGATCCGCAGTGCGTCGATGCTGTGCGGGTTTCCGTGAAGGATTGATGCGTCGAGCAGTGCCGCGAGCAGGTTATTGGCGGCGCCGACGGCGTGGATGTCGCCGGTAAAGTGGAGGTTCAGATCCTCCATCGGGACGATCTGGGCGTAGCCGCCACCGGCGGCGCCACCTTTGATGCCGAAGACCGGCCCGAGCGATGGTTCGCGCAGGCAGAGCACCGGCTTCTTGCCGATTTTGCCCATTCCTTGGGTTAGCGAAACAGCGGTAGTCGTTTTGCCTTCGCCGGCCTTCGTCGGCGTCATCCCGGCAACGCAGATCAGCTTGCCGTCAGGGCGGTCCTTCAGGCGCTCGAGAACTGAGAGCTCGACCTTGCCTTTGAAGCGGCCGTACGGTTCGACTTCGTCAGCTTCAAGACCGAGCGTTGCACCGACCTCGTCGATCGGGATTAGCTCTGCCTCCTGGGCGATCTCAAGACTGCTCTTCATGACTACTCCTGTGCTTGTGTTTTAGACAACCGCTTCAACCTTGGCGCTAGTGCGAGACGGCCGCTGCGCCGAGCTCAGAGACCAGCTCGTCGGTGTAGAAGCGTTCTACTTCAAACGGCTTGATCAGCTCCGGCGTCTTGCCGGTCGCGATCAGCTCAGCCAACGTGACGCCGACGATCGGTGCTGCCTTGAATCCGTAGGTGCCCCAGCCGGTTGAGACTAGGAAGCCGTCAACCTCGGTCTTGCCAAGGATCGGCGAGTAGTCCGGACTAAGGTCGCAGAGCCCAGCCCAGCTGCGCAGCATTCGCGCACGCTCCAGCTGCGGGAACAGCTCCAGGGCGTGGCGCGTGGACTCCTGCAGGAAGTTGAGCGTGCCGTTCATCCGGTAGGTGGTCCACGGTTCAATCTCAGAGCCGATCAGGAACTCGCCGCGGTCTGTCTGCGAGATGTAAACGTGCATCTGCGAGGAGACGATCACCTTGTCGAGGATCGGCTTGAGCGGCTCGGTAACGAACGCCTGCAGAATGTGGGTTGTGATCGGCAGTTCAAAACCGGCCATCTCGGAGAGGATCGACGACCAGCCAGCGGTCGCGGAGAGGACCGTGCCGCCGTTGACGCGCTGGTTGCCGTTTACGGTGACGCCGGTAACGCGGTCGCCGTCCTTGTGAATCGCGGTTACCTCGCTGTTGGGGTGGATCTCAGCGCCACCGCGGTCGGCGCCGCGGGCGTAGCCCCAGACGACGGCGTCGTGACGGATGATCCCGCCTGGTGGGTGGTAGAGCGCTCCCATGATCGGGTACTCGGCGTCGTCGGTTACCTGCATCGCCGGCACCATCCGCTGAACCTCGTCGGCGTCAACTACAGAGGTGTTGATTCCGACGAGTCGGTTTACTTCGGCGCGCTCGTGCATCACGAACATTGCGCGGTCGGTGTGGCCGAGCGTCAGGTGGCCCTGCTGCGAGAACATCAGGTTGAACTGCAGGTCCTTGGAGAGGTTTTCATACAGCTTCACCGAGGCGTCGTAGAAGCGCGCCCCTTCGGGAGTCTTGTAGTTGGAACGCAGAATCGTCGTGTTGCGGCCCGACGCGCCGGCGCCGATGTAGTTCTTCTCGAGGATGCAGATCTCCTTGATGCCGTGGTGCTTGGTCAGGTAGTAGGCCGTCGCGAGCCCGTGCGAGCCGCCGCCGATGATCACGACCTCGTAGTTGTCCTTCAGTTTCGAAGGCGTGTGCCACATCTTGCTCTGGCGAAAAATGTCACGCATTGGTCGCTCCCTCCACCGCGCCGCCCAAAGGCCCAAGCGCATCGATTCCGACCGCCCGTCCGCCTAGCTCTGCGGCGGCGTCGATCACTGACTCCCACATGTACTGGGCGCTCGCGGCGCCGAAGAGATGGAGGAAGCTGTCCGCCCCCTGGCGCAACAGCAACCCCGGCACGCGGCCGATAGAGCCGGGCAGGAAGCCGTGGAGCGGGAACTCCCGCGCACGCAGGTCGAGCGCCGTGATCCGGGCGAAGGTGTCCCGAGCCAGCGGTCCGCTGACGCTGAAGCTAGTTAGCGTGCTCGTCAGGTCGGTCACCGAGACGAGCTCGCTGCGGCTGGCCGCAGCGGCCTGCAGCCGCTCGCGCAGCGCTGCCGTGTCGGCTGGTGACGTGATCGCCAGTACGCGATCGGGCTTGACCGTGCACCACCAAGCGTCTGCTGCGAAGACCGCAATTCCAAGCTTCGCGGCGGTTCCGGCGACCTCGGTTGTGATTGCTTCGATCACGGCCGGGGCCGCGAGCAGCTCGGTGATACCGAGGCTCGAGAGCTCTGCGACGCCGACGCTCTCGGCGCAGGCCCTCTTCTCGGCGATCGTGTCGCCAAAGCTCGCGGCGACACGCCAGCCGTCGCGCTCTTCGATCTGAGCACCGGCCGCAACGAGTTCGGCTTCGATGTTGCTTTGCAGCAGCGGCGTGAACGCTCCCTGCGGCTGGGCGCGGTCAGCGGATAGGAATTCAAGGCTCATGAACGAAGGCGCTCCTGGTCGGGGTCGTAAAAGGCGCCGTGGACGATCGTCGCCGTTTGGCTCTTAGCGCCGTACTTGATCTGCAGCGAGCCACCGTCCTGGCCGTGGTCGGCTGGAACCCAGGCGAGCCCGATTGACTGGCCGAGCAGCTCTGAGTAGCGGGCCGAGGTGACGCGCCCTGCGGGCTGGCCGTCAATGACGATCGCGGAGCCCTCGATCGGCACATCGTCGCCGTCGATCTTGAAGCCAACCAGGGTGTTGACCATGCCGCGCTCGTTGGCGCGCTCCAAGGCCCACTTGCCCATGAAGTCCTCTTCCTTGTCGAGCTTGACGATCCAACCCATCTGGCTTTCGTAGGCGTTCGACTCGGAGTCGGTGTCCTGACCGACGATGATGTGTGCCTTCTCGAGGCGGAGGATCCGTTGCGGCTCAAGGCCAAACGGCTTGATCCCGTACTCGGCGCCGGCTTCCAAGATCTGGTCCCAGAGGTACTGGCCGCAGGCCGCCGGGTAGTGGATCTCGTAGCCGAGTTCGCCGACGAAGCCGATCCGCATTGCCAGGCATTGAACTCCTGCGATCTGGATCTGATGGCCATCGAGGTAGCCGAAGCCTTCGTTGCTGAGCTCGGCGTCGGTCAGCTTGCCGAGTAGGTCGCGTGCCTTCGGGCCGGCGACGTTGATCGCGCAGAGGCCTTGAGTCACGTCGGTCACGTGAACGTCCATCTCCCAGGCCGCCAGCCACCAGGTGAACCAGCGCTCAACGGCGTCGGCGCCGGAGGAGGTCGTCGTCACGAGGAAGCTCTCTTCGGAGACGCGGCAGACCGTTCCGTCGTCGGTGATGCGGCCGGCGTCGTTGCCGAGCACGCCGTACCGGATACGGCCTACCTTCAGATCGCTGAGGCGATTGGTGTACATCCGGTCCAGGAACTGGCCGGCCTCAGGGCCACCGACGATCATCTTGCCGAGCGTTGAGACGTCGATCATGCCGACGGCGTTGTGAACCGCTGCGGCTTCGGCCCTCACGTCGCCGTAGTCGTATGCGCGTCGCCAATCGCCGGCCCACTTGACGTGCGCGTTCAGCTCGCGCTGACGGGCGTGAATCGCCGAGCGCTTGGCCGGCGTGAACGGGCGTCCAGCCCAGGCGCCAAGCGGCACGCTCGACCACGGCGGGCGGGCGGTCGTGATCCCAGTCTCGTCGATGCTGAGGCCTGTCTGCTCGGCGACCATTCTGACGCTCGGCAGCTGCGAGACCCGACCCTGCGAAGGGCCCATCGTGACCGTCGTGTAGCGCTTGCTGAGTTCAATCGAGTCGTAGCCCTCCTCGATTGCGTACTTCATGTCCTTGGTCGTTACGTCTTCGTCGAGGTCGAGGAAGGCCTTCCCCTTCGAGCCCGCGGTCCGTTGGTAGGCGGGGGAGGGGGCGGACGGGGAGGGGGCGGGCAGGGCATCGAGCGCCGCCGCCGCAGCGCTGGCAGCCGACCCGTCGCCGAACTCGCATTCCTGCGCTGCGCGTGCTCCCGCCAGCGTGCCGCTCAGCGCGGCCGCATCGAGCTCTTCTTTGCCGGCGACGGCGCCTGCAGGGTGAATTCCGGGCGGTGGATCTTCCGGCAGGAAGCAGTTGGTCTGAGAGTTGAACTTAGCCTTCGCGCCAGCCTGGAGCATCAGCGACGAGGCCGGGACGGTGCCGCCGGAGACGACTAGGAGATCGCAGTCAAAGCGCTCTTCAGTACCGGCCTTGGCGACGCCCTTGGCGTCAATCTCGGCGAGCGTGCAGCCTTTGATGTGCTTGTTTCCGGTCGCTTCGACGACCGTCATGCCGCGCAACAGCTGGATCCCCGCGCTCTCGATCGCCGCAGTCAGCTCGTTCGAGCGGTTCACCATCAGGTCGGCCACAGCGACGACGTTCACGCCGACGGCATGCAGCGCAAGCGCAGCCTCGAGGCCGCGATCACCGGTTGTCGCGACGACGGCGTCGTCGCCGGGCTTGAGCGCGTAGAGCGCCGCCAGTTTGAGCGCGCCGGTTGAAAGCATCACGCCCGGTAGGTCGTTGTTAGGGAAAACCAATGGCTGCTCAATCGAGCCGGTTGCCGCTACGTGGCGCTGGGCGCGAATCTGGTGCAGCGTGCTGCCCTGCCATACCGGCACCATGCCGTCGAAGTAACCGAGCGCAGGAGCGGAGCTCATGATCTCAACGCCCGCAGCTTTCGCCTCGTCGGCCAACGCCCGCGCCTGTTCGTGCTTGCCTTGCCAGAGCAGCTGGCCGCCCGGCTCGATGTCTTCATCGACGAGAACCACGTCGGCGCCTTCGCGCGCGGCCGCGATCGCAGCGCTGAGGCCGGCGATCCCGCCGCCGATCACGAGCACGTCGCAGTGGCGGCGACGGTAGTCGGTACGCCACTCGCGGTGCGCCTGGCTCTTCTTCAGCACGCCAAGACCTGCGGCGTTGCGGAGCACCTTCTCGTAGAGTGGCCAAGCGCTGCGCGGCCAGATGAAGGTCTTGTAGTAGAAGCCAGCCGGCATGAATGGCCCGCCGAAGATGTCAGAGGCGCGCATCACGTCGAAGTTCAGTGACGGCCAAGCGTTCATGTGCTTGATCTCCGTCCCCTCTTGAGCGCGCTCGGTGGTGGCACGAATGCCGGGCCACTCGCCGTCTTGAACCAAGCTGTTGGCGGTCCAGCCGGAGGCGCTGACGATGCCACGCGGGCGGTGGTACTTGAACGAGCGGGAGAAGATCCGCTGGCCCTGTGCGTAGAGCGCCGAAGCGATCGTGTCGCCTTCGAAACCGCTGACAGTCTTGCCGTCGAACTTGAACTTGAGCTTCTTCGAGCGGTCGATTCGCTCGGCGGGTTGTGGATCGAGGCGGCTCATTTAGCGCAGCTCCTCGCCGCCGGCGGCGCGAGCCTCGGCGACAGGGGATACCGGTGCCTGCGTGGCGTCGGTGATCTCCGGAACGGCGGTCCAGAGGACTTCGTTTGTTGAGGTGTTGCGCTCGGCCTGGAACCAGGTCCGGCAGCCGGCGCGGTGCCACCACCATTCGCGCTGAACGCCGTCGGTGTTGGCACGGAAGTAGTTGTAGGCGTTCAGTTCACGCTCACCGGGGCGGCTCTGGGGGCGCACAACAATCTCTCCGCCGAAGGCAAAGTCGGTCACTTCACGGGTACCGCAGATGGGGCAGTTCAACAGGAACGACATTCCACTCGCAATCGGTTGCTGATCTCCGTCGCTGCGTATACTAGACAAATAGGTACAGTAAATGCAAGCGGCCGACTCAGGTTGTTAGCCGACGTTGCGAGGAAGCGTTCAGTTAGCGGCCTCGGTCTCGCCCGACTGAGGGCTGTCCAGAAGGCCAAGTCGCCGAGCAAGCCACGGTGCCGGCATCGCCTGAATCGCCAGCGTAACGATGATCGCGAGCGCTACCACGGCTCCGTAGATCTCGATGTCAGGAACTCCGAGGCCAGCGAGCACGCCAACTAGGGCAGCCGGCACGACGCCGGTTTCGCGACTCCAACTCATGAACGTGAGCTCCGAACGTTGCCACCGTGCGCGCCGGTCGGGAAGCGCGCAGACGATCACGACCAACGGCCGGGCGATCAGCATCAGCACGAGAATCGTCGCGAGCGCGGGCAGCCAGTACTCGGCAATCGCTGAGAAAGGGAGATTGATGCCAAGGATCAAAAAGACCAAGAGCGTCACTATCTCAGCGACATGGCGCGCGAAATCTTTCAGCTCGCGTTCATGAACGCTGTGCATACTCAGCTTCAGAAGTCTCATGTTGCCGACAATGATCCCAGCCACGAATGCGCCCAGGTAGCCGCTGCCATCCGTGGAATCAAGCGAGAAATAACCGATCGTCACGACCATCGCCATCGCTATCGCCGAGGATTCGCTCCAGATGCCAGCGCGATGGCTTGAAATCGTCGCCGCCAGAAGGATGCCAGCAACGAGACCGATGCCGACGCTGATCAACATGGCAACCACGAAATCGGCGGCCAGAGAGGGACCGACACCGGCCCCGGAGGATGAAACCACAGCGCCAGCCAGCGCGAGGGCAAGCACCGCGCCGACGGGGTCGTTGAATCCCGACTCAGCGATCAGCGTGTGGCCGACCTTCGGACGTAGTCCTGAGCCGCTGAACAAGCCGACGAGGATTGCGGGGTCGGTGGGCGAGAGCACGGCGCCGAGCAGCAGAGCCTCGGTCCACCCCATCTCGAGCGCGTAGTGAGCCGGGACTGCGACAACGGCAGCTGTAAGCAAGATGCCGACGACCGATAGCAGCGCCAGGCTCGTCGCTACCGAACGTAAGACCTTGAGCGAGAGGTTGAGCCCCCCGTAGAACAGAATCGCTGAAACGCCCAGCGTAAAAGTCAGCTGAGCGCCGAGCGAATCGAGCGGAACGTCAACCAGATTGCCCAGCGACGGTCCGATCGCAGCGCCGACCGCGACTAGGATCAGCATCTCCGGCACGCGCAGGAGCGTGGCGACCAAGCGAGCGAGCAGGCCGGCAGCGAGCAGCAACCCGAGCGTGAGGATTACCTCTGCGGTCACGGCCTAGGCTTTTTATCCAGTCGACCCATCGGTGTCGCGCAGTATGCCAGCTAGCAGTCGCCGCTTTGGAGGCAGTCGGTAGGATTGCGAGCCGTGCTCTTCTTCGTGATCTTCCAGCAGGCTCCAACCTTGCTGATCGTGGTGCTAGCGGTGATCGTCTGGTTGGCGATCATCGAGGTTCGCGGACAGAAGGACATGCCTCTGCTCCAGCAGGTCTGGTGGGTTCTGTTCGTGGCTCTGCTGAACTTCGTTGGCCTGATCATCTTGCGCGTCTACACCTACCGTCGAGCCAGAGGTGGCGATTCAACCGGGAAGGGCAGCTGAGCTGCGCAGGAGGCCGCTGTTGAGGCGCACTAGCTTGACGGCCAGACTGAGTGCGAGCGGATCCTCACTTGCCAACGTCAGGCCGCTCAATGCCTCAATGCGAGCGAGTCGCTGGCGAAGCGTGTTGGGATGGACGTACAGCGCACGTGCGCTGGCGGTGATTCGCCGTCCTTCAGCGAGATACTGCTCCAACGTCAGCACCAGTTCGCTGCGCCGATGATGCTTCAGATCGTAATCGGCAACTCTCGCGACCGCGCGGTAGCGCTCGTCTTCGACGACCGTTTCGAGGTCTAGCTTGACGAGTAAGCGGTACGCACCGAGCATTTCGTTGGGCACGACCCCGCCAGCGCGGTGGAGGTAGGCGGCGGCTTTAGCTGCGGACTCAGCCGCGTCGAGGTTCGCTGCACAATCTTCGAGGCCTTCGGAGACCGGTCCGAGTCCGATCGCCACTTGGTGTCGCAACGCAAGCGGCTCCAAGGAACGAACTAGGGCCGTGCCGTCGGAGCTGCTCGTAAGCGGTATTAGAAGCGTCAGCACAGAACCGCTCGTTTCACCTAACCCATCCGGCGCGATCAGCGCCAGGTCGGCCCGCAGCTCAGAGAGGCGCGGCAGGCTTCGCATCGAAGGCGACCGTGGTTCGACGCTTGGGTGAGCTCGACCGGACGTGACTGCAGGGAGCCTCGCCACGAGCAGCACGTGTGGCTGGCGAAGGTCGACCCCAAGCGCCGACGCGGTAGTGATCGCAACCGAGCTGTCGCTACGTCGAAACGCTTCGATCAGCTCACCGAAGCTGCCTTGTGACGCGAGCCGCTCGATCAGCGCTATCCGTTCCAGCGCAATCGAGACGAGGTTTGCTAGTGCGCGGAGCAGCTCACGTTCCTCTTCCTGCCAGAACGCAATCGAACGGTCTGTAGCGACCAGCAGGCCGATCTGCTCGTCGCTAGCGCAGAGCGGCACCGTGACTTTCGTTGAACGTCCTTTAGCAACCGAGACGGTTCGCAGCCGCGTGTCGCCGTCAATTGCGATCGCCACCGCGTCGGCCGGCTGCTCCTCGTCGGCGCTGAGTTCGCAGGCGGCGAGCCTCATCTCTGAACGATCATCAACGTCGCTCCCGGGTGCCAGGTAGATCTGGCAGCTGGCGACCTCGAACAGATCTCGGACAGCGCCTACGGTGACGTCGCACAAGCTCGGTTCGTTGCCGCAGGCAGCAATCGACGCACTAACTTCTGCCAGCGTCGTCAGCCTGCGCACGTGGCGTTGGGTCTCGGTATGGGTGCGTGCATTCTCGATCGCGCCGCCGATCAGAACACCGCTCGAGACCAAGAAATCAAGCACTTCGGGCTCGAATTCACGCGGCGCGATCGTATGCAGCGACATCACTCCGATGACGGACCGGTCGCGCCCGATTATTGGCGCCGCGACGAGCGATTGATAGCGCTGTTCTTCGAGCTCGGGGATCACTTTCATTCGCGGGTCGTCCATCGCTGCCTCGCGAATGAACTCGGCTTCGCCGGTCCGCGCCACCCATCCGACCAGCCCTTCATCGATACCGAAGCTCAGCTCGTCTACTAGAGCTCTGTACTGCGGCGATGCGGCGCGAAGCACTAGCTGCTCTGCTTCGAGCGAATAGACGAAGCAACCGTGACAGCTCGTCGCGTCGCTGAGCAGAGTCACCACCCCGGCGAGGACCCGTTCGAGGTCCAGCGAGGCTCCAAGGGTTCGGATCACGGCTCCTAGGTTGGCGTTCTCAGCGTTGACTCGATCGAGCTGGTCGGTCAACTCGGCGGTCGATGCTGAGCTGAGCGACGCTGCTTGCGCTGACGCTCGGGATGGCATGGCCGAAATGATGGCAGCGAGCGCCTAAATGTGCAAACTGCACATATAGATGCACTATTCGATAGTCATTGCGTACCTAGCGCGGCGTGATCTCGGAGTGGGAGACTCGCGCGGTAAGCAACTGTTGCTCTGCTTCACTATCGGGGAGGAAACGTGCACGGACTACTGGCTGCTGCGGGGCCAACGATTGAGGAGGTCGTAGTCGGCCAGACTCAGGACGCGCTCGTGATCGGCGAGCAGTTCTACTTCTTCACTGTCGTGCTGATGTGGCTTATCCATGCTGGATTCATGAGCTACGAGGCCGGCGTCGCTAGGCGCAAGAACGTGATGACCACGGCGATGAAGAACATCCTGACGATCGCCGTCGTAACGCCAAGCTTCTACTTCTTCGGTTGGTGGATCTACAACTGCAACCAGACGGGGCTTCCGATCGGGCCGAACTCATCCGACTTCACTGCGCTCGCCTGCCAAGGCGGGATTCCTTGGGGCGAAGCGTTTGGTCCGAACATCACCAACAACATCAACCTGATCTTCTTCCTCGCCTTCCTACTGTTCTCATGGACGACGGCGTCGATCATGTCGGGGGCAGTGATTGAACGCGCCCGCCTTAGCGCCTACCTACTTCTCGCTGTCCTACTCGGTTCAGGCGTTTGGATCTTGGACGCCGCTTGGGGATGGAGCGCCGGTGGCTGGCTGACAATGCGCTTCGGCTTCCACGACTCAATCGCTTCCGGCGTTGTGCACGGCGTCGCCGGCGCGTTCACGCTCGGCGTGCTGTTCAACATGGGGCCACGAATAGGGCGGTATGTGAAGGGTAAGGCGCGAACGTTTAGGCCCCACAATCTTCACATAACGGCGCTCGGCTTGATGCTGATCTTCACCGGCTTCTACGCCTTCTACGGGGCCTGCCTAGTGATCTCGTCAACTGCATTCCCGGGCTGGGCGAATATCTACCTCAGTCCGACGACGCTTGGCGCGATCACAATGGTGATCACGGTCGGATTCGCAGGCGGATTCACGGGCGGGTATTTTGTCTCCAAGGGCGACCCGTTTTGGACGATCTCCGGAGGGCTAGCTGGCGTCATTGGTGTGTCGGCTGGAGCCGATGTTTACGCCCCGTCGCTGGCATACCTGCTATCGGCGCTGACCGCGGTTCTTGCGTACTACGCCGCTGGCTTCATCGAAAAGAAGATGCGCGTCGACGACGCTGTCGGGGCGGTGGCGGTTCACGGAGTTTCGGGCTTCTTGGGATTGCTGTGGGTGGGCGTCTTTGCCGCCGGCTATCCGACCGGAATTAACAACGTTGAATCATCAATCGGAGGGCAGCTGATCGGGATGGCTACGTTCCTGCCGCTCGGCTTCCTCACCGGCTGGTGCGGTTCTTGGATCCTCAAGAAGATGAACCTGCTGAGGGTTCCGCCGGAGGTCGAAATCGAGGGTCTCGACCGTGCCGAGTACGAGGCCGACTTCTTCCCCGAGTTTGGGGCGGTTGACGAGGCGATAGTCGAGCCGGATGGAACGGTCGTCCCGGCGGGCCCAGTTCTAGAAGACGCCTACCGGCGGATCAAGGCGGGGGTCTGAGGCAATGGCGCAACTAGTCGTCGCTATTGGGTTGATGCTGCTTGTGGTCGGCGGTCTTAGCCACTGGATAATTCAGAAGGACCGTCGCCAGCAGACTGGTGATGTAGTCCGCGAGCGGGAGGATTGAGATGGCTCTGCTTATCGATAGTGCCCCGAAGTGCATTCAGGACGTTGCCAACTCGGCTCCGGACGCCGCCGATACAGCCGATTTCATTGTCCAGGCGGCGTATGAGAAGTGCGCCGGCATCATGACCTTTGGGCCGGGCTCGACTTATGGCGCAGAAGGCGCCGGTGCGTCGACTGCGTACTACGTGCTGACGGCGTTAGGAATGGCCTTCATGGTTATAACGCTGATCGCTTGGGTAGTCGTTGAGCGCAATCGTCTAGAGTCGCACGTTGTCCGCCTCGGTGGTGGTAGCGGGGCCGCCCAGACACCCGAATCCCCTGTAACCCCAGATCTGAACTAGAAGGAGACTAGATATGTCTGAACGTGGCAAGCAGATTGAGTTCCCACCCGACGAAACTCATGTCAAAGGCTTTGAGGTCGCGGTTATTTCGATCTCAATTATCTGCGCTGGCATCGTGCTAGCGATCGTTCTCGGCACCGACTGGGGCGACACCTTCCGCCCTCAGATCTAGCCGACAGATCAAGACTCGAGTAAGCGGCGTGGAGCGAACGACGTCGTCAAGGTTTCGCCATGCTGTTCGCCCAGGACCACTTCCGCGGCGGATCGGCTGGAAGCCGGTCGTCGCAATCCTAGTTTTGATCGCGGTCACCTACGCTGTCTCCAGGGGCTGTCAGCAGGCTCAGGTTCGAATCACCCAGACGCAGGCGATTGCCACGGCTCGCAAGCAGATTGACTTCGATGCGACGCGAACGCAAATTCGCTTTGTGCGCGCAGGCTTCGGCGCCTCGTCATATTGGGCCGTTTCGCTTGCAGAGCCGGCGCCTGGTGGTCTGGTCTACACGAACCTTGCCGTCGTCAAGATCAACGCTAACAGCGGCGCTGTCGCCGAGGTCATCCGTGAGAAGAACGTCAAAGAAGAGGGGCTCTCGCCGAGTCCCGCAGAGAGCGGACCTCAGGCCAGTCCCTGAGAGCCAAGGTTCCAGCGCAAGGATCACCGTTCCATTCGAGCGGTGGGAGTAACCAACGACCCGAGGCGCTCGCGAGCGTTTGACCCAGAAGACCTCTGCCCGAGCGTGACAGGCGCAAGATGTCCGTAACCTGTACACTGCCGCGAGCCACGCCAGCAAGGAGAGAGCCGGAGGGCTCATGAAAGGGAGAATCGATGGGAGCTAAGAGGCCTCTAGACGAAGATGCAGTCCGCAAGATTGTCGCCGATGAGGGGATCGAGTTCCTCTTCGCGCAGTTCGTTGACATGCACGGGAAGCCGAGCGCGAAACTTGTGCCGGCCCATCACCTTGAGGGTCTGTTCACCGACGGCGCCGGTTTCGCTGGCTTCGCCGCAGGTGACATTGGGCAGACACCAGACAGCCCTGACATGATCGCGATGCCTGACGTTTCGACCTTCACACGCCTGCCGTGGCTCCCAAACATCGCGCGTTTTGCTTGCAACGTCACGGTCGAGGGCGAGGCTTGGCCGTTTTGCCCGCGGACGATTCTTCAGAACCAGATCGCGCGTGCCGCCGAGCTTGGCTACGAGCTGCGGATTGGGGCCGAATTGGAGTACTTCCTGCTCCGTCGGACCGAGGACGGCGGCATTGAGTTGGCCGACCCACTAGACGATCTTGAGCAGCCCTGTTACGACATGCGCGCATTGACGCGCAACCTGCCGTTCGTAACCGAGGTCGCCGACAACATCACGGCGCTCGGCTGGGACAACTATGCGACCGACCACGAGGACGCAAACGGCCAGTTCGAGCAGAATTGGGAGTACGCCGAGGCGCTAACGACCTGCGACCGCGCAATCTTTTTCCGCTACATGGTCGAAGCGATGGCGCAGGAGCGCGGCTTGACGGCGACCTTTATGCCAAAGCCGTTCGGCCACCTGACCGGCAACGGATGCCACTTCCACATGAGTCTGTGGAAAGGCGATCAGAACGTCTTCCATTGCGATCCGGCAGACGATCCGCGCGGCCTCGGCCTCTCCGAACTCGGTTACAACTTCCTCGGCGGCTTGACGGCAAACGCCACCGCCTACATTGCGATCACGGCCCCGACCGTTAACTCCTACAAGCGCCTCGTTGTCGGCGAGCCGACCAGCGGCTCGACTTGGGCGCCGGCCTACGTCACATACGGCTACAACAACCGCTCGATGATGCTGCGGATTCCCGACGAGGGGCGGATCGAGGATCGCACCGTCGACGGCTCCTGCAACCCCTACCTCGCGGCGACCGCTGTTTTGGCTGCCGGGCTCGATGGGATTGAGCGTGGGCTCGATCCAGGCGACCCAACGAGCGAGAACATGTTCAAGACCAGTGCCGCCGAGCGCGAGCAGATGGGGATCAAGACGCTGCCGGCGAACCTACTCGACGCAACTCGCGAGCTGGAGCAGAACGACGTTATGCGCAAGGCCTTCGGAGCGCACGATGGTCGCGACTACATCGACTATTTCATCGAGCGCAAGCGGGTCGAGTGGACCACATTCCACGAGCAGATCTCGAAGTACGAGCTTGACCGTTACCTCCAGCTGTTCTAGTCACGACGCCGCACCTATATGTACGAAGTGGACACTCGGAGTGCTCCTTTATGGCTAGACCGGACGCGGGTTATGTTGGTTTCGTCCACTAAGCTCTAGCTATGTGCGGAATCGCTGGACTCTTCAGTAAGTCAGCATCGTTCGAACAGCGTCTCGGCGACCACCTGTCAGAGATGCTGATTCAGATGGCCGACCGCGGCCCGGATAGCGCCGGCGTCGCCTTCTACCGCAACCCTGCTCCGACCGGCTCGAGCAAGCTGACGTTGTTCTCGCCTGAACCACAGTACGACTGGGATTTGATCGCTGGCGAGCTTTCAGCGGCCTTCGGCGGTAGCAACGGGCCCGAAGTTCGCGCCAGCCATGCAGTGATCGTCGCCCAGACCGATGCCGATGACGCCGGTCGCTGGGTGCTTGACAACCACCCTGAATTGCGCGTCATGAGCGCGGGCCAAGCGATCGAGATCTACAAAGAGAAGGGCGATCCACGCGAGTTCGTTGAGCGCTTCGGCCTGCGTGAGCTGAGCGCAACGCACGCCCTAGGCCACACGAGAATGGCGACGGAGAGCATCGTTACGACCGAACACTCGCATCCTTTCTCGACTGGGCTCGATCTCTGCCTTGTCCACAACGGGTCGCTCTGCAACCACAATCGCTTGCGCGAGGAGCTGCGCCGCGAAGGGATCACGATCCAAACCGACAATGACTCTGAGGTCGCAGCGGCCTATCTGACTTGGAAGATGCGCGAAGGTTCATCGCTGACCGAAGCGCTGGAATCAGCGCTCGATGATCTCGATGGATTCTTTACCTTCGCGGTAGGAACCGCGGACGGTTTCGCCGTCCTGCGCGACCCGATCGCCTGCAAGCCGGCGGTGATGAGTGAGAGCGATGAATGGGTCGCGATGGCCTCTGAATACCGCGCGATCGCTGTGCTGCCCGGGGCCGAGGATGCGCGCGTCTGGGAGCCCGACCCCGGTCAGGTCTACATCTGGGAGAAGGAGAAGGTCTGATGGCAGCCGCCGAGCAGACAGTCGAGCAGGTTGATCTTTCGCGGAGCACGGTTCGTGAGCTCAACCAGCGACTCCACGACGCCGCCGACGGCGGCCCGCAGAGCTGGCGGATCACCCACCCCAATGGGCTCCACGCGATCGGCGCCGGTATCAACGCGCCGCTGGAGCTCGAGATCGACGGCCACGTCGGCTACTACTGCGTCGGCATGAACAAGGAGGCGACGGTGCGGATTCATGGCAACGCCGGCGTTGGCCTTGCCGAGAACATCATGTCGGGGACGGTGACCGTTGACGGCGACGCCAGCCAGTCGGCCGCCGCGACCGGCCGCGGCGGCCTGGTCGTCGTGCGTGGCAACGCTGCCGCGCGCTGCGGCATCTCGATGAAGGGAGTCAACATCGTGGTCGAAGGAAACGTCGGTCACCTCAGTGGCTTCATGGCCCAGAAAGGTGCGCTCGTCGTCTGCGGCGACGCCGGCGAGGCGCTAGGCGATTCGATCTACGAAACCCACATCTACGTCCGCGGCAGTGTCGCCGAGCTCGGCGCCGACTGCATTGAGAAGGAGCTAGGGGAGTTTCACACCGCGGAGCTGACAGGGCTGTTGGCCGAGGCCGACGTCGACGCCAACGCGGCAGATTTCAGGCGCTACGGATCGGCCCGCAAGCTCTACAACTTCAACATCGACAACGCCGACGCCTACTAATGACCGACGAACGAACAGAGAGCATCGGAATGCGCGAATCGGCGCTCTTCGACCGCAACGTTATTCATGAAATCCAGCGCAAAGCGCGCGAAGGGATCTACGACATTCGCGGCTTTGGCGCCAAGCGCAAGGTGCCGCACTTCGACGACCTCTTGCTGCTCGGCGCCAGCGTCTCACGCTACCCGCTCGAGGGTTACCGCGAGCGCTGCAACACGGCAGTAACGCTCGGCACGCGCTTCGCCAAGAACCCGATCGAGCTGGAGATCCCAATCACGATCGCCGGTATGAGCTTCGGTGCACTCTCCGCGCAGGCCAAGGAGGCGCTTGGACGTGGCGCGACCGCCGTTGGGACCAGCACAACGACCGGCGACGGGGGGATGACCGAGGAGGAGCGCGGCCACTCCGAGAAGCTTGTCTACCAACTGCTGCCATCGCGCTATGGGATGAACCCCGACGACCTGCGCCGCGCCGACGCGATCGAAGTCGTGATCGGGCAGGGCGCCAAGCCCGGTGGCGGGGGAATGTTGCTTGGCCAGAAGATCTCCGATCGCGTCGCGCAGATGCGCGACCTGCCGAAAGGGATCGATCAGCGCAGCTCCTGCCGTCACCCCGACTGGACCGGCCCCGATGACCTAGAGATCAAGATCGGCGAGCTGCGCGAGATAACCGATTGGCGCGTTCCGATCTACGTCAAGATCGCTGCCTCAAGGCCCTATTTTGATGTCGCGCTGGCGGTCAAGTCGGGCGCCGACGTCGTCGTCCTCGATGGCATGGAGGGGGGCACGGCGGCGACGCAGGACGTCTTCATCGAGCACGTCGGGATTCCAATTCTTTCCGCCATCCCCGAGGCCGTTGATTCGCTCAAAGAACTTGGGATGCACCGCAAAGTTCAACTCGTCGTCTCGGGGGGAATCCGTACCGGCGCTGACGTCGCCAAAGCGCTTGCGTTGGGCGCCGATGCGGTTTCAATCGGAGTCGCGGCGATGATCGCGCTCGGCGACAACTCGCCCGAGTACCAAGAGGAGTACGAGAAGCTCGGTAGCGGTGCCGGCTACTACGACGATTGGCACGAAGGTCGCGACCCTGCGGGCATCTCGACTCAGGACGAGGAGCTTGGCAAACGCTTCGACGCCGAGCTCGGTGGCCGACGGCTCGCCAACTACCTGCGGGCGATGGTGCTCGAGACTCAGACGCTCGCGCGGGCCTGCGGCAAGTCGGACGTGCGCAACCTCGAACCCGAGGATCTCGTGGCGCTGACGATCGAGGCAGCAGCGATGGCACGAGTGCCACTCGCAGGTACGAAGTGGATCCCCGGCCTAGACGGCAAGACTGGCTAGTGAACCGATGCGGCTTGTAGTCGTTCAGCACCTTTTCTGCGAATGGCCGGGCGCATACAACCTCGAGCTCGACGCAAGGGGCGTGGAACGAACGGTCGTCGAGCTCGACGTCGGTGAAGCGCTGCCGGACTGGCGCGAATTCGACGGCATCATCGCGATGGGCGGGCCGATGAGCGTCAACGACGAGGACGAGAATCCATGGCTTGTCGACGAGAAGCGTTGGCTCGCCGAAGCCGTTCGCTCCGGCAAACCGTTTTTTGGCGCCTGCCTGGGGGTTCAGTTGCTGGCCAGCGCGCTCGGCGCAAGCGTCTACTCATTGGCTCAGCCCGAAGTGGGGTTGCTTGAGGTCGAGCGTACGGCTGAGGGGCTTGCCGATCCGCTGTTGAGTCGGCTCGACGATCCAGTCGTGACCCTGCAGTGGCACGGCGACACGTTCGATCTCCCCGACGGCGGGGTACTGCTAGCAAGCTCTCCAGCCGCGCCGAATCAGGCCTTCCGCTTCGGCGATGTCGCTTACGGCATCCAGTTTCACCTTGAAGTGACGCCCGAGATGGCTGAGCAGTGGGCCCAGGTGCCGGAGTACAGCGCCGCGCTGGCGGAAACGCTCGGCGAGCAAGGCGGCAAGGAGTTTCTCGCTGCCGCTGTCGCCCGTCACGAGCAGCTCGGCGGTCAGGCGCAGGTGCTGATCGGTGCTTGGCTCGACCTGATCGAAGCTCGCCGCGGCCGGTAGGCTCGCCGGATGGACGTCACAGCAACGCTCTCCGTACTCGCAGGCACGCTTGGAATCTTGATGGGTGCCAGTTTACTCTTGCAGGCGCTGAGGGCGCACAAGCGGCGCAGCTCGGCCGACATCAGCATGCCCTTCCTCGCGCTGCTCTGGATCGGCGGGGCAGCTTGGCTGGCTTATGGAATCGCGCTTGGAAATGCGGCGATGATCGTCGCCAACACGGTCGGTGTCCTCGCATGTACGACGGCGATCGCCGTTAGCCACTACTGGAGAGATGGCGAGGCGTTGCTAGACGACTGAAGTGCGAGCCGCAGTCGCAGCATTCGCGCGACGGTCGGCCGGGGTAGAGCACGCAGCCGCCGAGCGCGACCTTGCCTTGAGCAGCGGCCTCGGCCAGCTTCCCGTCGGGCAGGCCATAGACGATCCGTCGCGACCTGCGAGAGCCACAGTTAGGGCAGCAGAGTTGAATTGGGAATCGCATCTGTGGCTACTCGGTCGCGCCAAGCGAAGCGAATCTGACAGCAGCGGCTAGCTGAGCGGCTGGCGCGGCCCTGCGAGCGAAGCTACCGCCTCTACTTCGATCAGCATCTCTGGGAAGACCGGCTTGCCGAGCAGCAGCGTTGATGCGGGGTACGGCTGGTCGAAAAGCTCTTCGCGCAGCTCTTTGAACTTGCCGTAGTCGTCAGCGTCGACAAGAAAGACGGTCAGCTTGACGGCGCTCTGCAGATCGGCGCCGAAAACCTGTAGCGCTGCTTCGACGTTGGCCAACGCCTGCCGGGCCTGCGATTCGAAGTCAGCGTCCAGCGAACCGTCAGCTTTGAAACCTCCTTGCCCGGCGGTGAAGACCAGATCACCGGATCGGGCAGCCTGGTTGTAGCTCAGCCCCTCGGTCCACGGAAGGTTGGGGCTCGCGGCTACCGGTGCGTTCTTTTCCATCGCGCGGATTCTACGTCTTTCGCGAAGGTTGTAGCTAGCGAACAGTGTCGCCGACCGAGATCACGCCGCCCTCGATGATTTGGCAGCGCAGGCCGCCGCGCCCGACCATCGCCTTCAAGACTCCCGGCAGCGTTCGGCCTTCAATGTAGTTGCACGGCTCGGCCAGCTCTGTGCCGAGGCAGCGTACCTCGCCGACGATGAACTCCTCGCCGAGCAGCCGGTTGAGCTCGATTCCGCTTGTCAGCAGGTTTCGACGCAGCGCGTTGGTCGGCAGTGCTAGCTCGATCGAGGCAAGGTAGGCGTAGGCTGCTTGCTCAATCAGCGTCAGGTTCCCGAGGCTCCCGTCGCCCGGCTCGTCCAAGCAGTAGCGATCTCCTTCAAGGCCGCAGCCGGTGACCGCGTTGACGCTCTCCAACGACACCATCGGCGCCTGAGATTCTGGGCTGACGTAGATCGCTTCGACTCGTCCCGCAGGTGCATCCGCCATCGCCGCAGCCTAGCGCTCGCTAATCGTTTCTCACAAGCCGCACGCCGAGGTTGCCGGCGCAGCTCTCGGGCGTGTTGTTGCTGCGCGCATCAACGCGGTAGCGCTTGCAGTAGGAGGCGTGGCAAAGATAGGAGCCGCCCCGCTGCACCCGCGGAGCGTCAGCTGGCAGCGTTGGGCCCTGCGGATCTACTTCATCGCTGAGCGCGTAGTAGTTCGCGCTGTAAGAGTCCGAGCACATCTCCCAAACGTTGCCGGTCATCTCGTAGAGGCCGAAACCGTTGGGCGGAAAGGATCTGACAGGCGCCGTCCCGGCGTAGCCGTCGTCGCAGCTGTTGTCGGCTGGAAACTCACCTTGAAAAACATTCATTAGGTGCTCGCCGCCTGGTTCGAGCTCACTGCCCCACGGGAAGGCCATGCCGGTAAGGCCGCCGCGCGCCGCGTACTCCCACTCGGCCTCGGTCGGTAGCCTCGCGCTGGCCCAGCCGCAGAACGCTGCGGCGTCATTCCAGCTGATCTGAACCACCGGATGGTCGCCACGAGCCGTGATCTCGCTCTGGGGCCCTTCAGGGTGGCGCCAGTCGGCTCCGTTGACCTGCCGCCACCACTCGGCGCGCTGGACCGCGCGCGTCGGCTCGAAATCCTCCGGCAGAAAGATCGAAAACACGAACGACCAGCCGAACTCCTCGGCCTCGGTTGTGTAACCGGTTGCGGCGACGAACTGCCCGAACTGGTCATTGGTGACCGTCGTGGCGGCGATCGCGAAACCCGTTAGCGAGACGTCGTGAACCGGTGTTTCGCCGTCCTGGGGGTAGCCGTCGCCGCGCGGGTTGCCGATCTGACACGGTCCACCGTCAAGTTCGACCCACTCGATCTCTGCTGCGCTCACGCCGCGCTCGCCTGTTCGGCCCAGTCGGAGTAGAGGTTGTAGTACACGCCCCCGAGCGCCAGCAGCTCGTCGTGGCTGCCCTGCTCGACAATCCGGCCGGCGTCGAGAACCAGGATTCGGCTTGCTTGGCGGATCGTCGACAGCCGGTGGGCGATCACGATCGAAGTCCTTGAGGCCAGCAGCCGACGCAGCGCCTGCTCGATCGCCAGCTCGGAGTGGATGTCGACGTTCGAGGTCGCTTCATCGAGGATTAGGATTCTAGGGTCTGCGACCAGCGCGCGGGCGAAGGCGATCAGCTGGCGTTGGCCGGCTGAGAGCATTCCGCCGCGCTCGCCGATCTGAGTGTCAAGGCCATCGCCGAGCTTCTCGATGAAAGGCCAAGCGCCGACCGCTTTGGCAGCCTCCTCGAGCTCCTCGCGCGGCGCGTCGGGTCGAGCGAAGGCGAGGTTGTCGGCGATCGTTCCGCTGAACAGGTAACCCTCCTGCGGAACGATCCCCATCTGGCTGCGCAGCGAATGCATGGTCACGGTGCGCAGGTCGTGCCCGTCGACACTGACGGCGCCGCTGGTGGGGTCGTAGAAACGGGCGATCAGCTTCGCGAAGGTCGACTTTCCGGCGCCGGTAGAGCCGACCAACGCAATCGTCTCGCCCGGCGTGATCGAAACGCTCACGTCGCTCAGTGCTAGCTCCGGCTCGCCGGGTTCCTCGCCGCTGCCGATCCGCGGTCGGTAGGCGAAGCTAACGGCGCTGAACTCAATCGCTCCTTTGATCCGAGGCAGATCGCTGGCGTCCGGCGCGTCGACGAGGTCGGAAGGGGTGTCGAGAAGTTCGAAGATCTTGTCGAGCGCCGCCATTCCCGACTGGTAGGTCGTGTAGACCTGCGACAGCTGCGTGATCGGGTCGAAGAAGCCGCTCAGCGCGGCGATGAAGCCGACCAGTACGCCGATCTCGACGGCGCCGTCGATTGCCTGCAGGCCGCCGAAGGCGATCACCAAGACGATCGCCAGTGCGGCGATCAGCTCAACTGAAGGAAAGTAGACGGCGTTGAGGTTTACGGTCGTCATGTTGGCCAACCGGTTGCTCTCATTTAGGTCGGCGAAGCGATCGCGGTGGACCGGCTCTTGGGCGAAGGAGCGAACCACGCGGACGCCAGAGAGCGATTCCTGCAGATAGCCGGTCAGTGAGCCGATCGTCTCACGCGTGCGCTTGTAGGCGTCGGCGCTGGCGATCCGGAACAGCAGCGAAGCGACGGCCATCACCGGGAAGATCAAGAAGACCAGTAGCGCCAACTGCCAGTCCAGTAGCAGCAGGATCACGACCGAGCCGATCAACGTCAGTGAGGCTTGGAAGAAAGTCATGATCGTGTCGGTGACGAGCGAGTTGAGCGCGTCAACATCGTTGGTCATGCGGCTGATCAGAACGCCGGCCGAGCGGCGCTCGTAGAAGCCGACCGGCATCTGCTGGAGGTGAGCGAAGATTCGGCGGCGTAGGTCGGCGAGCGCCCGCTGGCCGACCCAACCGACGAGGAAGGTCTGCGCGTAGGAGCAGCCCCAGACCAGCAGCACGC
>CAMDBT010000003.1 GCA_945889475.1 Bifidobacterium breve
ATTGAGGACCGTCAGATCACCGGGGATGATGCCGCCATCGATCGCCTTCGCGGCCAGCGGAGCGGGCGCCAGCGAAGCTGCGACGCCGACGACCAGCGCGATTGACATCAGGATTACGCGCCCGCGGTAGGGGCTCATCAAGCTCGCCAGTCCGCGCAGCTTTCGGCCGCGGCCGCTGGTTCCTTCGAGGCGTCGGCGAACGTCCTCGCGGCGCGTGAGGCCCATCTCCTGGCGCTGGCTCTTGCTCACAGCCCTGCGACCTCGCTCTCGGCCGGTTTACGAGTCAGAAATACCTGGTCCGGTAAGCCTTTCTCGACGATCTGGCGGTAGAGATCGCTTTCGACCAGCAGGTGTTCGTGGTCGCCACGGGCGACTAGCCGTCCGCCTTCAAGCAGCACGATCTCGTCGGCCAAGGCGATCGTCGAAAGTCGGTGAGCGATCACGAACGTCGTACGGCCGGTCATGACCTCTCGCAGCGCCGTCTTGATCTGCTGCTCGGTCGAGGAGTCGACGCTCGAGGTTGCGTCGTCGAGAATCAAGATCCTTGGGTCGGCAAGTAGCGCGCGGGCGATTGCCAGCCGCTGGCGTTGGCCGCCGGAGAGCGTCAGGCCGCGCTCGCCGACGATCGTGCGGAGGCCGTCGGGCAGCCTTTCGATGAAGTCGGCTGCCTGCGCCTGGCGGACTGCCGCGAGGACGTCCTCGTCGCTGGCGTCGGGACGGGCATATGCGATGTTGTCGCGGACGCTTGCTGAGAACAGGAACGGGTCATCGTTGACAACGGCGATCTGGCTGCGCAGGGCGGCAGGATCAACGCTACGAACGTCAGCGCCGTCGACCAGTACGCGGCCAGCGGTCGTGTCGTAAAGTCGCGGAATCAGCTGGACCAGCGAACTTTTGCCGGAGCCGGTGGAGCCGACCAGAGCGACCGTCAGGCCGGCAGCGACGTCGAGCGTGACTGATTCGAGCGCGTTGTTTGATCCGCCCGGATAGCGCAGCGTTACATTCTCGAACTGCACGCGTCCACCACCGGCGGGGAGCGGGCCAGCGCCGGGCTCGGCCGTGATCTCCGGCTGGCGGTCGAGGATCTGGAAGATCCGTCCGCCGGAGGCTGTCGCCCGCTGCGAGAGACCGAGCATCATGCCGAAGGTCCGCATCGGTGCGATTAACATCAGTAGGTAGGTGTAGAAGGCTGAGAAAGCGCCGATAGAAAGATCGCCGTTGATTACTTGGCGACCGCCGAAGAAGAGCACTGCGGCGAGGCCGAGCTGAGGTAAAAAGCCGATGAACGGGCTGTAGAAAGCGGTCAGCCGTGTTGAAACCATCGACTGATCGAAGACGCGGCCGACGCGGTAGTCGAAGCTGAGTTTTTGACGCTTTTCGGCGGCGAAGGCCTTGACGACGCGGACGCCAGCGATGTTCTCCTCAACCTCCGCGGTCAGCTCAGCGACGCGCTGCTGAACCTCAGCTAGTGCAGGCCGTGAACGACGGCCATAACGGAAGGCGATCACGATCACAAACGGAACAGGCGCCAGCGACAGTGCGGCCAGAACTGGGTCGGTGAGGAACATCGCGATCGCTGCCAGTCCGATCGTCAGCAGCGCTTGAATAAGAAAGACGAGTCCGTAACCAAGGAAGAATCGGACCGCCTGAAGGTCGACCGTGGCGCGGGACATCAGCTGCCCGGTTTGCTGCTGATCAAAGAAGGCGAGCTCCAGCGACTGCAGGTGGCCGTAGATCTTGGCGCGCAGATCGAACTCCAGCCCGAGCGACACGCGGCCCGCGACTAGGCGGCGGATTACGGTCAAGATTGCGCGCAGGACTCCGGCCAGCAGCACGGCCCCGCCGAGCAGCTTTAGGTTTGCCTTGTCGCCCTCGTAAATCTGGTTGATCGCCTGCCCAGTTAGCCAGGGGATCGAAACTGTCATCACCATCGCCAGCAGCGCAAAGATCAGCGAAGCGAAGATGCTGCGGCGGTACGGCCGCAGGAAGCTGAGCAACCTGATGA
The DNA here is from genome assembly GCA_945889475.1 of Bifidobacterium breve. Classification (GTDB taxonomy): domain Bacteria; phylum Actinomycetota; class Thermoleophilia; order Solirubrobacterales; family Solirubrobacteraceae; genus F1-60-MAGs163. Next base: position 2,006 of record CAMDBT010000003.1, read on the forward strand.
AGGTCGTCATGCCCGTGTCGGGCGTCTGAAGCTGTTCGGAGTTTGGATTCGTCATGGATTGTGATCAGCGCCAAGCAGCGCTCCGACTTAGGGTACGGCGGTAATAATGCTTGCCGGATGACTCAAGCCGATCTTGGCCTTTGCGGCGGCTGCCGCTTCCAGCGCGCGGTGCCCAATACCCGTGGGTCGCTCTTTTCGCTCTGCGAGCGTTCACGCGAGGAGCCGAGCTTTGCTCGTTATCCGAAGCTGCCGGTTGCGATCTGCACAGGCTTTGCGCCGCGCGCCGCCGAGGCGGCCGGCCGCGACGAAGATGAACCCGACTGAGAGCGTTTGTCTGGCGCAACCGCGCGAGCGGGGTGGTAGCTTCACGCGATGGTCGCTCGGCGCCATCGGCCAAGCGTCACGTTGGCTCTCAGCCTAGTCGCGCTGGGGCTTGGCACAGCAGACGCGGTGGCTCTGAAGTTCACTCCCTGCGCCGCGCGCAGCCAGTTTGGCTGCGCGACGCTGACTGTCCCGCTAGACCACTCAAGAAAGGTGCCGGGGGAGATCCGGATTCGGCTCGCAGCTCAGCGCCGTTACCCGCGCGGGGCGGGCCTACTGATTGCGCTTGCCGGCGGGCCCGGTCAGGCAGCGCTGCCCTACGCAGATGGATTCGTCGCCGAGCTATCGCCAATGCTGCGCCGTCATCGGCTCGTCGTGCTCGATCAGCGCGGGACAGGGTCGTCCGGCGCGCTCTCCTGCCCCGCGCTCCAGAACACTACGGAGATCGACCCGTGGCCTCCTTCGCTGGTGGCCGCTTGCGCGCAGCTGATCGGGCCCCGTCGCCGGTTCTATTCGACCCGCGACAGCGCAGCTGACATTGACGCGATTCGGCGTGCTTTCGGCGCCCGCAAGGTGACGCTAATGGGTGTCAGCTACGGGACCTGGGTCGCTCAGGAGTACGCCCGCCAGTATCCGACCAGGACGCAGTCGCTGATCCTCGATTCGGTCGTCGGACCGGGGCAGCCGAGCGGTTTCTACCTCGACACGCTCGCTGCCGTTCGACGAGTCACTGCTGAGCAGTGCGCCGGCGGGCGTTGCAATGGGATTACGAACGACCCAGTCGGCGACCTTTCGGCGGTGGTTCAGCGCCTTGCAACAGGTCCGCTGCGAGGCACGGTCTACGACTCACGCGGGCGTGGCACCGCGGCAAAGTATTCCAGCCAAGGCGAGATAGCTGAGGTCATCGTCGGCGGCGACGTCAACGCCGAGCTGCAGGCGCAGCTGCCTGCCGCGATGGCCGCTGCACGACGAGAGGATTACGCGCAGCTGCTGCGGCTGCTAGGGACTCTCGGCGACACGCCCGAGACGACGCGTGAACTGAGCGTCGGCCTCTACGCGGTCACGAGCTGTCTCGATTCAGCGATGCCTTACCGGCTGTCAAGTCCGATTTCGGGGCGCCCCGCTCTGATGGCGTCGGCGCTGGCAGCAATTCCAGCCAGCAGCTACGCCCCGTTCGACGCCGCTACCGTCGGTTCGCAGAGCGGCGTGAGCGATTGCCTGCAGTTTCCGGTCCAGTTCGACACAGCTCCCGCCGCCGGAGTGCTGCCCAACGTCCCGGCGCTGATCCTGGCCGGCCAGCTAGATCTGCGCACACCGGCTGAGAACGCTGCCGCGCTCGCCGCTCTGCTGCCGAAGGCAAGTCTGGTAGAGCTACGAGGCGCTGGTCACGACTTGCTTGGCACCGACACAACGGGCTGCGTTGCGACCGCGCTGCGGCGTTTCGCAGCGAGCCAGAGGGTCGGCGCACCGTGTGCTAGACGCGACAACGCGGTGCAGCCGGTTGGCGTCGCGCCTCTTCGCGTCGCCAACGCCACACCGGCGCGCGGAACAAGCGGCATCCGGGGCCGTGCGCTGAGCGTCGCGCTGGCCAGCGTGAACGACGCAATCGCGATTGCCTACATGATGCTTGATGCTGGCGCTGAGCCGCGCGGCGGCGGCCTCCGTGGCGGCAGCTACGACGCACGCAGCGGGCCGGTCGACGAGCTCCGCCTTCGCAGTTATCGCTACGCCGCCGACCTTGCGGTGAGCGGCAAGCTGAGTCTATTCTCGTCTGGGCCGCGCGGCCGGGTGACGCTTAGCGGCGCCGCTCGCGGCAGCGTGGACGTTGAGTCGTGGAGCTCCGCTAGCGGAGTGATAGATGGCCTCGCTGTGAAGTCCAGTGGAGGTTATGCAACGGCGACGCGTCGCCCGGCTGGGCGACGCGCACGAGCGATCCTGCGCTAAGGACAGCTACTTCACGACATGCTTGCTGCAGACCTCAGCCGAGTTCGACTGGCAGAGCGCGTACTCGACGTCGGCCTCCATCGGTGATTGGGTTGCTATCGCTGTAGGGACGCCGTTCAACGTTGGGTCGGTTGTGGTGACGATGTAGTGGGTGCCGTTGGTCCAGCCAAAGCCGCCAAGCGCTGCCTTGGCGCCCGCGGACGTGCCGCTTGCCGTCCCTTCCTTGATTCCGTCGGCGTTGCCCTTCTTGTACCCGACCTTCTTGCCATATCGAGCGCCGCTCTTCTTCCCTGCTTCGTCGCCGACGGCTGTACCAGCCTGGGAGCCAGCGGTGTAGATCTCTTGGTAGCCGGCGGCGCCAGGCTTGTACTTGTCGGCCTCGTGATTGGTGCCGAGGAAGTAGCCGCCAACGCCAAGTGCGATCGCGATTACCACCGCAGCGAGCCACCAAAGAGCCGAAGGGGCGCCGGATGAACCACCGCTGGCATCTGGCGCTGCATACGCCGGTTGAGCTGAACCTGGAGCTTGTGGGGGAACTGCTGGGCCGCCTGCTTCCATCGGAATCACCTTCCATCGTTGGGCTAGCTGAACGACACAAGCTAACTCACGCACCGAGATTCGGCAACCGGTCGGCGATCGCTCAACGCGCAGTTCGCTTGTGGCCGCCGGAAGTAGCGCTGTTTACGGCACCGAAGCACCAGCTGCGCGATCGCGCGCAAGTGCGACCGTGACCTTCCCCAGCTTGGCCCAAGTTGCCGCGCCGAGATGGCCGTCCACGGTCAGTTTATTGGTTGCCTGGAAGGCTTTGACAGCGGCGACGGTCGCCGCGCCAAAGATGCCGTTCGCCTTCAGCTTCTTCGCGCCAGCCGATGCCAATAGTTGCTGGGCGCGGACGACCGAGTCGCCTTTTGCACCGCTCCTCAGTAGCGGCCAGCCCGGATCCTGTGGGGCGCTGATCGCCGGCAGCGCTCGTCCCAGCGCCGTCCAGATCTTCTCGCTCGTAGTCGACCAGACCCACCAGCTGTAACCGGGCGCCTTGTAGCTGGCCGCGAGGCGACGGAACGCGAGGATGTCCGCGACCGATGGCGACTGGTAGGTCTGCCCGATCGGGTGAATCGGCCGACCGTAGATCCGGTTCTCGCGCCAAGTGTGTTTGACCGACGTTGCGACCGAATCGCCGATATCGCGCCAGTAGATCTGCGGCATGTTGACCTCAGCCCCGCCAGGGCCGAGAAAGACCGAATAGGGCAACGAAGGGTGGTAGTCGACGTAAGGGAAGCTTGTGAAGCCGAGCGGGAACTTCGCGCCAACGAGCCGGCGCAGCTCTTTCATGTAGCTGCGCGCCGGGCTGTATCGCCCTTCGTAGCTCGACTCAGCATCGATGATCAGGCAGTCGGCGCCAGCCTTCTTCGCGGCTGCTGCGGCGCGCGCTTCAGCGGCCGGTCTTAGCCCGTAAACGAACTGCCAGCCGCAGACGCGAAGCCCTGCAGCGTGGAGCGTGGAGACGAGCGGCCTCGTAAACTGCTGCCAAGCGTTGGTGCCGTCGGCCGACTTGATGTAGACCGCCGACAGGCCGGCTCGCTTCGCTCGCGCGACGATCTTGGCGACGTTGCCAGCTTCGGTATCAGGCGTGTTCCAGATCCACATCGACTGGCCTTTGAATGCCGGGTTGATTCGGGCTGCGTCCGCCGGGCTGGGTCCAATAGCCAAGACCACAATCAGCGCCAATGCGGCGATCGCAGCGGCGGCGCCGCCGCGGCAGAGAGGGGCGTTGTGGCGCGTCGTCATGACGCTCAAGGTAGGGCTCCGCCGAAAAGTGTTGGTCATCTGCACTACATTCCCCAACCCAAGACGAAGGCCGATGTTGCGATACTTCGGGTCTAACACCGTGTTCACCTAAGTAGTCGCCGCGAGAAGCGGCGCCAAGCAAGAGACAATTCGGAATAATGATGTCTGCAGCGGACGCTGTCCGCACGGAGAGGAAGTCGAATGATTCGCAGCACTGCGCTTGTTTTTTCAGTCGTCGCCACGATCACCGCGCTGGCGCTGCCGGCCGCCGCGTCGGCGAAGGTCGCCAAGCCCAACGTGCTTGTCGTGATGACCGACGACATGAGCTACGACAACCTGAAGTTCATGCCGAAGACGTCCGCGTTCTTCAAGAAGAACGGCACATCGTTCACGAAGAATTACGTCAGCTACCCGCTCTGCTGCCCTGCCCGCACGACCTTCCTGACAGGCCAGCTGGCCCACAACCATGGGGTAGATAGCGTCTTTTCGCCCGACAACTACATCGGTTGGGAGACCAAAGACAACAACATGGCCGCTTGGCTGCAGACCGGCGGCTACCGCACGGGGGTTAGCGGTAAGTATCTCAACGGCTACGGCGAGATTAGTCAGACCGAGGTCCCGAAGGGCTGGGACGACTGGCAGGTTTCGATCGATGAGACGACGATTGACGCCTTCAACGTCCGCTACAACCGCAACGGCCAACTAGTTGAGTACGGCGACCCGGACTGGATCTCCCGCACGCAGGCATTTTCCGAAGTCGTTGGACACCAGCTGATTTTGGATTACCCGGGACTCGTCAGCAATCTCTTCAGCTTCTTCATGTCGCGGCCGCGGCCGTGGACCTTCGGGACGACCGTTGACGCCAACTACACGACCTCGGTGGAGGCGGCAACAGCACGCCAGTTCATGGCCGCCGGTGCAAACTCCAAGAAGCCTTGGTTCCAGTACTACACGCCGCCCAGCCAGCACCGCGAAGACATCGCGGAGCAGGCCAACGCCGGTCAGGACATCGGCATCAACCCGCGGATCCCGTCGAAGTACATTCCGAAGGTAGAGAACCTCAAGTTGCCGCGTCCGAAGGCCTTCGCTGAGAAGGACATGAGCGACAAGCGCAAGGTGCTACAGCCGCCGACCACTCCCAACGACGACAGTCCTGAGTGCGTCGTCAAGCAGTGCATTCAGAAGCTGACGCACTACTACCAAGGGCGCGCAGGAGCCTCGTTGGCGCTTGACGACGAGATCGCCAAGATGATCGCCGAGCTCAAAGCCAGCGGCCAGCTCAGTAACACGCTGATCATCTTCACATCCGACAACGGGTGGTTGATGGGGCAGCACAACATCAACGGCAACAAGTACCTCCCATACGAGGAGTCGATTCATGTGCCGCTGATGATCGCCGGGCCGGGCGTGCCGAAGGGCAAGACCAATAGCGCGCTTGTCGCCAACGTTGATCTCTCGCCGACAATTGTTGCTGCCACCGGAGCTAAGCCGCTGCGCAAGACCGATGGAATGTCGCTCTTCTCGGTGATGAAGAATCCGTCTAAGGGCCGTAGCGCAGTTCCGTTGGAGGCAACGCGCAAGCTGTTCGTCAAGCCTGGCAACTTCCCGAACCCAGAGGACACGCCCTACTACGGCGTCCGTACGAAAGACTGGATGTACGCCAAGTACCTCGAGACCGGCGACCAGGAGCTTTACGACATGGTGCGCGACCCGGCGCAGATGAACAATCTCGCCAAAAAGTCCGCCTACGCCAAGCAGCTTGCTGCAATGTCCAAGCTCGCGCTGCAGCTAAAGCGCTGCAAGGGCAAGGCCTGCGTTCGCTAGCTGGTCGGCCTTCAAGGCGCGGTCTGCTCAGTGCCGGAGGAGGGACTCGAACCCCCGACACGCGGATTATGATTCCGCTGCTCTAACCAGCTGAGCTACTCCGGCGGGAGGCGGTGATCGTACCGAAAGAATGGGCGCTGTCGGCTGACGGCCAAGTACCGTTGCGCCGTGCCCTCCACTAGTGAAGCCGTCCAGCGGCGCCTTCGAGCAGCAACATTCCTCTCCAGCTTCGACCGCTTGGTGATTCCGCCGCTGCTGGTTCCGATCAGCTATGCCTTTGGCGTTCCGCTGGGCACGGCGGCTTTGGTCGCTAGTGCATATTTCATCGCCTACGGCATCAGCCAACCGTTCTGGGGCGCGCTCTCAGATCGCTTCGGCCGGGTCAAAGTGATCCGCTTCTCGATCGTCGCTGGCGGGCTCTGTTGCGTGGTCGCGGCGCTGGCGCCGAGCTTCACCGTGCTGATCGTCTCGCGGACGCTGAGCGGCGTGCTCTTTGCTGCGATCGTGCCGACGATCGTCACCTACATCGGCGATACCGTCGAGCTGCAGCAGCGGCAGCATGCGCTGACGCTGACGATCGCTTCGGCCTCAGCCGGGATCGCGGTAGCGACGGTCGTCGGCGGGCTATGCGCGCAGCTGATTAGCTGGAGAGCAGCGTTCGTTGCCACCTCGATCCTCGCGCTGGCGCTGTCGTTTTCGCTGACGCGCGTTCCAGAGCCGCTGCGAGCCGAGTCGCCACACACCTATATCAGGAACGCGGTCAACGCCCTGCGCCAACGCTGGGTTTTGATCGTCCTTGCAATCGGCTTCATCGAGGGAGCAGTGATCCTTGGTTCGCTCACGTTCCTCTCGGCGTCGCTACAGGAGCAGGGCGTTGGGGCGGCCGTCGCCGGTTCGGCCGCCGCTGGCTTCGGGATCGCGAACGTCTGCTGCGTCCCCGTCGTTACGCGGGCGATCAAGCGCTTCTCCTCGCCACTGATGATTGCCGCCGGCGCGGTTCTAGCTGCGACCGGCCTGCTGGTCGCAGCTGCCGACACGGTCGTCGCCACGGCGATCATCGCCGCACTCGGGCTCGGCGCCGGCTTTGGCTTCCTGCACCCAACGGTGCAGCTTTGGGCAACCCAAGTCAACGCGCAGGCGCGAGCTGTGACGATCTCATTTTTCGCCGGCTCAGTATTCGTTGGCGGCGCAATAGCAAGTGCAGGGGCTGCGCCGCTCGCGGACGGGGGGAGCTTCAACATCATCTTCCTCGGCGCAGCCTTGCTCGCTCTACTGCTCGCGACCGCGGGCGCGTGGCTGAGGTCACGCTACGTGAGCTCAGGGGATGCAGAGCGCGGTGCGAGTGAACCTGCCCCGGCCGCGCTCTGAGGCGGCGGCCCGAGCTATTGGTCTGGAGGCTGCGGCCGCCACCAAAGCGCCTGTGGCTTGCCGCAGGCGCGGTTGATTGCAACGCCGGCCACGGTGACGGCGAGCACGCCGACGAAGACCGACAGCCAGTCGAAGGGGCCCTTCAGTAGGCCAGCACCGATGATCATTGCCGTCGCGACCGAGGGAACGTGAAGCGCGCGCAGCGCGATGATTCCACCTAGGCCGAGCGCTACCGCGACCGTCAGTGCCCCGGCGCGGGTCCAAGTTAGGTCGGTCAGGTTGGGGGGGACGCCGATCAGGTCGAAGAGTGCTAGCGCAATGATCCCCGCGACGATCGTTGCTGCAGTTGCCAGCAGAATGTTGCGGGGGTGCGCTTGCTCGGACAGGGGGAAGGCGACGATGATGAAAATTGTTGGCCCGACCGATGGAACAACGAACGGTTCGCTGGCGATCACTGCGATCGCGCACAGCATCGCCGTGAGCAAGGTGCCAACGACGAGGATGTACAGCGAGCTCGATCGGTACGGGACGCTGACGTCCCCGACCTTCGTGCGCCGCGGCACGATGTCGGAGATGTTCGAGAATCCACGGCTCACGGCCAGCCAAGCTTACCCCGGCTAGGGTCTCCGACGTGAACGGTGCTGAAAAGCTTGGGCGCAGAACGGACGCCACGATCGAGGCCGAGGGCCTTGAGCGGGTCTACCCCGGAGGGTTACGCGCAGTCGACGGGGTTGACTTAGCGGTCGAGGCTGGCGAGATCTACGGCTTCCTCGGGCCGAACGGAGCTGGAAAATCGACGACGGTAAGGATTCTCACGACCTTGCTGCGCCCTACCGCTGGCCACGCGCGTGTCGCCGGCTATGACGTCGTAAAGCAGGCCTCTCAGGTCCGTCGCTCGATTGGGGTCGCGCTGCAAGAGGCGGCGCTTGATCCGCTGATGACAGGGCGTGAGCTACTGCAGCTCCAAGGCGCTCTCCACGGCCTGCGGCGCGCGGAGTCGAGGTCGCGCGCAGAGCAGCTACTAGAGCGGGTCGATCTCGTCGATGCCGCCGATCGGCTGCTCAACACCTACTCCGGAGGCATGAGGCGGCGGCTGGACCTCGCGATGGCGCTGGTTCACCGACCGAGCGTGCTCTTCCTTGACGAGCCAACGACAGGGCTTGACCCCGTAAGCCGTTCCTCGCTTTGGGGCGAGCTGCGTAGCCTCAACGATGAAGGAACGACGATTTTCTTGACGACGCAGTACCTCGAAGAAGCTGAGCAGCTAGCGGACCGTGTCGGCATTATCGACCACGGGAAGATCGTCGCCGAAGGGACACCGCAAGAGCTTGGGAGGCTGGTCGGCGACCCCGGCCTTTATGTGAAACTGATCGATCCCTCCCAGAGTGACCGCGCGCGCGAACTGCTAGCCGTGCACGGGTCGGTCAGCGACCGCGGCGAAGGCTGCCTGTCGCTTCGTACCGTGCTCGGCGCTAGAGCGATCGCACCGATCGTCCGCACCCTCGACGAGGCGCAGATCGAAGTCGACGCGGTTGAGGTGGAGGAGCCAACACTCGACGACGTCTTCCTCGCCGTCACCGGCCACCGCGCCGAGGAGCCGGGCGAGGACGGATCGCCGTGAGTACCGTTGCACTTGAGCGTGACGTAGCGACGCAAGGGCGTGTGATCGTCGCGCTAACCGAGCGCGCGCTGCGCGTGCAGATGCGTCGCGCGCAGTTCTTGCTGCCGTCGTTTCTGCTGCCGCTGCTACTGCTCGCCGTAATTGCCAGCGGCACGTCGGCCGCGCAGCAGCTGCCAGGCTTCCCGTCGACCGGGTCCTACGTCGGTTTCGTCGTGTCTGGGACGATCATGCAAGGAACGCTGCTGGCTGGCCTGATGGCAGGGATTGCGATTGCTTCAGACATCGAGGGGGGCTTCTTCGACCGGCTGCTCTCGGCCCCAGTCAATCGCGCCAGCATCGTCCTCGGGCGAGTGCTCGGAACGGCGGTGATCGGCATCGCCCAGGCGGTTCTATTCCTGTCGGTAGCACTGGCCTTCGGAGCCGACTTTCCAGGTGGCATAGTCGGTGTCGCATTGGCGATCCTGCTTGCGGCGCTAAGCGCGTCGGCGGCGGCCGGTCTCGGTGCGGCGATCGCGCTACGGACCGGCTCGCTGTCGCTGATGCAGAATCTTTTCCCATTCGTTTTCGTGCTGCTGTTCATTGCGCCAGCGTTTTTCCCGCGCGAGCTGCTCAGCCCCGTGCTGGAGACGATCTCGGTGGTCAATCCGCTCAGCTATGTCGTCGAAGGGATGCGCGGCGCGCTATTCGACAGCAGTGCGCTGGGCAGTGTCGCGCTTGGCTTTGCCGCCGCGGCCGGCTCAGTGCTTCTAACTTGCGCGCTCGCCGTCTGGGCGATGCGCGCGAGGGTGCGCTCGTGAGTACCAGCGGCCTGGCGTACACGGGCGGCGTCGGCTTCGCGCTTTGGCGCAGATCGCTGCTCGAACTGGCGCGTGTCCGGGGCGGTCTGCTGCCGACAACGCTCGCACCGTTGATCTTTCTGCTCGGCAGCCTCGGCCAGTTTGGCCGGCTCGACCAGCTCGTTGGCTTCCCGACAACCTCTTACATCGCCTGGCTCGTGCCGCTCTCTTGCCTTCAGGCGGCAGGGTTCGCGGGCGGCGCGACCGGCGCCAACTTGGCCCGCGACATTGAGGCCGGTTGGTTCGATCGGCTGCTCAGCTCGCCGGCGCCACGGCCGCTGCTGATCCTTGGGCCGGTGATGGCTGCTGTAACCCGTTGCCTAGTGCCGGTGACGGTGATTCTGGCCGCCGGATTAGTGCTTGGACCGGGTCTGACAGGTGGCCTGTTCGGGATCGCGATGCTCTACCTAGCTGCTGTCTCGTTCAGCATTGTCGCCTCGCTGTGGGGGATAACGCTCGCGCTGCGGGCACGCAGTCAGCAGGTAGGCCCGCTGATCCAAAACGGGGTCTTCGTTGCCGTTTTTCTTTCAACTGCGTACACGCCGCTGCCATTTCTAAAAGGTTGGCTCGCTGTCGCCGCTCCCTACAACCCGGTCACCTACGTGCTCCAGATGGGGCGTCAAGCAACGGTCTCGGGCATTGAGCCGAGCTGGGCGCACACCTGGCCGGGGCTGCTGGCGCTCGCGGGGATGGTTGCTCTCTTTGGACTGCTCGCGCTGCGCCAGCTTCGCCGAGTAGATCGCTAGCCCATCGCGCAAGTAGGGTTAGCCGGTGCCGCTCGACCGGACCACTCTGCTGACTGCGGTGCCAAATGTTTCCAATGGCCGCGAACGTGTGGCGCTCGCTGCAGTCGGCGCTGCCTTCGAGCGGAGCGGGGCTGCCCAGCTGCTGGCTGAGCCGCACAGCGACCCTGACCACGGCCGCACCGTCTTCACGCTGGCCGCCGAACCCGGGCAGATGGCTGCGGCACTGGTTGCCGGTGCGCGCGAAGCGCTCGAGCGCTTCGATCTTGGCAATCATGGCGGCTCGCATCCGAACGTTGGCGTCGTTGATGTCGTGCCGCTGGTCTATCTCGACCCTGAGCGGCGCGCAGCGGCGATCGCTGAAGCGCTCGCAACCGCGCGCCTTCTGGCCACCGAACTGGAGCTGCCGATCTTCCTCTATGGCGAGTTGGCTGCTGGCCGAACGCGGGCTGAGCTTCGCCGAGGCGGCATTGCCGAACTGACGGCTCGGATTCAAGACGGCGAGCTTGATCCCGATTTCGGCCCCAGCGAGGTTGACCCAACGAAGGGCGTCACCCTAGTCGCCGCACGGCCGCCGCTGGTCGCTTTCAACCTCGAACTCGCGCCGCCAGCGACGCTCGCAGACGCGAAGGCGATCGCGACCGAGATTCGCGAGGGCGGTGAGGCCGGACTGCCGGGGCTCAGAGCAATAGGGCTGGAGCTGTCGGCCCACGGCGCCGTGGCGCAGGTTTCGATGAACATTGAGGATCACACTGCGCTACGGCTCGCGGAGGTTGTCGCTGCTGTCAGCGCGCGCGCGGAAGTGAGCGAAGCGGAGTTGGTTGGGCTCGCGCCGCGCGCCGCGTTCGATGGCTGGCCCGAGCAGCTTCGCTGCCGCAACCGGGCGACGCTCGAGGACGCTCTAGGCTTCTAACCGATATGGCCCAAGCGAAGAAGAAGCGCAGCTCCAAGCACCGCGGCAATGCAGCAGGCGTGGTCGAGACGCGCGGGCGTACGGGACGGCCACTGAACGAGCGCGAGCAGAGCAAGAACAAAGCTGCGAGTAGCTCGAAGCGCGCCGCCCCGCGCGGCCCGGGCGGCAGGCCGGTTCGCCCGCCAAGCTGGCGCAGCGCTGCGACCCGCTCGGTGGTGGCCGTGGTGATCTTCGTCGCCGTCCTCTCCTTGCTTCTGAAGGTGCCAATCAACGAGACGATGCCGGTCGCCGGATTGATGCTCGTGTTTTACGTTCCGCTCAGCTACTACACCGACCGCTGGCTTTATCGCCGGCGGCTCGCCAAGGACGCCGCGGCACGAAAAGGCAAGCGCTGAGCGCATGGAGGTACAGGTTCTAACGGTCGGGCCGGTACAGGAGAACTGTTATCTGCTTCGCAGCGGTCCCGACGAGACGGCGGCACTGCTGATCGATCCCGGCGAAGAGGCGCCGCGGATCCTTGAGGCGATCGAGGCGCTCGGTGTTGAGCTCGAAGCAATTCTGCTGACGCACACCCACTTCGACCACATCGGTGCCGTCGCGCCGATCGCCCGCGTTACCGGCGCGCCTGTCTACTGCCCGGAGCTTGAAAGCCACGTCCTAGCCGACATCATGACCTACGTTCCGTACGAGGGAATTGGTCCGTATGAAAGCTGGCAGGCCGAACAACTTGTTGGTGGCGGCGAGCGGCTCGAGCTAGCCGGTTTCGAGATCGAGGTCTTCTTCACCCCTGGGCACAGCCCGGGCCACGTCACCTACGCCTTCTGCGACCCGGACGACAGCGACGGCGGCTATGTAATTGCTAGCGGCGACGTACTCTTTCAAGGCTCGATTGGGCGGACAGATTTGCCCGGCGCGGACCATGCTGAGCTGATCCGTTCGATCGCGATGTTGGTCGATTCTTTCGCCGCCGAGACGACCGTGTTGCCGGGCCACATGGGGATCACGACGCTCGGCCAGGAACGCTCCACGAACCCCTTCCTGCAGGATCTGCCGAGCGTCTCGTGAGCGATCCGCTGCAGGCGCCGCGAGGTACCTTCGACATCCTTCCCGAGCAGGCACCGCTTCGGCTGGCGGTTGAAAAGGTGACGCGCTCTGTGCTCGAGAGCGCAGGCTACGAGCGGATCGAAACACCGACTTTCGAACCAACGGAACTATTTACCCGCAGCGTCGGTGAAGCAACCGACATCGTCCAAAAGGAGATGTACAGCTTCGTCGATGGTGGCGAACGCTCGCTCACCCTCCGCCCCGAAGTGACGGCGCCGATAGTGCGCGCCTACCTCCAGCACGGCATGCACAAGCTTCCCCAGCCGGTCAAGCTGTGGTACCTCTCGAGCTGCTTCCGTTACGAACGTGCGCAGAAAGGTCGCTACCGCCAGTTTTGGCAGATCGGCGCCGAGGCGATCGGATCCGACGATCCTGCCGTTGACGCGGAGTCGATCACGCTGCTGGCAGAGATCCTCGAACAGCTCGGCGTTCAAGGGCTTCAGCTTCGGATCGGCAGCCTTGGCGGGGCGGCCGCGCGGGAACGTTACCGCGAACTGTTGAAGGCCCACCTGCGTGCGAATGAGGATCGACTTGCCGAGGACGTCAAGGCGCGGATCGAGCTGAACCCACTGCGAGCTTTCGATTCGGCCGACGAATCAACCCGCGCGGTGATGGCGACCGCCCCGGTTCTGCTCGACCACCTCGACGAGGAGGATCTCGATCACTTCGCTGAGCTTCGCTCACTGCTGGATTCGATCGAGCTGGGCTACGTGATCGACCCCGCGCTCGTCCGCGGACTCGACTACTACGCGCGCACCGTCTTTGAGTTCAGCTCCGCGGCGCTCGGCGCCCAGAGCGGAGTCGGTGGTGGCGGGCGCTATGACGGCCTCGCCGAGCAGATCGATGGACCACCGACGCCGGGCGTCGGCTGGGCGGCGGGGATCGAACGGATTCTGCTTGCTGCCGAAGGGTTGCCTCAGCCTGAGCCGCTGACGGTGTTGTTCGTCGCTCTTGCCGATAGTGGCGCTCGTACGCGCAGCGCCGCCTTCGCGCTCAGCACGGCCGCACGCCGCGCAGGTGTGCCAAGCCGAATCGAACTTGCTGGCCGCTCGATAAAAGGGCAGCTCAAACACGCCGACAGGCTGAAGACTCGGTTTGTCGCAGTCGTATCGGGCGAAGGCGTTGAGCTGAAGGACTTCGAAACTGGCGAGACGAGCGCATTCGAAGACGGCGACGGAGCGCTGGCGGCCGTGCTACGCGGCCGGGGGATTGCTTGATGCAACCGCCGCAGGCCAATCGTTACCGCGACAGCTGGTGCGGCGAGCTGGGCTCCGACGATGTTGGCCGCCAAGTTCGCGTAGCAGGGTGGGTTCGCCGTCGCCGCGACCACGGTGGCTTGATCTTCATCGACCTCCGCGATCGCTCGGGCATCGTGCAGATCGTTTTCCACCCTGAGCGCGGCGACGAACTTTTCGCGCTCGCTGAGCAGCTCCGTCCCGAGCATGTGATCACGGTCAGCGGGGAGCTACTGGCGCGCAGCGCCGAGAACGTGAACTCCGAAATGGCGACCGGCGCGGTTGAGCTTACCGTCGCCGACGCTGAGGCGCTCGCCTCGAGCCAGACACCGCCGTTCGCGATCGACGAGGACGGCCCGGTTGATGAGATGACGAGGCTGCGTTACCGCTGGCTCGACCTGCGCCGCGACTCCATGCAGAAGACGATGATCACAAGGGCGCTGATCACACAGACGCTGCGCGAGCAGCTCGTAGCACGCGACTTCCTCGAGATCGAGACGCCGATCTTGACCAGATCAACGCCCGAAGGAGCGCGCGACTTCCTCGTCCCAAGCCGGATCAACACTGGAGCCTGGTACGCGCTACCGCAATCACCGCAGCTCTTCAAGCAGCTCCTGATGATGGCCGGATACGAGCGCTACTTCCAGATCGCGCGCTGCTTCCGTGACGAGGATCTGCGCGCCGATCGCCAGCCGGAGTTCACGCAGCTTGACATCGAGATGGCGTTCGTCGACGAGGATCAGGTGATCGAAGTCAGCGAGGCGGCGATCACGGCGGTCTTTGCGCAAACCGGTTTCGAAACCGCGCCAGCACCGTGGCCGCGGATCGGCTACGACGAGGCGATGCTCCGTTACGGCAGCGATCGGCCCGACCTACGCTTCGGTCTCGAGATCAAGGATGTCAGCGAGCAGTTGCGCGGCAGCGAGTTCAAGGTCTTCGAATCGGTGCTCAGCGGCGGCGGCGCCGTACGCGCGCTGAACGCCGGTCGGCGCGAGATGTCGCGCTCCGAGCTCGACAGCCTCAACGAAGTCGTGCAGGTCCACGGCGCCAAGGCGGTTGCACCGATAACGGTCGGCGACGGCGGTTGGACCGGCAACCTCGCAAAGTTCTTCTCGGCGCAGCAGATCGCGGCTGTCAACGAGGAACTCGGCGCCACTGACGGTGACCTGCTCTGCTTCGTCGCCGACAGCGAGAACGTCGCCGCGGTCGCAATCGGCGCTCTTCGCCTCAACCTCGGAGCCCGCTTTGACCTCATTCCTGAAGGCCACTGTGCCTGCTGGGTCGTTGACTTCCCGATGTTTGAGGCCGACGAAGAGAGCGGCGGCCTAACAGCGCTCCATCACCCGTTCACAGCGCCGCAGGGCGATCTGGACGACCCTGAATCGCTGCGCTCCCGCGCCTACGACCTAGTCGTTGACGGGATCGAGCTAGGCGGCGGTTCGATCCGCATCAACAGTCCCGATCTTCAGAGCCGTGTATTCGACGCCATCGGCCTGGATGGTGAAGAGGCGCAGGCGCGCTTCGGCTTTCTGCTCGAGGCACTCGAATACGGTGCCCCGCCCCACGGCGGGATCGCCTTCGGCCTTGATCGGATCGCGGCGCTGGTCTGCGGCCACGATTCGATTCGTGACGTAATAGCGTTCCCGAAGACGGCCACCGGGGCCGATCCGTTGACCGGTGCTCCGGCAGCGGCCGACGAGCGCCAGCTGCGCGATTTGGGAATCAAACCGCACGTGCCTCCTGCCGTCGGCTAAACGCGCGCTGGGCGCCTAGACTGGGCGTCAGTGGCTGACGAGCGTTTTGAGGATCACCTGCGCCATCCGCGTGGGCAGGGCGACGTGCCAAGCGGCGCGCACTGCGGCGTCGCCGGGGGCGCGGCCTGCGGTGATCTGGTGCGGATCGCGATTCGCGTTGAGGGCGACCACGTAGCAGAGGCCAGCTTCGCCGCATCCGGCTGCGGCGCCGCGAGTGCCGCAGCTAGCGCGGCGATCGAGCTGGTAACTGGAGCTGCGGTGTTGGAGGCGGCCAAGATCGGCACGCGAACCGTCGACGAACAGCTCGGCGGGCTCAGCGCGGGCAAGATTCACGCCGCCGAGTTGGCCGCCGACGCGTTGGCGCGTGCGCTGGGAGGAGCTGTCGCAGCTGACGCGCAGCTGCGGTTGGCCCCGGGCCGAGTCCTCGTTGCGATGAGTGGAGGCGTTGATAGCGCTGTCGCGGCTCAGCTCTGCGCTGAGGCGTCCGACGAGCCTCCGGTCGCGGTGACGCTCGAGCTCTGGCGCGATCAGCAAAACGACGCTGATGGAAGCTGCTGCTCGGCGAGCGCGGTCCAACGAGCCCGCTCGCTCGCCCACAGCCTCGGGCTCGCTCACCTGACGCTCGATCTGCGCGAGGCCTTCCGTGCCGGGGTCGTCGAGCCATGGATAGCCGGGCACGCAGCCGGAAAGACGCCGAACCCGTGTGTGCGCTGCAACGGTGCCGTTCGGCTCGACGCGATGCTTGAACTGGCCGCTCGTGTCGGAGCGGCGGAGCTAGCGACCGGCCACTACGCGCGCGTTGGCGACGATGGCCTGCTGCGGGCCGCCGCTGATGCCGCCAAGGATCAGTCCTACATGCTCGCGGCGCTGGCTCCCGAATCTCTTGCGCGGATGCGTTTCCCGCTCGGCGAGATGACGAAACCGCAGGTGCGCCAACTGGCAGCCGACGCCGATCTTGCTGTTGCACAGACCCCCGATTCGCAGGATCTTTGCTTTCTCGCCGGAACCGCGAGCGGCGCCTTCCTAGCCAGGCACGGAGGAATCGGCGAGCGCCCGGGGCCGATCCTCGACCTTAGCGGCACGAAAGTCGGCAGCCACCGCGGCGCTCATGGCTTCACCGTCGGTCAGCGACGTGGCCTTGAGATTGGCGGTGTCGCTGAGCCGCTTTACGTAGCGGCAACCGACGCCGAAGCCAACACGGTCACCGTCGGGACGCGCGATCAGCTCCATCGCAGCGAGGTCGCGTTGACCGATCTGAAGCTCTACCGCCCGGCCGAGAGCGTCGATCAGGCGAGGCTTCGCTCGCACGCACCGGCGCTCGAATGTCGGCTCAACGGAGAGGTGCTGGAGCTGAAGAAGGGCGCATGGGCTCCAGCTCCGGGGCAGACTGCGGTGCTGTTGAGTGGCGATCGCGTCGTCGGATGCGCCACAATCGCCTGATGCCGGCGCGCAGCTCAGACGAGATCCGTTCCACCTTCCTCGAATTCTTCGAGCGCAATGGCCACACGTTGCGCCCGTCGGGTTCGCTCGTTCCAGCCGCTTACGATTCCTCGGTGCTGCTGACGACGGCGGGCATGCACCCTTTGAAGGAGTACTTCATGGGGCTCGAGACGCCACCGTCGGCGAAGCTGGCGAGCTGCCAGAAGTGCTTCCGAACGACCGATATTGAGAACGTCGGAAATACCGCACGCCACCTCACCTTCTTCGAGATGCTCGGCAATTTTTCGCTCGGCGACTACTTCAAAGAGGGTGCGATCGAGCTGGCCTGGGCGCTCTCGCTCGAAGGCTTCGGCTTCGATGCCGAGAGCATCTGGATCACGGTCTTCGAAGGAGACAAGGAGCTTGGCCTCGGCGCCGACGAGGAGGCAATCGCAGCCTGGGAGGCGGTCGGTGTAGCGCGTGAACGGATCATTCTCTGCCCCCGCTCAGAGAACTTCTGGCAGGCCGGTCCGACCGGCCCCTGTGGCCCGTGCAGCGAGCTTTACCTCGACCGCGGCGAGCAGTATGGGTCGGCCGACGATCTTCCCGGCGGCGACAATGACCGCTTCCTTGAGTATTGGAATCTGGTCTTCATGGAGTTCGATCAGAATCAGCAGGGCGTAATCACGCCGCTGCCGGCGAAGAACATCGACACCGGTGCCGGGCTAAATCGGCTAGCGCTGATCGAGCAGGGGGTCGCGAGTGTCTTTGAGACCGACCAGTTCGCCGGTCTGATGACGCTCGGCCGCGAGCTCGCTGGCGCAGAGGCCGACGTTCGTGCGTTGCGGATTCTGGCCGACCATTCGCGCGCGATGACCTTCCTGATTGGCGACGGCGTCGTTCCGTCGAACGAGGACCGCGGCTACATCCTGCGCCGCGTGATGCGCCGCGCCGTGCTCCAAGGCAAGCGAATCGGGATCGAAGGGCCGTTCCTACCTGCGTTTGCCGAGCAGGTGATCGGTTCGATGGGGGCGGCATACCCGGAACTCATAGAACGTCGCAAGACGATTCTCGAATGGGTTCGTGGTGAGGAGGAGAGCTTTGGCCGCACGTTGGTCCAAGGCAGCGGCCTGCTGGAAGAGCTGTTTGCCGCCGGCACGCTCAGCGGCGACGACGCCTTCCTTCTCCACGATACCTTCGGCTTTCCGATCGAGCTGACCCGCGAACTGGCCGAAGAACGCGGCGTGCCGTTCGCCGAGCAAGAGCAGTTTGACCGCCTGATGGCCGAGCAGCGCACGCGCTCGGCGGCAGGAGCGGGATCGCGCGAGGTTGGCGTTTCGGCGGAAGCGGTTCGCGCCGTTGGCGGTGATCAGGTGCGCTTCGTTGGGTTTGAAGCGCTGAGCGTGCGGACGAACGTCGCCGCCGTCGCCGAAGCGGATGGCCGCACACTGGTGAAGCTCGCCGAATCCCCGTTCTACGCTGAAGGTGGAGGGCAGGCAGCTGACACCGGAGCGCTGCTCTCGCCCGACGGCGAGCGGCTTGCTGATGTGGTCGGCGTAATTCGCGCCGGCGACGATCAGGCGCTGATCGTCGAGCAATCGAACGGAACGCTCGACGCTGGGGCTGAGGTCGTCGCCGAGGTCGATGCGATCAACCGGCATGCCACGGAGTGCAACCACACCGCAACCCATCTGCTTCACGCAGCGCTGCGCGAGCGGCTCGGCGACCACGTCCGCCAGGCTGGCTCCTACGTAGGCCCTGACAAGCTCCGCTTCGACTTCAACCATTCGGCGCGTCTTAGCGACGAAGATCGTCAAGCGGTCGAAGATCAGGTCAACGAGCGAATCCTTCAAAGCCTCAGTGTTCGAGCACTGACGACAACAATCGACGAGGCCCAGCGGCTCGGAGCGATGGCGCTTTTCGGCGAGAAATACGGCGACGTAGTGCGGATGGTCGAGATTGGCGACGGCAGCTTTTCGCGCGAACTCTGCGGTGGCACGCACGTCGCGCGGACCTCGGAGATCGCCTGCCTGAAGATCATCAGCGAAGGCTCAAGCGCCGCCAACGTGCGCCGAATTGAGGCCGTCACCGGACCCGTCGCGGTCGCTCTGCTGCGCCGCAACGACGCCCTGGTGAGCGAGGCAGCCGGAGCATTGAAAACAACTCCCGACCAGCTTCCTGCTGCTCTCGCCAAGCTGCAAGAAGCTGCGCGAAGCGCAGCCGGCGCGGCAACGGCGAGCATTGACGAGCAGCAGCTCGCAGCGTCGGCCAGGGATCTTGGCGACGCGAAGTTGCTTGTCGCTGACGTCGGCGGCGTTCCGGCCACGGAGCTGATGGACGTCGCCGACAGGCTCAAGGCAAGGCTCGGGGATTCGGCCGCGGTGGTTGTCGGCAGCGTCGTCGACGGGCGCGTCTCGCTCGTCGTCGCCGTCACCCCGGCTCTCGTAGAGCGAGGCGTGAAGGCTGGCGATGTTGTCGCTGCAGCGGCGACGCTCGTCGGCGGCGGAGGAGGAGGGCGCGACACGATCGCGCAGGCGGGCGGAGGGGAGCCTGAGAAACTCGACCAGGCGCTCGCGCTGGCCGCGAAGATGGTCGAAGAGGCACTCGGCTCGTAGACGGTGAGGGTTCTGGCACTTGATCACGGCTCGGCTCGCTGCGGCTGCGCGCTCAGCGACCCGACCGGCACGCTGGCCACGCCGATTGAGCCGGTGCTTCGGCCCGAGACGAAGGCAGGCATCGGGGCGATACGCAAGCTCGTTGAGCAGCGGGAGGTCGGCCGCGTCGTTGTCGGCTTGCCACTCTCGCTCTCCGGCGCCGACTCGCAGCAAACGCTCGAGGCGCGCGCTTTCGCCGATCGGCTGCGATCGGCTCTCGGCCCAAGCGTGCCGGTCGAACTTTTCGACGAGCGCTTTACGACAACGATCGCCGCCGGCAGCGGCGGCCGCGAGAGCGAAGATTCGCGCGCCGCCGCCGTTCTGTTGGATGATTGGTTGGCCCGCCACGGGCACGAGCATTGGAATTGCGATGAGTGACAGCCCAGATCGAAGCGACGAGGAACGCGAAGTGGCTCGCCTGGAGCGCGAGCAGAAGCGCGCCGCCGAGGGTGCTGAGGGGGCGCCAAAGCCCCCGCCTCGAGCTGACCTTCCGGCGCAGGCGCCGCCGATCGGCGCCGGCCCGCCGCGCAAGGCACAGCCACCGACTCCAGCCGGTCCCCGACCGGTCCCGCGGTCGTCGCAGCCGGCGGGCGCCGACGCGACGCCCACGCCGCCGCGTAAAGTTAGCGACGACGATGAGTCCCCGAGCGGCACGGTGAGGCCGGTCGGCGCTACTGCCTCGCCGCAGGGCCGTCGCCGCTCGCCCGGTCGTCACGCACTGCTTTTCGCCGTCGTCGCTGTCGCTGTCGTCGCCGTCCTCTTCATCTTGAACGGGGTCTTCGAGCCGTTCAAAGGCGAAGCGTCGGGAAGCGTCACGGTGAAGATCCCCGCTGGGCTCGACGCCGGTGAGATCGGTGCGCTGCTAGCCGATAGGGGGGTTATCGGGTCGGCCTTCTTCTTCGAGCTGCGGGCGACGATCGGTGGCGATCGCGGCAATCTGCGGGCCGGCACGTTCAAGTTGCGTAAAGAGATGAGCAACGCTGCGGCGCTTGCAAGCTTGACCAATCTTCGCGATGGCTCTCCCGTGATCGACGTGCTCGTCCCGGAAGGACCGGCGCGCGCAGAGATCGCACCGATCGTCCGTAAGCAGGGCGTCAGCGGCAACTACTTAGCCGCTTCGGTCTCGTCACCGCAGTTCAACCCGAGCCTTTACGGCGCACCGAAGAACGTCAAGTCGCTGGAGGGCTTTCTCTTTCCGGCCACTTACGAAATGCTGGAGAACGGAGCGACAGCGAAACGGCTCGTGGCCGACCAATTGAAGGCCTTCAAGCGGAATATCGCCGCTGTCGACATGAGCTACGCGAAGAGCAAGAACCTGACCGTTTTCGATGTCGTCACGCTGGCCTCGATTATCGAGCGCGAGGCGCTCTTTGATCGCGATCGGCCGCTAGTCGCGGCCGTCTTTTACAACCGCTTGCGTAACTCGATCTCGCTCGGTAGCGACGCCACGACACGCTTCGCGGTTGGCAATTGGGATCAGCCCTTGACCGTCAGCCAGATCAACAGTAAGTCGCCCTACAACACGCGCCAAGTCGCGGGCCTTCCGCCAGGGCCAATCGGCAACCCTGGCCTCGCCTCCTTGAAGGCGGCAGCGAAGCCACCGAAGAGCGATCAGCTCTATTTCATCGTTGAGGTTTGCAAGAAGGGCGGATTGGTTTTCGCGAAAACGCTGGCCGAATTTCAGCAGCTGATCGCCGCCTACAACAATCGTCGCGCCGCACAGGGCGGCAAAGACCCGGCCTTCTGCCGCTAACGGTGCACTGCTGATGACTCCCACAAGGCTCGCGGTGCTCGGATGGCCGGTAGAACACAGCCGATCGCCGGCAATGCACAACGCGGCGCTAGCGGCGGTCGGCCTGAGCGACTGGGAGTACGGACTGCTTCCGGCTGCGCCGGAGCAGTTTGTTGCTGTCGTCGGCACCCTTCGAGCCGCCGGCTACCGCGGCGCGAGCGTGACGATCCCACACAAGGAGGCGGCGTTCGCGTTGGTTGACCGCTTGAGCGACAGCGCCGCGGCGATCGGCGCCGTCAACACTCTGATCTTCGAACCCGAAGGCGAGCTGGTCGGCGATAACACCGATGCGCCGGGCTTCATCGCTGCGCTGCCATCTGCGCCCCAGCCCGGCTCGCGGGCGGTTGTGCTCGGTGCCGGTGGTGTCGCTCATGCCGTCGTTTGGGCGCTTCGTGGCTGCGGACTGAACGTTGAGGTCTGGAACCGAACGCCTGAGCGGGCCGAACAGCTCGCCGAGCGGTTTGGCGCCTCGGCCGTCACCGAGTTCGGGCCGGCCGAGATGCTCGTCAATTGCACAGCGGCTGGCCTCGAAGGAGATCCATTTTCGAGCCTTCCTGTCACTCCCGGGCAGCTTGCCGATTACGGCATCGTCGCCGATGCCGTCTATCACGGCGGGCCGGGCGCGCTGCTCGCCGCGGCCGCGGCCGCTGGCGTCCAGACCGTTGATGGGATCGAAATGCTCGTCCAGCAGGGCGCTATCGCCTTCGAAGAATGGACCGGCCGCAAGGCGCCGGTTGACCTTATGCGCGCGGCTGCGCTAGCTGGCTAGCGTTCGCTACTCGAGTTTTTCGCCAACGTGGTGGAGCTGGAATGCCCTAACGACGTCGATCAGTCCGGACATCAGCGCCCAAAGGCCGACGAAGAGGACCAGCAGGTTCGCTTTGACGTTGACGTCCGAGCCGGCCGCAATGAAGGCGATAGCGAGCATTAGCGTGCCGCTGACGAGGCCGAGCCACCAAAGGTCGTTGTGGTCGCGCTCGGAGAATGCTTGGACGATCCAGATGAAGGCCACGAGTAGGAAGATGAAGCCGAGGATGTCAGCGAACTCATTGAAGGTTTCAACCGGGTTGAAGAGCGCAACGACGCCCCAGATGATCAACAGCGCGCCGAGAATCAACCAAACCCAGCGCCACTTCGGAGCCAGCGTTGAGAGCGCCATGTATTGGATGCCAGCGCCGATGAACATTGCCCCGATCATGACCCCGATGACAGCAAACGAGGAGTCACTGAACTGAAGCACGACCAGCGCCACGATGATCCAGATCGTTCCGAAGATCAGCCACAGCCACCAGAACGCGGCTAGCTGTTTGATCGCTTCACGCTCGGTCGGTGTTGCGCCCGCTAGCAGCGCGTCATCGGTCTGGTTCATTGGTTCTCCTCGGTTTAGGGGTTTGTTCTATGCGACTGGTGTTCGTTGGCCCGTGTACTGCTCCGCTGCCGGAGGATTATCGAGCAGCAACTGCGGAACCGTGACCATTTTGTAGCCCGCTTTGCGCAAGCCTTTGATCATCATCGGCAACGCGACGGACGTTGTCGTCCGGTCGCCGCCGCCGTCGTGCATCAAGATGATCGCCCCCGGATGAACCTCGGCGAGCACCTGCGCCGCCATCGCTTCCGGCGTCGGTAGTTCGTAGTCGTTGGTGTCGAGCGACCACATCACCGTCAGCATGCCGGCACGGCGGGCCTCAGCGACGATCAGATCGTTGACGGCGCCGTAGGGGGGACGGAACAGTTTCGGCTCCGGAAGGTTCCTTCCTGTCACCGCGTCGTTGGCCTCTGTCAGCTCGCCACGGATCTCCTTCGGTCTCAGCTGAGTTAGGTCTTGATGGTCCCATGTGTGGTTGGCGACTGTGTGGCCCTCAGCGACGGCTCGCTGTAGCGGCAGCGGAAACTCTGCGATCTGATTACCGAGCGTGAAGAAGGTGGCGCTGGCGTGGTATTTCTTCAGCGTGTCGAGAATCCCGGGGGTGTAGGTGCTCGGACCGTCATCAAAAGTGAGCGCGACCTCCTTGTTCTCCGGTCCGGCTTGGCTGATGATCGGGGTCTGCTGCAAGACAGCATCGATCGCCGCGTTTTCAGCTTTGATCGCTTCTTTGCGCTTCTCGATCACTGCCGCTGCCGCGCGGGCTTGCTCGGCAAGCTCCAGCTTGGGCTTCTCGGCCGCGGCGCCCTGTTCTAGCTGTTGCGGATCCCACTTGCCTGGGCTTCCGACGCTGACGGCGACGATTGCGATCGACCCGACCGCGACGGCTAGTCCGGCGCCCAACGCGACGAGCCGCCTGCGGCGTTGTTGCGCTGGGCTAGAGGAGTTCGGCTGTCGGGTTGGCATCGAAGATCGGCGGTTGGCGCATAAATAATGTAGCTAGAGCGGTGGCCGGTTACGCCGCTCAGCGACCGACTCTCGCGGCGACCGAGCGCGCCGGCGCCTGATCAGTCGGCAACGACAACACGCAGCTGCTGATCGATTCGAAGGCTGCGCTCTCCCTGCAGTAGCGCCAGCAGCTCATCGCCTACGACCGCCCGGCGCCAGCCTCGCAGCGTCCTAACGTCAGGGTCGGGCCCGTGGTCGCGCACGGCGCTGACGACGGCTTGCAGGTCGGCGCGCGTTGCCAGCAGCTCGTAGGCGAGATCCTCTTGAACTGCTCGAGCACGGACGAGCGATTCGGCGAGCACGATCAGCGCGGCGTCACCCGGATCGGACTGCGTGCGATCGCTGCGCTGCGAGGCGATCGGCGGATTGTCGGCGGCGCTCGTAACCACGTTCACGATCGCAGCGCCGCGACGGCGCGCGATTCCGTCGTGAATTCCACGCATCTCCCGCAGTTGGCGGTCATCGATTGGCTGGCGCTTGGCGACCTCGACGATTGCGGCATCGGCGAGGACCTTCTGAACGGGCTTGTCTTCACGGTCGGCGCACTCCTCGCGCCAGATCACTAGCGCGCGCGCCGTCGCACGCTGCTCGCCACTGATGACTCCGATCTTCGGCAGCTTGGCGAAGATCACGTCAATGTCGCGCTCGTCTGTCGACGCTTCCAATGGCAGGCACTCTTCGCGCGCCCAATCGAGCCTGCCGCGCTCGCGAAGGCGATCCTTGAGCACCGTCGCCACCTGGTTCAGCTGCAGCACATCGCCGCGTGCGTAGCTCTGCTGAGCGTCGCTGAGCGGCCGCGTATCCCATTGCGAGAAGCTCGCGCCTTTGTCGAGCTGAACGCGCAGCAGATCTCGGAGCAAGGCTTCGTAGCCGATCTGCGCTCGCATCCCAGCGAATGCTGCCGCGATCTGCGTGTCGAAGCAGTTGCGCGGCTGGGCGTGCCAAAGGCGCCGCAGCAGTGCGAGGTCCTGTCGCCCGGCGTGAACGATGATCTCAACCTCAGGGTCGTCGATCAGGGCGACGATTGGCGCCGGGTCAATCTCGCGGTCGAAGGGGTCGATCAGTTCGGTCCACGCGGGCTCGTCCGGCTCGTCTGTTTCGACCGCGACTTGGACCAAGCAGAGTTCGGTGCGGTAGCGCCCCTCTCCCATGAATTCGGTGTCCAGCGCCAGCGCGCCGACCTGTTTTGCCCGTGCGGCCAACTTGCGCAAGGCTTCGTTAGTGGTCACAGCGGCCGACCTATTCGCCTGGCCAGTGGCCGGTGCGGTCGTAGTGTTCGCGGGCGGCCTCTTCGCGGCCGCGATCTTTGTCGCCGCGCACGCCAACGCGGTAGAGCAGGTTCAGCAAGGCAACAGAGATACCGGCGCTGACCAGCAGAGCGCCTACCTCGTAGGCCGACTCGCGCGCACCGATCACGGCCAGCATGATCCCCGAGAGCACGATCATCACCGGTAGTACAACGCGAACGAAGATCATCGGTGCCCCCGTGCCGCCTCGGTGGTGGAGCCTGTGGAGGCGGATTCGCTCACGCTGAGGATTCTACGAAGGTCGAGTTGAAGCGGCGTAGTAGCTCGTCGTTATCGAGGTTGTCGCCGCGTTCACCAAGGCCGACAGAGGCGGCGAGATCGCCTCGAACCTGCCGCGGGGTGCGACCCAGCGTTTGCTGCCCGGCAAGGCGCGTCGACTGGTCGCGTTTTGATAACCGTGTCCCGTTCTGATCGCGTAGCAGCGGTAGGTGGACGTAGCTCGGCCTCTCCAGTTGGAGTTGCTGCGCCAGCCAACACTGCGCAGCGGTCGACGCCAACAGATCGTCGCCCCTGACGACCTCATCGATCGATTGCGCTGCGTCGTCGACAACGACGGCTAGGTGGTAAGCGACCGAGCCGTCCTGACGCGCGACGACAAAGTCGTCAACGGTGTCACTCTGCTGGCCGTGGACCCGATCGAAGAAAGTAATCTGGGCACGATCGGCGCGAACGCGCAGCGCCGGTTGGCGACTCCCTGCACGGCGCTCAGCCAGTTCGCTGGCCGTCAGTCGCAGGCATGTGCCGGGATAGCGTGGCGTGGCGCCGTGAGGCGCCGATGAGGCTTCGCGGATCTCTGCCCGAGAGCACCAACATTCGTAAAGCAGGTCGCCGCGGCGAAGTTGGTCGAGCGCGTCGCCGTAGAGCGCGGTTCGATCGCTCTGGCGCACTACCGGCAGATCCCACTCAAGTCCGATCGCAGCGAGGTCGCCGAGCTGTTGTTCGGCCGATTCAGGGCGGCATCGTCCGACGTCAAGGTCTTCGACGCGAACCACAAAGCTGCTGCCATTGGCGCGGGCGCAGCACCAAGCGATCAGCGCGGTTCGAAGGTTGCCAAGATGGAGCGGTCCGGTCGGGCTCGGAGCAAAGCGACCGTTACATCGAACGGGTGGGGGAGCGAGCTGAAAAAGCCCTTCGGCCACGTGGCCGACGCTAGCAGCGCTACTCTCCGGCCTCGATGTCCGAAGCTAAAGATGACGCCAGCGAACCGCAAGGCCCGGTCGAGTGTTCGCCATGCCGCGGTAGCGGCAGGCTTACTTCCAAATCGGGTGACGCGCCGCATCAGGTGGACTGCCCGTGGTGCGAAGGAAGCGGAGTCTCGATCGAAGGGCACGACGCGCAGGCGGCTCGGCGTCCGGCCGGTGAGGCGGCCGACGAGAAGCCTCAGCCTGCCGTCGACTAGCCGCTGACGATGATCTCGCCGACTTTTTGTTCGGCGATCTGAAGCGTCACCTCGAAGCTCCCGCTACTGGGCGCAACGAGGACAATTCCGCCTGGGACATCTGGTCCGACGGGGAAGCTCAGCCCCAAGCCGTCGATCAGGGCGATGTCGGGCGTAGCAGCGCGGACCTCGAGTTTCAGCCGTTGGCCGGCCTTCACTTTCACCACGCTGTCCGCCGGCATTACCGCGCTGACTTCGCCATCTGCTTCAGCAGGCGCCGAGGCGGCAGCCGGCCCGGTCGCTGGCGCTGCCGTCTTAGAAGGTTGCTGCTCGGAGCTGCTGCGCAGTGACGAGAGACCGCTGAGCAGAAGCACCAGTACCGCCAACAAGATCAGCAAGCCGCGTCCGCGCATCTGAGGATTGTGACCGATTCTTGGTCGAGAACGCTCGTGATCTACTTTTCTCGTGCCGCTAACTCTCTCGCTGATCGCACCGCTGGCGCTGCTCGGCGCGCTGCTCGGACTGATTCTCGAACGGCTCGCGGCACTATTCAGCGGAGCCCTGCCGCGGGTCGGCCCGAGGACCCTAGTTTCGGCGCTCGCAGCGAGCGTTCTGGCGTTGATGTTGGCGTTCTCGGCGCGATCGCTGCTGCAGTTCACGCTGGCCGCCGTACTGCTCGGCGTACTGTTCGTCGCGACGCTGACCGACCTTCAGACCCGCCGGATCCCGAACCACTTAACCGCTGGCGGGCTAGCGCTGATCATCGCCATAACGGTGCTTTTCGAGCCCGGCTTGGTGCCCGAGCGGCTCTTCTTCTCACTTCTGCTCTTCACATTCTTCCTCGCTGCGGCGGTCATCCGACCCGGAGGCCTCGGCCTCGGCGACGTAAAACTCGTGGCAGTCATCGGAGCGGCGCTGGGCCCGGCTAGCGTCGCCGCCGTCGGGCTCGCTCTCGCGGCGGGAGCAGTCGTCGGAGCGGCGATCGCCCTACCGCGCGGGTGGAAGCAGGCACGAGCCGCCACGCTCCCGCTGGCGCCGTTCTTGGCTGCCGGTTCGGTCGTGATCGTGCTGCTCAACGGTTGAAGCCGCCCGCCTTGAGGGCTTGCTGCTCGCTAGCCTGCCTTTGACAATGGCAATTTCGCTGACAACCGCCGGAGAGTCCCATGGCCCCGGCCTCACCTGCATCGTCGAAGGGCTCCCGGCTGGGCTGGAGGTCGACCGCAGTGCGCTTGACGCCGACCTCGCGCGGCGCCAGCTCGGCCACGGGCGCGGCGGACGGATGAAGATCGAGAGCGACGCCGCCAAGGTGACCGCGGGCATTCGTCACGGCCGCCTGCTCGGGGGACCGGTCGCGCTGCAGGTGATTAACCGCGATTTCGCGAATTGGGAAGAACGGATGAGCCCATGGCCGGTGGAGGCCGACGTGCCGGAAGTGCACCTTCCGCGCCCCGGTCACGCCGACCTGGTCGGCGCATGGAAGTACGGCGCTAGCGACATCCGTGACATTCTCGAGCGCGCCAGCGCCCGTGAAACCGCCGCACGGGTTGCCGGTGGTGCGCTCTGCCGCCAGTTTCTCGCCGCGATGGGCGTGACGATCCGCTCGCACGTCGTTCGCATCGGCACCGTTGCGACGGCGGACGGCGGCGATCCGTTGACGGCCGCCGACTTCGACGGCGTGGACGACGACCCGGTTCGCTGCCTCGACGGCCAGGTCAGCGCGCAGATGGTCGAGCACATCAACGTTCAGCGCAAAGCGAACGAGTCGATCGGCGGAACATTTGAGGTTGTCGTCTTCGGACTCGTTCCAGGCGTCGGCTCTCATGTCTCTTGGAAAACGCGGCTCGACGGGCAGATCGCTGGCGCGATTTGCTCAATTCAAGCCGTCAAAGGCGCGGCGCTCGGTGACGGTTGGGATCTGCCCGCGCGTCCGGGCTCCGAGGCGCACGATGAAATCTTCTACTCGCCGGAGCGCGGCTACTACCGCGAAACAAATCGCGCCGGCGGCCTCGAGGGCGGTATGACGACAGGCGAGCCGCTAATCGCGCGGGGAGCGATGAAACCGCTGCCGACGTTGACGAAACCGCTTCGTTCGGTCGACATCAGTACGCGTCAACCGGCTGAGGCGCTGCGTGAACGGACCGACTCCTGCACCGTCCCGGCGGCTGGCGTCGTAGCCGAAGCGATGGTCGCCTTCGTCTTGGCCGACGCTTACCGCGAGAAATTCGGCGGCGACCACATCGACGATGCGCGCGCTGCCCTAGCCAGCTACTGCGAGCGGATCGCATGGATCCCGCGCTAAACAGATCACTCGTATTCATTGGCTTCATGGGGGCCGGGAAGTCGACCGCCGCTCGCCTCAGCGCCGAGCTGCTTGGCAGCCCCTGGAGCGATAGCGACGAGATTATCGAGCAGCGAAGTGGATTGACTGCCGCTCAACACTTCGACGCTCACGGCGAAGCCGCCTTCCGCGTGGCGGAAGAGGAGGCAGTCCTCGAGCTGCTTTCAGGGCCGCCGCAAGTGATTTCGCTCGGTGGAGGCTCGCTTGGCTCGGCCGCTGTGATTGAGGCGCTAGGCGGACACGTCACAGTGCTGCTCGACGTTGATCTCGACCTAGCCTGGGAGCGGATTCAAGGCAGCGAGCGCCCGCTCGGACGGGATCGCGCCGGCTTCGAGTACCTTTTCCGCGAACGAGAGTACGTCTACCGAGAGCTCGGGGACGTCAACCTCTCGACCAGCGACCCGGAAGTGATCGAAGCGGCGTTGCCATCGCTGCTGGCAATGGCCCATGGAACTGCTGGATCGTTGCGCCTGCTTTGGGCAGCAGGCGCGGGTGGCGGCTACCCAGTCTGGGTCGGCGAAGGCGCACTGATGGCCGCGCCGTGGCCGCTCCCAGATGAGTCTCGACGCTTCGTGATCAGCGACAGTAACGTCGCCGAGCTTTACGGCGGCGACGTGCCCCTTATCGCAGGCTTGATCGAGTTTGCGGCCGGCGAGGAGTTCAAGACGCTGGCCACCGCGGAGACCGTCTGGGATGCGCTAGTCGAGCAGAAGGCGACGCGAGCCGATCACATCGTCGCCGTCGGCGGCGGAGTCGTCGGCGACCTCGCGGGCTTCTGCGCCGCAGGCTTTCAGCGCGGTATTCCGGTGATTCACGTGCCAACGACGCTCGTCGCGCAGGTCGACTCGGCCTTCGGCGGTAAGACCGGTGTAGACCTCCCACAGGCGAAGAATTACGTCGGCGCCTATCACCAGCCAGCGGCGGTCATCGTCGATCCGGCAAAGCTCGCAACGCTCCCGGCCGATGAGATGGCGGCCGGTTACGCCGAGGTCGTCAAGACGGCGTTGATCGGCGGCGGCCTGCTGTGGGAGCGCGTCAGCGGCGGCGACCCAGTAGACGAGCAGATTATCCGCGAATGCGCGCGGATCAAGATTGGCGTCGTCGCTAGCGACGAACGCGATGGCGGTCCACGTCAGAAGCTCAACCTCGGGCACACGATCGGCCACGCGATAGAGACCGCAACCGGCTACGCGCAGCTCCGCCACGGCGAAGCAGTCTCGCTTGGCTTGCTCGCCGCGTTACGGATCTCAGAAGCCCCAGCGCTGCGTGAGCAGGTGGCAGCGATTCTCGCCGGCGCTGGCCTGCCAACGGGGCTCCCCGGATTGGATGTCGAAGCGGTTCTTGCTGCCACCGCGCTTGACAAGAAGCGCCTTAGCGGCCCAGTGCCGTTTGTCTGCTGCAGCGCGCCGGGGGAGGTCCACTACGGAGTGTCGGTTGAGCCGGAACTCGTCCGCGCGGCGGTCGAAGAACTCGCAGTCTGACGGGCGCCCGCCCAACGTGGCAAACTGGCAGACGTGCTCGCCCATAACCGCATCGCAGTACTTCATGGTGTCAATCTCGATCAGCTAGGTCGCCGCGATCCAGCGATCTACGGTGAGCTCGATTACGACCGCCTGACGCAGCGAATCGGCGAGTACGCCGCGGAGTTAGAGCTTTCAGCGCAGTTCTTTCAGACCAACTTCGAGGGTGAGCTGGTCGAGCATCTGCATCGTGTCAACGACATCGCCGACGCGATCATCATCAACCCTGGGGCTTGGACGCACTACTCCTACGCGATTCGCGACGCGGTTGAGATCGCCGCTCTCCCGACGGTCGAGGTGCACTTAAGCGATGTTCAGAACCGTGAAGAATTTCGCCGCAACTCTGTGATCAGCGAGATCTGCCTGATGACCGTCAGCGGCCAGGGTGTTGACGGATATCGGTCGGCGCTCGAGGTTTTACGCGACAACCTCGCGGCTGCGGCGAACTAGTGCCTGAGCGGATCGAGCGGCTCGCCGAGCAGGTTGCGGCCGCCGGATTTGACTGGCTACTCGTCTCGGCGCCGCTCAACGTGCGTTGGTTGACTGGCTTCACCGGCAGCAACGCGGTCGCGCTCTGCCCGGCCGCCCCAGGTCGAAACCCGGCCGTCCTGCTGACCGATTTTCGTTACACCGAGCAGGCCGCCGAGCAGGCGCCAAGCGCTTGGCAAATCGAGATTGCCAGCAACGATCTGCTCGGCCCGGGGCTGGCCGAAAAGTTCCCGCTGTCCGACGTTGATCAAAGCGGGTACGGAACAGTCGGTTACGACGACACGCACGTAACGGTCGCGCAGCTCGCCGCCCTGCGAACGGCGTTCGATCAGCGGGCCGACTTCGAGCCGCTGAGTGGCAGCGTCGAGGCCTTGCGAGTGATAAAGAGCGCAGCCGAGGTGGAGAAGATCCGCGCTGCGGCCAATCTGGCCGACGCGGCGATGGTGGAGCTACTGGAAGTCGGAATCGTCGGTCGCAGCGAGGTTGACGTCGCGCTTGCCTTGGAGTTGGCAATCCGGCGGCTTGGTGCGCAGGAACTGAGTTTTCCGCCGATCGTCGCAGCGGGCGCACATGGCGCGCTGCCGCACGCCGAGCCGCGAGAGGTAACGATCGAGAAGGGGCAGATGGTGACGCTCGACTGGGGGGCGAGGCTCGACGGCTACTGCTCTGATTGCACGCGCACCTTCCTAACAGGCGAGCTCGACGAGGTGCAGCAGCGGATCTACGACGTTGTGCTCGATGCGCAGCTTGCGGCGGTCGCTGCGGTAGAAGCGGGGCCAACCGGGCGCGAAGTTGACCTAGTCGCGCGCACGATCATCGATTCAGCTGGCTTCGGCGAAAACTTTGGCCACGGCCTCGGCCATGGCGTCGGCCTCGACGTCCACGAGGCGCCGCGGCTTTCCCGCAAAGGCGACACGCCGCTGGAAGCGGGAATGATCGTCACGGTCGAACCGGGGATCTACGTCGCCGGCCTCTGTGGCGTGCGAATTGAGGACCTTCTGCTGGTCACCGCCGACGGTAGCGAAGCGCTGAGCAGCCTCCCGAAAGAGCCTCAGGTAGTTATCTGACCGGCGGGCTTGCCGGTGCGGCTGTCGCAGGCGCAATTGCAGCGTTGTTGCGGAGGAAGGCCCAACCACAGCCGCCTAGGAAAATCAGAGTTGCCAGCGGCGGCAGTATCTCCAGCGCTTCAACAGCAGCTAGTTCGATCAGCTCAGCGAGGCCACCGTAAAGCAGGTAGCTGGCGAGGATTAGCACGAGCAGGCCGGTTACCAGAAAGAAGCGGCGGAGGTCGAGCCTCAGGCTCCCGCGATAGATCGCAACTCCCAGACCAACCGCGACGACGCATCCAAGCACGCCACCGATCAACGTGGCGGCCGCGCCGCTGTCGCCGACGGAGACGAACAGGAAGAGTGCGGTCTCGAAACCTTCACGCGCGACGGTGACAAACGCAACCGCTGCTAGCGCAAACGTGCCTCCTGTGGAGATCGCTGTGTCGACGCGGTTGTGAAGGTCTGCGCCTAGCGTGACGGCCTGACGGCGCATCCAGAAGACCATCCCCGTGAGGACGGCGCAGGCGAGCAACATCGTGACCGCCTCGAACGCCACTTCGGCATCTCCCTCCAAACTACCGACCGCCGCGAAAAGGATCGTCGCAGCGGTTGCGCTCACCAGCACCGCAGCCGCTGTGCCTTGCCAAACAGCACGCCCGTGGCTCTCCAACTGCCCAGTGCGATTCAAGAACGCCAAGATTAGGCCGACGATCAGGCTCGCTTCGAAGGTCTCGCGCAGAGTAATTAGAAACGCGCCCACGAGCCCCCGTCTGTTCGTAGTCCAGCCATCTCTTAGGAGACCCTAACATAAACCAACGTGTGAGGTCGGGTATGACTTGGTCGGCTACCTGCGCCGCTTGATCTAGCAGCCAATAGAATTCGATTGCTGTGGCTCGTTTCTTTACAGCACTGGCGGCGCTGCTTGCAGTCGGCGCGCTTCTAATTGCTCCGGCGCAGGCAAGCGCGAGAAGTCAAACGACGGCCGAACGGATCGTTGCGATCGCGCAGCAGGAGTTAGCGCGCGGCGTTCACGAGCTTCCGATGGGCTCCAACAAAGGCGCGCGGATCAAGATGTACGGCCTCGCCACCCAGGAGCCGCTGCGCTACTACCCGGCAGCGTGGTGCGCCTATTTCACCTCATGGGTAACGCTGCAGGCCGGCGCGCCAAGTGGCTGGGACGGGCTTGGCGACGGGCTCGTCC
Source organism: Bifidobacterium breve (assembly GCA_945889475.1). Classification (GTDB taxonomy): domain Bacteria; phylum Actinomycetota; class Thermoleophilia; order Solirubrobacterales; family Solirubrobacteraceae; genus F1-60-MAGs163. Next base: position 34,975 of record CAMDBT010000003.1, read on the forward strand.
CGCGGCTGCGCGATTGGGGTCATCGAACGGGAATCTGGCGCACGCTGCCACGGCCCGGCGACCTGATCGCTTTCCCACAGCACATCGGCATCGTCGAAAGCCTTCAACCGCACGGGCTCGTCACAACGATCGAAGGCAACACCGGTAACGCTGTCCGCCGCCGTCTACGTCTTGTCAAGAGCGCCACCGGCTTCATCAGGGTCGCCGCGCTCAACCCACCGATCCCAGTCCTGACCGCTCCAAGCGACACCGTCTACCGCACCGAACCGGTGACGCTCAGGGTGACCAACAGATCAGCGGTACAGCGCGCGATCAAGAGCTACCGCTGGGATCTAAACGGCGACGGCAGATGGGATCAGACCACGACCGTCGGCCAGATAACGCTGGCCTTCCCGGAGAACGGTGTCTTCCCACTGACGGTGCAGCTTGTTGACGTCAATGGCGCCTCGGGGAAGACGACGATCAGCCTCACTGTCGTCAATCGCCCCGGCGCTGTCAGCGCCGGCTGATCAGCGGTGGTCGCTCGGTGCGGCCGCGGCTGACGCTGCCGACGATCACATCGCCTCTTTCAATTTCGAAGTACCTCGGTGCGCCCGCGGCGTATAAGCTCCGCGAATGCTTGAGGCTGGCGCATTCGCGGCGATCGGCCAGGCCGCTCTCGTTGTCGGCGGCCTGCTCGTCTGGCGCTTTCGAACCCTGACTCGTGCCGTGGTCGTCGGTTCGCTGATGGCATTTGGTGCCGGCGCTGTGATCTCCGCGGTCAGCACCGACCTAGTCGCGGTTGCCTACGACGAGGCGGGCGCAGGAGCCACTGCGCTCGGGATCGGCATCGGCGGCCTTGGATATTTCCTGATCATCACGCTGCTGGAGCGCAGCGGCGCGCGCGAAAAGCCAGAGGCACCGTTGGAAGCGGCGGTCGAGAAGTCCCCGGACGGCGAAGTTGCGGCCGCCAGCCCCACCGAGGCCCGGAACCTGTTTGTCGGAATGGTGATTGACGGAGTGCCAGAGTCGGTCGCGGTTGGACTGAGCCTGCATTTGGGGTCGGTCGGGATATCGCTCGCGCTCGTGGGATCGATCTTCATCGCCGGACTTCCCGAGGCAATTGGCGTTGCGGCGGCGCTGCTTGCGGGTGGCTATTCGATCTCCAAGATTCTGATTCGCTTCGGGATTGTTGTTGTGATCGGCGCCGTCTCCGGCGTCCTCGGCTATCAGGCGCTGTACGGGCAGAACCCCGAACTGATTGCTCTGATTCAGGCGATCGCCGCCGGGGCGCTGCTGGTAGTGGTTGTGAACGAGATGGTCCCGATCGCGATCCGGGGAATCCAGCGCTGGGCCGGGGTCATCGCTGCATCAGGCTTTGTCTTCTCGGCTGCGATCACCTGGATCTCTGGCGGCTGAGCGATCGCGCTACCGGGGGGAAGTAAGCGGCTGAAGGGACTCGAACCCTCGACCTTCTGCATGGCAAGCAGACGCTCTAGCCAACTGAGCTACAGCCGCAGTGACGGCGGAGTATAGAGCGCGGCAAGGCCGCTAGGGGACGACGTCCAGTCGCGCGATCGCAGTCCCGGGGTGGAGCTCGATCTCGAAGCGACCGGTGTGCTTGGCGACGAAGACAAACTTGGCCGGATCGCCCGGGGCCGCGGTCTTCTCTATGTCGTAGCCGTGAACGTGGACTTCAGCCTCCGCGCCGTCGGTCGTTACCGTGAGGCTGACAGTCGAGCCTTGCTTGTAGGTCAGCTCCGCGGCGCCACCGACCGGTTCGCCGCCTTCAATCGCGATCGTCCGGGTGTTCGGCTGCGCGGCTGTTGTTTCGGTGGCGGTTTTCGCCTCCGAAGTGGTGGTCGACGCTGGCGGGGTCTGCCTCTGCTTTGGCTCTAGAAGCAGGAAACCGACGACCATCACAGCGGCAGCGGCGAGCAGGATCGGTAGCGCTCGCTTGGGGGTCACTCCCGGCAGCGTAATCGAAGCTGGCTCGCGACGGCGGTCAAGGCGACGACCGGAATCGAACCGGTGTACGCGGCTTTGCAGGCCGCTGCGTAGCCACTCCGCCACGTCGCCACTGGCCTGCCAGCCTAGCGGTCGGTAGCTAATCTGCGGGCTGCCCCCGACCGCTACTCGTTGATACGCTTGCGGTTCTTCCCAGGGCGATTAGCTCAGCTGGGAGAGCGCCGCCTCGACAAGGCGGAGGTCACTGGTTCGAGCCCAGTATCGCCCATCGGTTCCAAGCTCAGGCCCCGTTTGGTTAGCTTGTGATCGGGGCCCTGGCGGGTCTCGCGGCTACTTGTTCGGCGCCGTTGATGCGGGGAACGAGGAGGCGTACTCGCTGTAAGGAACCTGGCCGGTTGGGCTAACGGCTATCGCGCTTGCGACGTTGGCAGGAATCGGGACCCAGCGGGCTGGCATTTTCGCCGCCAACGAGGGGTTGAGCGTGTAGATCAACGCGAAGTTGGTGATCCAGATCGAGGGGGCGATCGACATGCCAACCGTCGAACTGATCGAGCCTTTCAGGTTAGGAACCAGCTGAGCGACGCCCGCGGCGGCTTGCGATTTGAAGCCGAAGACCGCCTCGGACGTGTACGCCGACCGATAGAGGTTCCGCATCGACCTAGCGGCGCCGTTGTGGCGGGACCACGTGCCCATGTACCCGCCCGGCACGAGCACGGCGTTCACCTTCCGGGTCGGAGCGGTGCTGTTGGCAGGGCTTTCAAGTAGCCCGTCGGTATTGACAAGCAGGCCGTAACTGGCCAGCACCGTCGCCGTGCGGACGCCGTCAACGTCCGAGTAGAGCGGGCGCCCGGTCGTGTTGGTGAGGATGCGGACGCTTGCGTCGACGAGCTTGGCCGAAGCCGGGTCGCCGCCGTGCCCCTTGCCGCTAACGAATAGTCGGTACTGCTTCGCCGTGAACACGTCACGGCGTTTCAGTCCGAGGCCGCGAGCAATCCGCGCCGCCGCTTTCGCGCCTAGAGGCTGGTTTAGCTGAGCGGCTCTGATCGCTTGCGTCGGTGCGTACTTCAGGTACTTCGGCGTCCCCGAGTAAGGCTCCGAGAAGCCGGTGCGCGTGGAAGCTGCGGCTCCGTTGGCGACTCCGAGCATCAGCGCGAACGCCGCGGTTATCGCGACCACTGTGGTCAGCTTCGCTTGGTGCGGGTTGCGGCTGGCCGTCGTGGAGCGGTAAAGGGGCAGCTTCAGGGAGGTAGTCATCAGCAGATTGTACGGCACCGCCTGTCGGGTTCGCGCCGCTAGGAATTCCGCGTTGACGGGCGCGAATTCACGCCTTTCGAGTTGGCGAAACAGCCGTTGGCGTAACGCTGGAAACTAGGCAGCCAGAGCCCCGCGCAGGACCCCAGCCAGCTCGCAAACGGCGTCATGCGATCTGCGATTGACGGCAGAGAAGTTGAGGAACCCGTGGATCAGTGAGCGGTGGCGGCGCAGCGTGACTGCGACGCCGTCGGCTTTGAGCTTCGCCGCGTAGGCTTCGCCCTCGTCACGGAGCGGATCGAAACCAGCGGTGACGATGTGAGCCGGTGCCAGGCCTTTCAGTGGGCCGGCCTTCAGCGGCGACGCCTTCGGGTCGTTGAGATCATCGTCGGCGCTGAGGTAGTGCTGGCCGAACCAGTCCATCTGTGCTTCGGTTAGGAAGAAGCCTTCGCTGAAGAGCTCGTACGAGGGGTACTTCTCGGCGAAGTCGCAGACCGGGTAGATCAGCAGCTGGAATGCTGGCGCCGATCCCCCCTCGGCTAGCGCGCGCTGAGCCGTTACGGTCGCTAGCTGACCGCCGGCGCTGTCGCCACCGACCGCGATCCGCGCAGGGTCCACGCCGAACTCATCGGTGCGCGCGACCGCGTCACGGAATGCAGCCAGCGCGTCGTTGGCTGCGGCCGGGTACTTGTGGTCGGGTGCCAGGCGGTAGTCGACTGAGAGAACGCGGCAGCCGGAGTGCTCGGCCAGCAGCCGGCAGGGGGCGTCATGGGTTTCAAGGTCGCAGATCACGAAGCCGCCGCCGTGGTAGAAGACCAGCAGCGGGCTGACGCTTTGTGCGCACTCTTCGGGGACGTAAAGGCGCGCCGGCAACGGTCCTTCGGCGCCAGCGACCGTCGTTTCGATGACGGAGGCCATCGGGATCTGCGGTGCCGCGATCATCGCGCGCGAGGCCGTTACTGCCGCGCGAGCCTGCGCTGGACTAAGCCGCTCCATCGTCGGCTGTGGCGCTAGCGCCATCAACTTCAGTAGGAGTTGGATTCCAGAATCGAGCCTCTGGCCGTCCAGTTCGATTGGGCTGCCGCCTGCGAGTCTTAGCTGCGTGGCTGGGCCGAGGCGCATCAAGGAGCGGACGAGTGCCCCTTGGGCCTTGATTGCGGCTGCCGCTGTATCCATCGCGCAGACGCTAACCGGTCGCGCTAGCGGGCGCTGCGACGAAGCTGAGCAGAGCGTCGTTGAACTGCACCGGCCGCTCAAACATCGGCACATGGCCGGTGTCGGGAAGAGTGAGCAGCTTGGCGCCAGGAATCCGCTCGCAGAACTCGATCGCGTCGCCAAGCGGGACGAGGACGTCGTCTTCGCCTTGGATCACAAGCACGGGGCAGCCGATCTCCTCAAGTCGGTGGCGGAAGTCGTAGCTGAGAATCGCCTCAAAGGAATCGCCGAAGCCTTCGTCGCCAAAGGTCAGCAGCTGCTCCGAGAGCAGTTCCTTCGAGAGTCTCGTCGGATATCGCGCCACCAAACCCATCCCGAGCGCGATGAACCCAGGACGGGTCAACATTTTGCTCGCGCTCTGCGGGTCGCCCTGACCGCGCATCATCAGCTGCCTTGCCAGGCGCTCGCCGGCGCGTGAACGGGCGACGCTTGCGGAGCTGATTCCAGCGGCGTCAACAAGCACCAGCTGCTCGACCCGCTCGGGGTGCTGGATCGCAACTTCGGCGGCTGTGAAGCCACCCATAGAGTTACCGACGAGCACGACCGGGCCAAGCCCGAGCGCGTCGCAGAAGGCGTCAACCGCCGCCGCGAAACCGGTGATCGAAATCGGCTCAACGGGCATCTCGGAGCGGCCGAATCCGGGTAGGTCGAGCGCGATTGCACGGTGGCTCTCTGCCACTCGGGGAAGGTTCTCGAGCCAGTTCTGCCATGAGCCGCCAAGGCCGTGAATGAAGAGCACGGTCTGGTCGCCAGTCCCGAGCTCGACGTAGTTGACGGAGCGTCCGTTGATCTGAACACGATTGGTCTGCGCCGGCCAGTCAATCTCGCGCCAATTGGGCTGGTCGGATTGGCCGTATTCGCCGTCGGCCTTGCCGGCGGCGCGGTGCGTCAATGGCCTCGCTGGTGAGGGCCAGACGCCGCGCAGGGGACCGCGTCGATAGTGGCGCCGTGAAGGTAGGTCGGCCATCCCGTCACGGTAGCGAAGGCTCGATGCCAGAGTGCCACGAGAGAGTCAAGTCTGTGCTCTCAAAAGCCGATCCGACAGGCGCTCGCCCTGTCGCTCGCGTAGCATCAGCCCCGTGCAAGTAACACTTCCCGACGGCACCGCTCTGGAGCTCGCGGATGGCGCGAGCGGTCTCGACGCCGCCGTGGCGATCGGTCCAGGCCTTGCGCGCGGCGCGCTTGCCTACCGTCAGCAGGGAGAGCTGCGCGACCTCAGCGCGCCGCTGACGGCCGACGAGCCGATAGAGATCATCACGAAGACCTCCGGCGATGACGCTCTGGGCCTAATTCGTCACGACGCAGCGCACGTCTTGGCAGCGGCTGTCACTGAGCTCTACCCAGGCGTGAAGGTCTCGATCGGCCCGGCGATCGAGCGCGGCTTCTACTACGACTTCGAGTTTCCTGAGGGCGTCGTGATCAGCGAGAACGACTTCGAAGCGATCGAAGCGCAGATGAAGAAACAGATCAAGGCGGGGGTCAGCTTCGAGCGCGAAGTGATCAGCGTCGAAGAGGCGCTCGCTCGCTTCAGCGACGAGCAGCAGGACTACAAGGTCGAGTTGATCGAAGATCTGGCGCGCAACGAGGGCGTCGAGAGCGTCTCGCTCTACACCAACGGCCCGTTCACCGACCTCTGCCGCGGTCCTCACGGCCAGACGACGAAGGCGATCGGCGCCGTCAAGCTGCAATCGGTCGCGGGAGCGTACTGGCGCGGCGATTCCGATCGGACAATGCTGACGCGGATCTACGGCACCGCCTTCTTCGACAAGAAAGAGCTCGAAGCGGAGCTCGAACGGCTTGAAGCTGCTCGCGCCCGCGACCACCGTCGGCTCGGCAAGGAGCTTGAGCTGTTCGAATTCTCTGACGTCTCTCCCGGGTCCGCCTTCTGGCTGCCGCGCGGAACAATCGTCTTCAACGAGCTCGTTGCGCTCTCGCGTGAGATGGGCCGCGCCCGTGGCTATCAGGAGGTGAAGACGCCGCAGCTTTATGACGCCGAGCTGTGGCAGACGTCAGGCCACTGGGAGAAGTACCGCGAGAACATGTTCGTAACTAGCACTGAGGAGCGCGAGTTCGGCCTCAAGCCGATGAACTGTCCCGGCCACGCGCACCTCTTTGGCGGCCGGCGGTGGAGCTACCGCGAGCTGCCTGTGCGCTATTCGGAGCCTGGGCTGCTGCACCGAAACGAATTAAGCGGCACGCTTCACGGACTGCTGCGAGTGCGCCACTTTGCGCAGGACGACGCGCACATCTTCTGCACCGAGGAGCAGGTCGCCGAGGAGGTCACCGCTTGCCTTGAGTTTGCCTTTGCGACCTACGATCTGTTCGGCTTCGAAGTTCATCTTGAACTCTCGACCAGGCCCGAGACACGGATCGGCAGCGACGAGATGTGGGACCGCGCCGAGGCGGCCTTGACCGAGGCGCTCGAAGCGCGCGGGCTCGATTATCAGCTCAACCCCGGTGACGGCGCCTTCTACGGGCCAAAGATCGACCTTCACATGACCGATTCGCTAGATCGCTCATGGCAGCTCGGCACGGTGCAGCTCGACTACTCAATGCCGGAGCGTTTTGACCTCCACTACACAGGCGCCGATGATGGCGTCCATAGACCGGTGATGATCCACCGAGCGCTGATGGGTTCATACGAGCGCTTCGTCGGAATCCTCGTCGAGCACTACGGCGGCGAGTTCCCGGTTTGGCTGGCGCCGGTTCAGGCAGTCGTGCTGCCGGTCTCTGATCGGCACGGAGAGGCGGCTGAAGCGATCGCGGCGCAGCTTCGTGAGCGCGGACTGCGTGTCGAAGTTGACCTGCGTTCAGAGTCGGTCGCGAAGCTGATCCGTGACAACGAACTCGCAAAGATTCCTTACATGCTGATCGTCGGCGACAAAGAAGCCGAAGAGCAGAGCGTCGCCGTCCGTCGCCACGGCGAGGGGGATATTGGCTCGTTCTCGCTCGACGCGTTTGGAGATCATTTAGTCGCCGAGCGCGCGACGCGTCGAGACGGGCCGCTGAAGTCTTGAAGCTGCACGTCGCCAAAGGCTTCGCCCAGCGGACGCGCGGCCTTGCTGGGCGCGCGAGCATTCCGGCCGATTACGCGCTGCAGATCAAGCGCTGCCGCTCGGTCCACACCTTCGGAATGCGTTTTTCGCTCGATCTGATCTGGCTCAATGCCGAAGAGCGCGTAATTCGCGCCGACTACAACGTGCCGCCGAGGCGCCTACGCGGATGCCGACAAGCACGCTCGGTGGTGGAAGTCACCGCCGGAAACGGGCGAGATCTGGTTGATTCTGTCTATACTGCAGCCCGTTGACCCGAATGTTCGTCCAGACGCCGCGCCCTTGACGCGCCGGCTCAGAAGCTAGTGCCGGTTCCCCGGCGCTTCGACCGGCGCGTGCCGGATCGTGACACGACTCGGATCAACGAGGCTATTCGCGTTGCCGAAGTTCGCGTGATCGACGATCAAGGTGGCCAGATCGGCATCCTCAAGATCGACGACGCGATGAAGCTAGCTGGCGACAAGGACCTCGACCTGGTCGAGGTAGCGCCGGAGGCGAGCCCGCCGGTCTGCCGCATCCTCGATTATTCGAAGTACAAGTACGAGCTGGCGCAGAAGGCGAAGGCCGCTAAGAAAGGCCAGCAGCAGATCTCGATCCGAGAGATCAAATTCCGCCCCAAGATCGCCGAGCACGACTACACGACGAAGAAGGGCCATGTAACTCGCTTTCTGATGCACAAGGACAAGGTCAAGGTGACGATCATGTTCCGCGGCCGCGAAGTGACACACCCCGAACTTGGCCGCGCGATTCTCTCTCGGCTAACACGCGAACTTGCGCCGATCGGCACCGTCGAGCAGCGCCCCAACCTCGACGGGCGCAACATGACGATGGTGCTCGGCCCAAGCAGAGAGGTAATTAGCGGCGAGATCACCGAGTTTGAGCCGCTCGACTTCAGCGCCGAGATCGCAGCTGAGCAGGCCGAAGCGGACGCCGAGGCGTTCGCCCGCTCGATAGCTGCCTTGGCCCCGCCCGAGCCGGTCGAGGATGAGCTTGACGAGATCGCAGAGGACGACCAAAACGTCGCTGAAGAGGCCGCTCAGGAGGATGCCGAAGCGGCGGCCGAAATCGTCGCCGACGGGGCTGACGAAGTAGCGGCCGAAGAGGCTGTCGAAGTTGGCGCTGAGGAGGCCGTCGAAGTAGCGGTCGAAGTTGCCGCAGAAGCGCCGGGCGAGACGCCGAGCGCGGCCTAGTTCGGGCGCTTTTGCGCTGCCAGTCGAGCTCGCGTTGAACCGCCGCTGCGCCGAGTTTCTATACTTCCGGTTCGCGATGCCCAAGATGAAGAAACATTCCGGCGCGAAGAAGCGCTTCAAACTGACCTCGAGCGGGAAGGTCCGCGGTCGCAAGGCAATGTCGAGCCACATTCTCGAGAAGAAGTCGCCGAAGCGTAAGCGCGGCTTTCGCAAGCCAACTGAAGTCGCTGCCGTAGACGTCCCGCGCGTCAAGAGAATGCTCGGTGCCAAATGACGCGCGTAAAGCGGTCGGTTTCGGCCAAGAAGAAGCGGCGCGCAACGCTGGAGCGGGCGAAGGGCTACCGCGGCACGGCGAACTCCAACTATCGCCGCGCGAAGGAAACGCTGATGAAGGCGGATTCCTACGCCTACCGCGACCGGCGCAACCGCAAGCGCGACTTCCGTCGCCTTTGGATCACGCGGATCAACGCAGCTGCCCGGCTCAACGGGATGACCTACGCAAGCTTCATGCACGGCCTCAGCGAAGCCGGGATCGAACTGGACCGCAAGGTACTGGCCGACATCGCTGTGCGCGACCCTGAGACGTTCCGCCGATTTGTAGACGCCGCCCGAGAGGCGACGGCCGCTGAGTCTTAGACTCCGCTGCTGTTTCGCCGCTACTGGGCGCCGCTTCCGCAAGGAGGGGCGCCCTTTTTTTTAGCCAAACAGAGCCGATGACAATTCATAACCCAGAAGATCCAAACTTGAACCAGGTAACGCTGCTGCGCACGCGGCGCGGCCGCGAGCGCAGCGGCCGTTTCGTCGCCGAAGGCGAAGACTTGATCGCCGCCGCCGCTGCCAGCGGCTGGCAGCCGATCGTTTCGTTCGTCGCCGAAGGCAGTGGCCTGAACGGCACCGAGGTAAGCAAAGAAGCCCTAGCTGAAGTCTCGGCGCTCGGCTCGGGCACCCGCGCGCTAGCGATTTACGAGCAGCGTTGGAGCGAGCCTGTCGGCCCGCTGGCGATCTGGCTCCACGGCGTCGGCGACCCAGGCAACGTCGGCACGATCATTCGCAGCGCGCACGCCTTCGGCGCGTCGAACGTGGTTTTCGGCCCTGATAGCGCCGACCCGTATGGGCCGAAGGCCGTCCGTGCCAGCATGGGGGCGATCTTCAGCGTCGCTGTCGCTCGCGCAGATCGGATCCAGCAGCTGCCCGGCGCAACCGTCGCGCTGGCTGCTTCCGGTGGGATCGCCCTCGACGGTACTCCCTGGCCGCAGGGCGATCTGACGCTCCTGGTTGGTGCTGAGCGCGACGGACTGCCGCAGTCGGTTACTGCGGCCGCCGATGAGGTTCGGTCGATTGCGATCGCCGGCGACTCCCTAAACGCCGCTATGGCAGCGACAATTGCGCTCTACTCATGCACGAGGAAGCTTTAGGGTGGCGACGATGATTGAACGCGTAGCTGAGATACAAAAACAGGCCGAAGCCGAGATCTCTACGGCCGCGACATCGGTGGCGCTCGAGCAGCTGCGCGTGAAGTACCTGGGCCGTAAAGCTGAGCTGCCGCAGCTGCTGCGCGACGTCGCTGAGCTTCCCGCCGAGCAGCGCGGAGCGGTAGGGCGCAGCGCAAACGAGGCGCGCCAAACGCTTGAGGCGCTGATTGAAGCTGCCGCCGCGCGCTTTGAAGCCGAAGAGCTGACAGCCGCGCTAGCTGACGACAACGTTGACGTCACGCTGCCTGGTTCGCCGGTCGAAGCTCACGGCCACCACCATCTGCTGAGCGCGACGCGGCGCGAGATTGAGGACGTCTTCTGCGGTCTCGGCTACAGCGTCGTCGAAGGGCCCGAGGTCGAGACCGTCCACTACAACTTTGACGCGCTCAACCACGGCCCGGCGCACCCGGCCCGTGCGCGCAGCGACAGCTTCTACATCGAGGGCGGTGGTGACGGCTCCGAGCAGACGTTGCTGCGCACCCACACCTCGCCAATGCAGATTCGGATCATGGAACAGACCCCGCCACCGATCGCACTAATCGTGCCGGGGCGAGTGTTCCGGCGCGACAGCGACGCAACGCATACGCCGCAGTTCCATCAGATCGAAGGGCTGCTGGTTGACGAAGGTGTAACGCTCGCCGACCTCAAGGGCACGCTGCTGGCTTTTGCGCGCGCGATCTTCGGCGCCGACCGCGAGCTGCGGCTGAGGCCGCACTTCTTCCCCTTCACGGAGCCCAGCGTCGAGGTTGACGTCTCCTGCTTCGTCTGCGAGCAGGGAACCGTCGCCGGCGGGAACCGCTGCTCGCTCTGTAAAGGCACCGGCTGGCTCGAGGTGCTCGGCTCGGGGATGGTGGATCCCAGCGTGTTTGCTGCTGTCAGTGAGCACGGTTACGACCCGGAGAGCCACCAAGGCTTCGCCTTCGGGCTCGGGATCGAGCGGATTGCGATGCTCAAGCATGGCGTCCCTGATCTGCGCTTTTTCTATGAAAACGACCTGCGCTTCCTGCGCCAGTTTGGCTGAGGCGAAGCGATGCGCGTCCCGATCGATTGGCTCAGTGAATACGTCGAGGTCCAGTTAACGCCGGACAAGCTCTCGGAGCGTTTAGCGATGACCGGAACCGAGGTCGCACGCGTGTTTCGTCACGGCCCGCTTGCGGACGAGAACTTCGTCGTCGGCAAGGTCCTCAGTGCGCAGCAGCATCCCGACGCCGACCGGCTGAGCGTATGTAGCGTCGACTGCGGCGAAAGCGAGCCGCGCACGATCGTCTGCGGAGCACCAAACGTTGCGGCAGGGCAAACCGTAGCGGTTGCTCTGCCGGGCGCGGTGATGGCGGACGGGACGGAACTTGGCGAGGTGACGCTGCGCGGAGTGGGTTCGTCGGGAATGATCCTCGCCGAGGACGAGATCGGAATTGGTAGCGAACATGATGGGACGATGGTGCTCGCTGACGGGGTGGCCGCAGGAACTCCGTTGAGCGACGTCTTCGCCGTCTCAAGCGACGTTCTAGAGCCGGAGGTGACGCCAAACCGCGCCGACTGCGGCGGCATCTACGGGATTGCCCGCGAGGTTCACGCCGCTACTGGCGCTCCGCTGAAAGCGGCGCCCTGGGCTGAGGACCCGGGCGCAGCGACGATCGCTACCGCGCCGGCGGGGATTAGCGTGACGGTCGACGATCAGGGGCTCTGTCCGCGCTTCACGGCTCGCGTCTTCGAGAACGTCACCGTTGGCGAGTCGCCGATCTGGCTCAAGGCGCGGCTTGCTGGGGCTGGCCAGCGCTCGATCAGCAACGTTGTCGACATCACCAACTACGTGATGCTCGTCAGCGGCCATCCTCTCCACGCCTTCGACCTCGATCAGATCGCTGGCGGCGAGCTGACCGTTCGCGCCGCCCGCGAGGGCGAAAAACTGGTCACGCTTGACGGCGAAGAGCGCGCGCTGGACCCCGACATCTGTCTGATCGCCGATCGAGACGGGCCAACCTCGCTGGCCGGTGTAATGGGTGGGAGCCGCTCGGAAGTGAGCGAGCGGACGACGCGGGTTCTGCTCGAGGTCGCCGTCTGGGACGGGGCGAACATAAACCGCACGTCGACCCGGCTCGGGCTGCGAAGTGAGGCGTCATCACGCTTTGAGAAGGGGCTTTCGCCTGAAGGAGCGCTCGAGGCGCAAGCGATGGCCACAACCTTGATGCTCGAACTAACCGGCGGAACCCTCATCGACGGCACTCTCGACGTTGGCGGCGAGGGGCCGCCCGCAGTCGTCATTCGGCTGCGCGACGCGCGGATCGTCTCGCTGCTCGGCGCGCCGATCGAGCGCGAACGCTCGCAGCAGATCCTCGAGGCGCTCGGTTTTTCCGTTCAGCCCGCTGACGACGGTCTCGACGTGACTGTGCCACATTGGCGCCGCGACGACGTCACGCGCGAAGCGGATCTGATTGAAGAGGTTGCACGGATCAACGGCCTCGAATCGTTGCCGGCCACGCTGCCGCTGAACCGCACCGGCAGAGCAGGGGGGTTGAGCCGCGAGCAGCAGCTCGTCCGCCGCGCCGAAGACGTTCTCGTCGGCCGGGGCCTCTGCGAAATCGTTGGCTGGTCCTTCGCCGATCCAACGATCTGCGACCGGCTGCTGCTTGATCACGACCACCCGCTGCGGTCGCTCGTCGTGATCGAAAACCCGATGAGCTCAGCGCAATCGGTACTACGCCCTTCGATCCTGCCGTCGCTGCTCGACGCCGCTGCCTACAACCTGGCCCGCGGCGCCGAGAGCTGCGCGCTGTTTGAATCTGGCACCGTCTACCGCGCCGGTCCAAGCGAGGCCGGGATGGCTGCCAACGAGCACCACGGCCTTGGTGGAATTATCATCGGGCCGGTCCGCGATCCGGGCTGGGCCGACGCGCGGCCACCAGCTGCGCGGATCGAAACCGCACACGCGCTCGTCAGCTCAGTACTGGGAGCACTTGGGATCCAGTGGCAGGTTGAAGACGGAGAGCTTTCGTTCCTCCATCCGGGTCGAACGGCGATGATTCGCACCGCAGACGGCCTGCTCGGTTGGTTCGGTGAAGTTCACCCGGCTGTCGCTGCGAGCTGGGAGATAGACCAGCCGATTGCGGCGCTCGCGATTGACATCGGCCGGGCCGCCGCGCAGGCTCCTTCACCCCCGTTCTTTAGCGACCTGACGAGCTACCCGCCGCTGCGTGAGGATCTGGCCGTGATCGTTCCCGCTGGCGTCAGCGCCGCGAGCGTCGTCGCCTGCGTCACGCAGGCCGGCTCTCCGCTCGTCAGCCGCGCCGAAGTATTCGACGTCTACGGAGGCGAGCAGGTAGGGGAGGGGCGCGTTTCGCTTGCGCTACACGTTGACTTCGCTGCCGAAGACCGCACGCTGAGCGACGAAGAGGTCGCGCCGCTGCGGGAGAAGATCGTCACTGCGCTGAAGGTTGAATTGGACGGTGAGCTGCGTGGCTGAGAAGAGGATTCTTGTGGCCGGAGCTTCCGGCTATGCCGGCGCACTTGCGGCCGAACTGGTTGATCGTCACCCGTCGCTGACGCTTGCGGCCGCGACCAGCCGCTCCGAGGCTGGCCAGCGCCTCAGCTCGCTCTACCCGCAATACCGCTGCGACGCGGTGCTCGAGGAGCCGTCGCTCTCCGCCCACGGTCAGCTAGACGCTGCGATCGTTGCCTATCCGCACGGCGCAGCGGCGCCGCTCGTCGCACAGCTGCGCGCAGATCGCGTGCCGGTCGTCGATCTAAGCGCCGACTTCCGTTTGCGCGACCAGAGCGTCTACGAGCAGTGGTACGTAGAGCACCAAGCGGCCGAGCTGCTCGGTGGGGCTGTCTACGGGCTGCCGGAACGCTACCGCGAGCAGATCAAGGGAGCTGGGCTGGTCGCAAACCCCGGCTGCTACCCGACCGCGGCAGTGCTGGCGCTGGCCCCGCTCGCCCGATTCATTGCTGATGTCGTGATCGACGCCAAGAGCGGCGTTTCGGGCGCCGGACGCGAAGCGAGCGCAGTAACTCATTTCGTCAGCGTCGACGAGAACGTGAAGCCTTACGGCGTCGGCCAGCATCGCCACATGCCGGAGATTGACCAAGAACTGGCACTGGCAGGGGCCGAGAATCTGACCGTCACATTCACCCCGCACCTAGTGCCGCTCGACCAAGGCGAACTCGTCAGCTGTTACGTGACGCTCAGCGAGAGCGTCGACATCGAGGCGCTCTACGCCGCGGCCTACGCCGACGAACCGTTCGTCGAAGTGGTTGATCATCTGCCGGGCGTCCGTGAGGTGCGCGGAACGAATCTCTGCCGGATCAATGCCCGCGTCGACGCGAGGACAGGGAAAGCATTCGTCTTCGCCGTAATCGACAACCTCTGGAAGGGAGCCGCATCGCAGGCGATCCAGAACCTCAACCTGATGCTCGGCCTCCCTGAAGAGCAAGGGATTGAGCTGTGAATCTCTTCACTTCACGCTGGGCTCCCGTTCCCGCCGGCGTTCGCGAAGTGATCGAGCGAGGGTTGCCGGCGGGCTTCCGCGCCGGTGCGCTCGCGGCCGGGCTGAAGCCGTCGGGCAAGCTCGATCTTGGGATCATCATCTGCGACGAGCCAGGGGCGACCAGTGCGGCCCGCTTCACGCGCTCAAGCGTTCAGGCCGCGCCGGTGATGCTGACGCGCGAACGCTGCCACCTCGGTCAGCTGCGCGCCGTCGTCGTCAATAGCGGTAACGCCAACGCGGCGACAGGCCATGACGGCTACGAGGTCGCTGCCGCGATGCAGGATGCCGCCGCCGCTGCGCTCGGCGTCGGCGCCCACCAGGTGGCCGTCTGCTCAACCGGCGTGATCGGCGTCCAGATCGATCCTGAACCCGTTATCGCAGGCATCAACGAGTGCGCCGAGCAGCTCTCGGCCGATGGCGTAGACGATTTCCAGCAGGCGATCATGACGACCGACGCTTTTGTGAAGCAAGCAACGATCGAGATTGCCCTATCCGGAGGGCCGGTAACGATCAGCGCCCAAGCGAAGGGGGCGGGGATGATCCAACCGTCGTTCGCGACGATGCTCTGCTTCATCGAAACCGACGCCAAGCTCGAGGACCACACCGCCGAACTGCTGCTTAGCGTGACCGTCAAACGCAGTTTCGATCGAATCTCCGTCGACGGCCAGCTCTCGACCAACGACACCGTCGTGCTGCTCGCCAGCGGCGCCAGCGGCGTGGCGATCAACCCTGAGAGCGACGACGAGCTGCGCTTCGGCGAGGCGCTCGACGGCCTGCTGCGGGCGCTCGCGATCGCGATTGTGCGTGATGGCGAGGGAGCCGTGCGCGTTGGCCGCGTGGTAGTTCACGGCGGTAGCGGCCCGAATGTCGAACGCGTAGCACGCTCGGTCGCCAACTCTCCGCTCGTCAAGACGGCGCTGCACGGCGGCGACCCCAACTGGGGCCGGATTGCCCAGGCCGCTGGAATGGCAATCCCTGACGCTGCTCCGTTGCCGATCGACATCGCAATTGAGGGCATGCAGGTCTGCGTTGCCGGTCAGGAGTTACAGCACGATCGGGCTGCGCTCGCGATCCGCGTCAGCGGCGACGAGATCGAATACACCGTCGGGCTCCCAGGCGAAGGACATCAGGCTGAATGTTTCTTTTCCGATCTAAGCCCGCAATACATCACTATCAACGCCGACTACACGACCTGAGCCAATGAACCCAATCATCCCCACACGCGACGTCGCAACACTGCTTGAGGCGCTGCCATACATCCGCGAGTTCCACGGACAGACAATCGTGATCAAGTACGGCGGCGCGGCGATGGAAGACCCCGCCCTCTGCGAGGAGTTTGCGCGCGATGTCGTGCTGCTCAAGTACGTCGGTCTCAACCCGATCGTTGTTCACGGCGGCGGCCCCGAGATCACCGACTACATGGAGCGGCTTGGGCTTCCGGTCGAGTTCCGCGGCGGGCTGCGCGTCAGCGACGAGGCGACAGTTGAGGTGGCGAAGATGGTGCTGATCGGCAAAGTCAACAAGGAGATCGTGCTGCGCCTTGGCCGCTACGGCCAACCTGCCGTGGGACTCAGCGGCGATGATGGCAATCTGTTCAGCGTTTCGCGCCGCAGCGCCCCGGACGGCAGCGACATCGGCTTCGTCGGCGGGATTGATCACGTTGACGTAGACGTGATCAATCACATTGCGAGTGATTACATCCCGGTGATCGCCTCGATCGGCCCGGGCGCCGATGGCCAGAGCTACAACATCAACGCCGACGATGCTGCCGCCGCGGTAGCGCTGGCGACCTGTGCCTACAAGGCGATCTTCCTGACCGATGTTGCTGGCTGGCTGGAGAACGCGGATGACCCCGAGAGTTTGATTAGCCAAGCGACCCCCGATCAGCTGCGCGCCGCGCTCGACTCGGTCGACGGTGGCATGCGGCCGAAACTTGAAGCCTGCCTGAATGTCGTTGATGGCGGAGTCGGCTCGGCCCACATCGTTGACGGGCGAGTGCCGCACTCGCTGCTGCTGGAGCTGTTCACCGACGCCGGGATGGGAACGAAGATCGCGGCGCAGCAGTGAAGTTCGATCAGCTTCAAGCCGCTGACGATGCGAACGTAATCGGTACCTACGCGCGGCTGCCGCTGCAGGTCGTGCGCGGGGCTGGCAGTTGGGTCTGGGATGGGGACGACAACCAGTATCTCGACCTGCTCTGCGGCATCTCCGTCACCAGCCTTGGTCATTGCCACCCGCATGTTGTTGAGGCGATCCGTGATCAAGCGCGGACCTTGATCCACGCCTCCAACCTGTTCTATACCGAGCCTGGCATCCGACTCGCCGAGCGGCTTTCGGCAAGCTCGCTTGGGGGCAAGGTTGTCTTCGGCAACTCGGGCGCCGAGGCGATCGAGGCGGCAATCAAGTGTGCTCGGCGGGCGAAACAGGGCGGCGAGATTGTGACGCTCGAGAACGGGTTCCACGGCCGCACCTACGGCGCGCTATCGGCGACGCATCAGGAGTCCAAGCAGGCGCCGTTCGCGCCGATGGTTCCGGGCTTCAAGGCTGCCGCAGCGAGCGTTGAGTCGATCGAGCAGGTGGTCGGGCCACAGACAGCCGCGTTGATCATCGAACCGATTCAGGGCGAGAGCGGGGTTCACCCGATCGCCGACGATCTGCTCGTCGCGGCACGCGAGATCTGTGACCGCCACGAGGCCGCATTGATCTTCGATGAGATCCAAACCGGGATGGGGCGCACCGGGACGCTCTGGGCGTACCAAACGACCGGAGTGACGCCGGACGCGATCGTCACCGCCAAGGCGCTCGGTGGCGGCCTGCCGATCGGTGCGCTGATCACCGGTGAGCGCCTTGCCGACTCGCTCCAGCGCGGCGATCACGGCTCAACCTTCGCCGGCGGCCCGGTCGTGGCGCAGGCAGCGTTGGCTGCCCTCGCTGTGACCGACGATCAGTACCTGCTAGGCCGAGTCAACATGCTCGGCGAACGGTTGCGCGAGGCAATCTTGTTGCTGCCCGGGGTAACGGAGGTTCGTGGCCGCGGGCTGATGATTGGCTTTGACATCGAGAGCGGCGACGCGCCCGGGATGGTGAATGCCGCGCTCGCTCAGCAGCGCGTGCTGATCAACGCTACCGGCCCCAACACCGTCCGTCTGCTGCCACCGCTGACGATCGACGATGACGAACTGGCGGAGGCGATCACGCGGGTTGCCAGCGCGCTCGCGAACCACGCCGCCCACAGCTGAGTCGAACTCTGCCTAGACTGGCGCCGATGACTGAGCCACAGCGAACAGCCAGCTACGTAGCCAATCGAGACGAAGTCGGACGCGTTCTGCTGCTCTTCTCAGGCGGTCTAGACACGAGCGTGATGTGCAAGTGGATTCAGGACGAATACGAGGCCGAAGTCGTGGCCTTGACAATTAACCTCGGCCAGCCGGGCGAGGACTACGAGGTCGTCAAACAGAAGGCGCTCGATCTCGGCGCGATCGCCGCCGAAGTGATCGACGCGCGCGAGCAGTTCGCGCGTGAATTCGTCGCTCCAGCAATTCTCGCCAACGGAACCTACGGCCTCGGCTATCCGCTTTTCACAGCGCTCGGGCGCCCGCTGATCGCCAAGCTTGCAGTTGACGGAGCGCGACGCCACGGCTGTGACACGATCGCCCACGGCTGCACCGGCAAGGGCAACGATCAAGTGCGGATCGACGGCACCGTCGCGACGCTTGCCCCGGAGCTCAAAATTGTTGCGCCGGTACGCCAGTGGCAGATGGGCCGTGAGGAGGAGATCGCCTACGCCCGCGAGCACGGAATCCCAATCAAGGGCGGCGCCGAGCAGGCGCCGTACTCGATCGACGACAACCTCTGGGGGCGGTCCTCGGAAGGACGCTGGATCGAACAGCTCGATCACGCTCCCGACGATGATGTCTTCCAGCTCGTGACGCCGCCGGAGCGCGCGCCAGATCAGGCGCAGACGGTTGAGGTCGGCTTCGAGGCCGGTGTTCCGGTCTCGCTCGACGGCGAACAGCTGGAGCTCGTTGAGTTGCTCGACCGTGCGACCGAGATCGGCTGCCGCCACGGCGTCGGCATCGTCGACCACATCGAAGACCGGATCGTCGGTCTGAAGGTCCGTGACATTTACGAGGTTCCTGCGGCGACGATCATCCTTACCGCGCACGCAGAACTGGAGCGGCTCGTCTCAACGATCCACCAGAACCAGTTCAAAGCCAGTCTCGACCGCCAGTGGGCGTACCTCGTCTACGCCGGCCTTTGGTGGGAGCCACTGCGGGAAAACATCGACGCCTACATGCGCAGCGCCAACGAGCGCGTGACGGGCACGATCGGAATCAAGTGCTTCAAGGGTTCGGCCAGCGTGGTCACGCGCTCGTCGCCAAACGCCGTCTACGACGCCGCGCTAGCGACCTTCGACAGCTCCGGTGGCCTGTTCAGTCAGAACGCCTCGCCAGGTTTCATCGAGCTCTGGACGTTGCAGTCGCGGATGGCGCACCGCCTGCGTGAGTCGCAGCAGGCCGAGCGCGGTTAGGCTGTGGCGATGAGCAGACCTCGCGCCTATCGAACTATCGGCTTTCTCCTTCTGCGTGGCGGCCGCCTCTACGTCCGCCTGCGCTATCCCAATCTGCTCCGCAAGCTAATTACCGTCGTCGGATCAGTGGCCGCGGTTGGTCTGCTTATCGCTCTTGTGTCGGCTCTCACTGGTCGCAGCAACGTCAACGCAATGACGCCCTAGCCTCGGCGCCCGGTACGCTTGCGGTAATGGAGCAGGTAGGACCCTCTCAGAATGATCCGGAGCGTTTCATCGACGCTGGCGTTCTTGCCGAGCGTCGCGCCCGCCGCGCCGAACTTGCGGAGGCTGAGCTGCGCGAGCGGCTCGCGGGGGCGGAGCAGCGTGTGGCCGAACTCGAGCAGATCGCAGACAGCTCAAAGCGCGCCCGCGATGAGCTGAAGCGACGGACCGATCGCGAGCTGGAGATTGCTGCGCTACTTGGCGAAGCCGCCGACGCGGTCCGCGCTGCGCGCGAGGCGGTAGATCATGAAATTCATGCCCGCGAGGCAGCCGAGGCTGCGCTGCGAGCCGAGCGTATCGCCCGCGAGGCGGCCGAGCAGTCGGTCGTCGCTGAGCGCGCCGCGCGTGACGCCGCGACGGCAGCGATCGTCTCGGCCCGCGTGCGAAGCAGCGAGGCCGCCCCGGCCGCGGAGCGACTGGCGCCTCCTGCCGCGGCGGCAACGGAGGAGAGCAAAGCGCTGCTTGCCGGCTTGACGATGGCGGCCGCCCGGCTGCGCGCGCAGGCGTCAGCGTTGCCCGAGGACGAGGCCCCTGGCGATCCGTCGGCCGGTCGGCGCGGCGGAGCGGAGGCCGAGGCTCGAAGGCGCGCAGATCGTGGCGGCGGCGGACTGGTCGGTTGGACGGCTCGCGCGCTGCGCAAGCTCCGCTCAGAGCGGCCTTAACGCTTTTCGAAGGCTCGCCAGCGTCCGGTACTGCGCCTATCCTCAGCGCTCGGTGTCCGCCCCTCGATCTGTCCATCTTCACGTTCACTCGGAGTACTCACTGCTTGACGGCGCCTGCGCGATCGACGCGCTTGCCGAGCAGGCCGCGAGCTTCGAACAGCCGGCGCTCGCGCTAACCGATCACGGCGTAATGAATGGTGCCGTCGAGCACTGTCAGGCGTGTAATCGGCACGGAATCAAGCCAATCCTCGGCTGCGAGATCTACTACGCCGAGAAGCCCAAGCCCGGCGCAAGCGGCAAGAATGAGCACAACCACCTGACCTTATTGGCGTCCAGTGATAGCGGCTACCGCAACCTTGTCAAGCTCTGTTCCGACGGTTTTCTCGAAGGGCTTGAGCGCGGCAAGCCGACCGTCGACATGGCGCAGATCGATAGCCACAGCGACGGTCTGATCGCGCTGACCGGATGCCTCGCATCGCGCTTTGCCGGTCGGCTAGCCGAGGGGCGTGAGGACGAAGCGCGCGCCCACGTTGACCAGCTAATCGGCGCGCTCGGCAGCGAGAACGTTTACTTCGAAATCCAGAACAATGGCATCGCCGCTCAAGACCGTGCCAACGAAGCGATTGTTCGGATCGCGCGCGAGATGGGAGCTTCTCTGGTCGGTACCGGAGACGTCCATTATCTACGCCACGAGGATCATCGCCACCACACAGCGCTGCTCTGCGTGCAGACGAAGTCAACGCTCGAAAACCCGCGACTGATCTTCGAGACGAACGAGTTCTACCTACGCAACAACGAACAGATGGCAAAGGCCTTCAAAGAATGGCCAGAAGCGATCGCGTCAACGGTTGAAATCGGTGAACGCTGCAACGTCGCGCTGGAGCTCGGCCGCCAGTTGATTCCGCGCTTCCTGCCCGATGACGAAGACGAGAAGGCCTACCTTGAGAAGCTCGTCCGCGAAGGTCTTCGCGGACGCTACGGCGAGCCGCCGCCGGCCGAGGCGGTCGAGCGGATGGAGATGGAGCTCGCGGTTATCGATCGGATGGGATTCAACGCCTACTTCCTGATCGTTTGGGACTTCGTCCGCTGGGCGCGCGAGAACGGCATCGTCGTCGGCCCTGGCCGTGGCTCGGCGGCAGGGTCGATCGTCTCCTACACGCTCGCGATAACCGACGTTGACCCGCTCCGCTACGACCTTCTGTTTGAGCGCTTCCTTAACCCCGAGCGCGTCTCGATGCCTGATATTGACATCGATTTCTCGGTTCGCGGCCGCGAAAAGGTGATTCAGTACGTGACCGAAAAGTATGGCCGCGAATCGGTCGCTCAGATAGTCACCTTCGGACGGATGTTCCCGCGGCAGGCGACCCGTGACGCGGCGCGCGTGCTCGGCCACGATTACGGCGCCGGCGACCGGCTGGCGAAGTTGATTCCCGACCCCATCCAAGGCCGCCCGCCAAGCTTCGATGACTGCATGAAGCAAGGTCAGCCGCTGCGCCAAGCCTGCGACGATGATCCGACTGCAGCGCAGATCGTTGACGTTGCTCGCGGCCTTGAGGGCGTAGTGCGCAACTCTTCGATCCACGCCGCAGCGGTCGTGATCGCCGACCGGCCGCTGACGGAGATCGTCCCCGTGCAGCTCGCCGACGCGAACACAACCGACGACGAAGGTAACCGCGTCTACAAGGTCGTAACGCAGTTCTCGATGAAGCCGGTAGAGCAGGTCGGGCTGCTGAAGATGGACTTCCTTGGCCTGCGCAACCTTGACGTGATCGAAGATGCGCTCGACATCATCGAGCGTTCAGTCGGTGAGCGCCCGCGGATGGCGACGCTCCCGCTAGACGACCAGACGACCTACGAGATGCTGGCCCGCGGTGATTCGGGCGGCGTCTTCCAGTTTGAGTCCGAAGGCATGCAGGATGCGCTGCGAACCGTGAGGCCGACTGAGTTCGATGACCTCGTCGCTCTGGTGGCGCTCTACCGCCCGGGGGCGATGGATCAGATCGGTACCTACGCAAAGGGCAAACGCGATCCGTCGACGGTCACGATTCGAGACCAGCGGCTGGCGCCGATTCTGGGCAAGACCTACGGCGTAATTCTCTACCAGGAACAAGCGATGCAGATCGCGACGCAGCTGGCCGGCTTCAGTGGCGCGAAGGCCGACGATCTTCGCAAAGCGATCGGTAAGAAGGACCGCGCGGCGATGGCCAAGCTGGAGCCCGAGTTCCGCGAAGGCTGCAAGAGCTCGGATACCGCTGCCCACGTGATCGATTGGATGTGGACGACGAACGAGAAGTCGGCCGACTATTCGTTCAACCGCTCGCACGCTGCCTGCTACGCGCTGATCGCCTATCGCACCGCATGGCTGAAAGCCAACTATCCGGCCGAGTACATGGCGGCGGTTATCTCGTCGGTGATGGATACGAAGGACAAGGTGCCGATCTTCATCAACCGCTGCGAAGAGATGGGGATCGAAATTCTTCCGCCCGACGTAAACCTCTCCGACCATGCTTTCGTTGTTGATGACGGTGCGATTCGGTTCGGCCTCGACGCCGTCAAGGGGGTCGGTTATCAGGCCGTTGAGGCGATCAAGGAGAGCCGCGAGCGCGAAGGCGACTTCATCTCGCTGTGGGATTTCTGCGAGCGGGTCGACGGTCGGCTGGTCAACAAGCGCGCGCTCGAGGCGCTGATCAAGTGCGGCGCCTTCGGGTCGACCGGCGCCACTCGTCAGGGAATGATGCAGGTGCTCGAGCAGGCACAGACGGCCGGTCAGCAGGCGCAGAGTGACGCCCAGATTGGCCAAGCATCGATCTTCGATGAGGTCGGCGAATCCGGTAAACCTGCGGCTGGCCGCGTTTACCCGCCGATCCCCGGCGCCGAATACAGCGAGCGCGAGCTGCTCGCCGCGGAGAAAGAAGCGATCGGCTGTTTCCTCTCCACCCATCCGCTGAAGGAGGTCCGCGGGGCGCTGGCCGCGGCCTCTGATTGCTCGCTCGCTGCGCTGGCAGACCGCCGTGACGGCGACTCAGTGACGGTCGGCGGCATCATCACTGCGGCGCGCAAGATCCGCACCAAGAAAGGCGATCAGATGATGTTCGCAACGCTCAACGATCTCCAGACTGACATTGAGCTGGTGATCTTCGGCAAGACGCTTGAGCAGCACGGCGACGCGCTTGACGTCGATCAGATTGTGCTCGTCAAAGGCCGCGTCGATCACAAGGACAGCAGCAAGACTTGCGTCGTGGCGCAATCGGTTGAGCGCTTTGAGCCGAGCGCGGAGCAGATTGAGAATGGCGCGGCCGCCGAAGCACTCGAAGCGCTCGGCCCGCGGCCGATTCACCTCAAAGTTGACGCCACCGACAGCGGCCTGCTGGCGAGCGTGATCGACGAGCTAAAACATATTCTCGGAAACCACAGCGGCGAGCATGAGGTTGTGCTCGACATCACTACCTCCGGCGGTGGCCGCAGCCTCAAGTTCGGCGAGCGTTACCGCGTCGCTCCTACGCCTAGTCTGCGCGCAGAGCTCGAGCATGTGCTCGGTCCGGCGGCAATCCGCACCTCCGGCCAGGCTGCCTGAGCTCTAAGCGCGCTGCTTCAGGCCGCGCTCGCGCAGCGCGACAGCTTCGGCGATCTGCCTCTTTGTCGGGCCCTTCTTGTCGGGGCCGGGGGTTTCGAGCACGCATGGAAGCGCTGCGAATCGCGGCTCGGAGAGGAAGACAGCGCAGCCGTCAGCGCCGAGCTCGCCCGCGCCGAGGTCGGCGTGGCGGTCTCGGTTGGAACCGATTTCCATCACCGAGTCGTTGCAGTGCAGCGATCCGATCCGCCCTTCACCGGTCGCCGCGACGCATTCGTCGATTGCCGCCGACAAGGAGTCGACGCTACGAATCTCGATACCGGAGGCGAGCATGTGGCAGGAATCAAGGCAGATTCCGAGCCTCTCGTCGCCGCCGGCGCTCTCGATCAAGGCGCCAAGCTGATCGAACGAGCGGCCGAGCGTGCCGCCTGCACCGGCCGTGTTTTCAAGGTGCAGCGCGCAGCCTTCGCTTTCAGCGAGCGCCTCGGCGATCGTCGCGCCGGCGCGTTCGATCGCCTGCCCAACGTCGCCGTCCTTGGCGGAGCCGGGATGGAGTACGACTGCGGTAGCGCCGAGCGCCTCTCCCGCGTTCAGTGAAGCGGTGAGCGAGGCCAACGTCTTGGCGCGGATCTCTGGATCCTCACTGGCCGCGTTCAGCAGGTAGACGGCGTGGATCAGTAGTGAGTCGACTTGGCTGGCGGCCATTGCCGCGCGAAACTCTTCGATCTGCTGGTCGCTGTAGATCGTCGGCTTCCACGCGCGCGGGTTCTGATTGAAGATCTGGATTGAGCGCGCGCCGAGCTCCTCGCCGCGGCCGACCGCCTTCGCCGGGCCGCCGGCGGGGGAGACGTGTGCGCCGATCAGCACGTTGCCGCGCAGCTGTTAGGAGCGTCCATCACTAGATTCCTATCGCTATGCGCGTTCGCTTTGCTCCCAGCCCCACCGGTCAGCTACACATCGGCGGTGCCCGAACCGCGCTCTACAACTGGCTTGCGGCCCGCCATGGCGGCGGAACATTCATTCTGCGGATCGAAGACACCGACCGCGAACGCTCGGCGCCTGAGAACACTGCGCAGATTCTCGAAGCGCTCGTTTGGCTTGGTCTCGACTGGGATGAAGGACCGTTCTTTCAGGCCGACAACGAGCCGCGCCATCGCGCCGTAGTTGAGCAGCTGCTCGCCGACGGGCGTGCCTACCGCACCAGTGCCAGCGCTGACGACGTTCGCGCCTGGAAGGACGAATACGGCGACGACCGTGGTTTCCGTGGCACGGCCGAGGATCACGGTGCCGTGCGCCTGCGGGTTCCAGACGAAGGCGAGACGATCATCGACGACCTAATCCGCGGAACGACCGCGTTCCGCAACGTCCACCTCGACGACCCGGTGATCGCGCGCGCCGACGGTAGCCCGCTCTACAACCTCGCCGTCGCTGTCGACGACCTCGATGCGGGCATCACCGACGTGATCCGCGGCGTTGACCACCTCTCGAATACGCAGAAGCAGGTGCTCGTGCTCGAAGCGATGGGCGAAAAGCCGCCGCGCTACGCGCACCTCTCGCTGCTCCATGGCCCTGATGGCAAGAAGCTTTCAAAGCGCCACGGCGCGGAGTCGGTGCAGGATCTTCGCGACAAGGGATATCTGCCCGAAGCGGTCAGGAACTACTTGGCGCTGCTCGGCTGGGGCGACGCCGACGACGAGACGCTGATTCCGACCGACGAGCTGGTGAGGCGGTTTGAGTTCTCGACCGTGACGCAGGCGCCAGCGCAGTTCGATGAGGCGAAGCTGCGATGGATCAACGGCCGTTATCTGCACCAGCTCAGCCACGAGGAGCTTACGGCGCGGGTCGAAGCCTTCGTTGGCCGTGAAGGGCTCGGTCCGGCTGTTGCCATCGCCGGCGAGAAGATCCAAACCTTGGCCGAGTTTTGGCCTCTCTGCGGCTTTATTTGGGACGGCCCGGCCAATGATCCGAAGGCGCGAGAGAAGTGGCTTGGCGCGGCGAACGCACCAGCGCTGCTAGCAGCGCGTGAAGTACTCGGCGCGCTCGATCGTTGGGCGACCGAGGCAATTGAGGGGGCGCTACGAGGCGTCGTCGAGGCTCAAGGCGTAAAGCCGAACGATGTCTTCCAGCCGGTCCGTGTAGCTCTGGCCGGTACAACCGTGTCGCCAGGAATCTTCGAGACGCTCGAGCTGCTCGGTCGTGACGAGTCGCTCAAACGGCTCGACGGCGCGATCTGATTAGCAGATAGGCGATCAGTACGCCGCTGCAGTCGATCAGCACATCGACCGGGCTGCCGTGGCGGCCCGTTACGGTGAGCTGGTGGAACTCGTCGCTGATCGCCCAAGTGATCGTGACTAGCGCCGCCATCGCCGGCCAGCGCCAGTCGAAAGCACGCCACCAGAGTCCAAACAGCAGCCCGTATTCGGCGGCGTGAACGATCTTGCGGCCGATCAGGTCGATTGCTCCAAGTCCCGAGTTGAGGTCAGGCTGCGCACTCAGCAGATAGATCAGTCCCATCAACACAAGCGGTGGGCCGAAGCGCGAGAGGTAGCTCGTGGCTTTCGCTGTCGTCATCAATCTGGCAGGGTAGGGGGGTGAACTCGATTACAACCAAGTCCCCTTACGCGGTTGCCGCCTTGACCGAGCTTGCGAGAACGCCCGACCAGCCGATCTCGGTCGGTGAGATTGCGCGCCGCCGCGAGATCCCCGCCCAGTTTTTGGAGCAGCTCGTTGCAACGCTCCGCCGCGGCGGCGTGCTCCGGTCCCAGCGCGGCGTCAAGGGAGGCTATTCGCTCGCTCGCGCCGCCGATCAGATAACCGTGCTTGAAGTCGTCGAGCTTCTCGATGGCCCGCTTCAAAGCGAAGGCGACGACGTATTCGCCGAGTCCGCAGCTGCCGCCCGTACGGTCCTGGCCGCAACGACAGTCGCCGATTGCCTAGCGCGCGAACAAGCTGCCGCCGGCGGCCCGATGTATTACATCTGAAGATGGAGCGGGTTTCGTTTTCCTCCATGGAAGACGGGACGAAGGCCGACTTTGAGTTGCTCGAACGGGCCGAGCGCGAATACCTCCGCGATCTCCCGGCGCGCCTATTGGCGACGCTCGAAGGACTGAAGAATTCGTTCGCTGGCTATCAGGTCAGCCGCTATCAGCATTCGCTCCAATCGGCGACGCGCGCTAAGCGGGACGGCCGCAGCGAGGAGTATGTCGCGGCCGCGCTACTGCACGACATTGGCGACGAGCTGGCGCCCTACACGCACGGCGAGATGGTCGCCGCGATCATGCGCCCGTACATCGCTCCGGAGATCTGCTGGATCGTCGAACACCATGGCATCTTCCAGCAGTTCCATTACGGCGCTGTAACCGGCGACGACCCTGACGCAAGAGAGCGCTACCGCGAACATCCGTCGTTCGACGCCTGCGCAGAGTTTTGCGCGCTCTACGACCAAAACTGCTTCGACCCAGCCTTCGAGTCGCTCCCGATCGGCGAGTTCGCGCCGCTCGTGCGGCGAGTCTTCTCCGAGCCGCGCTACCTCAGCGCTGGCTGATTTTCGCTGCGGCCGGTTATTAGACCGCCAGGTTCCGCGCGATCGGATCGCCGAGCGCGCTTTAGCGACTTCCAAGTTTTGTAGAAGGCGCTCGGCGCGCCGTTAGACTTCCGCAATGGGATCAATTCCGATCAACATTGCGGAGCTTGTCGGTAAGACGCCGCTCGTAGAGATGACAGCGCTGCTTGGCGACGGCGCAGCAGCGGACGTGCGGCTGTTCGCGAAGCTTGAAGCGTTCAACCCAGGTGGCTCGGTGAAGGACCGCATCGGCGTTGCGATGATCGACGCCGCTGAGCGTGACGGCCTGATTGAGCCAGGCAAGACAACGATCGTTGAAGCGACCTCCGGCAACACTGGGATTGCGCTGGCATTCGTCTGCGCCGCAAAGGGCTACGAGCTGCAGGTCTTTCTGCCGCAAGGGATGAGTCGCGAGCGTGAGGCGCTGCTGCGAATGTACGGGGCGAAGGTCGAGGTAGTGGAATCGACGGGCGGGATGGCCGAGGTCGTCGAGGCGGCGAGAGCGATGGCGTTCGATAACGACGCGTACCTGCCCGATCAGTTCTCTAACCCTGCAAACCCAGAGGCGCACCGGCTGACGACCGGCCCGGAGCTGCTCGAAGCGCTCGATAACAAGATCGACATTTTCGTTGCCGGCGTCGGAACCGGCGGGACAATCACCGGCGCTGGCGAGGCGATCAAGGCCGTCAACCCGAAGGCCAAAGTGGTCGCGGTTGAGCCGCAGAGGTCGGCTGTACTCTCTGGCGGTCGAGCTGGGGTTCACCGAATCCAAGGCATTGGGGCGGGCTTTGTGCCCGCGGTGCTCAACCGCGAGTTGATCGACGATGTGATCGCCGTTTCGGACGAGACAGCGATCGCAACGGCGCGCGCGGCGGCCGCTGAGTGCGGCGTCCTCGCAGGGCTTTCTTGTGGCGCGGCGCTAGCAGCAGCAATCGAGATTGCTGCCCGTCCGGAGTCGAGAGGCGCTCGGATTGCTGTTGTCTTGCCGGATTCCGGCGAGCGCTACATCTCGGCGCCATATTTCGCGCCGAGCGCTTGACTCGCGGCCGCTAGGCTTGACCGGTGTTTGGTCTTTCAACATTGGCTCGCGTGGCGACAGAGCTGCGCCTCGACATCGCCGCCGCCCACCAGCGCGACCCGGCCGCCCGCGGCGTCTCCTCGCTTGAGATCCTGAGCTCTTGGCCCGGCGTACACGCCGTCGTAAGCCACCGGGTGGCTCACGTCCTATTTGAGGCCGGCATCCCGCTCGCGCCACGATCAATCGCTTACTTCAGCCGCGCCGTAACCGGTGTTGAGATTCACCCGGCGGCAAAGATTGGCAAGGGCCTGCTGATCGATCATGGCTCTGGGGTTGTGATCGGCGAGACGGCCGAGATTGGCGACGACGTCACTATTTATCAAGGCGTGACGCTCGGCGGCACAGGCTTTGCGACAGGCAAGCGGCACCCGACGCTCGGTGATGAGGTCACGGTCGGCTCCGGAGCCAGATTGCTAGGGCCGATCGCAGTCGGGCGCGGAGCAAAGATTGGCGCCAACAGCGTGGTGATTGCGGATGTTCCCGCCGACGCGACCGTCGTCGGCAACCCCGGCCACGTGGTTCGCGTTGACGGTCGCAAGGCGGTCGGTCCCGACGCCGATTGGATTCACCTGCCCGACCCTGTAGCTGAGGCGATTAAGCGACTCTCGGAGCGGATCGAATCGCTCGACGCGCGCGTCGCTGAGCTGAGCGGCAGCGAGAGCGAAGCGGCCCCTGTCAGGCCGCTGCGCTCGGTCCGCGGGCGAAACCCGGCGGGCGGGTAATCGGCGATCGCAGAAGAGCCGCCGCCGCCTGCGCGCTTATCCTCGGTTGTGATGCCCGTGTACCCGACAGCCAGCCGAATTGAGCAGTTGCTAGAGGGTCTCAACGACCCTCAGCGAGAGGCCGTTACCCATGACGGAGGCCCGTTGTTGGTGCTCGCCGGTGCCGGTTCCGGCAAGACGCGCGTGCTGACCCACCGGCTGGCATGGCTGGTCGAAACAGGCCGCGCCAGCGCCGGCGAGATCCTCGCGATTACATTTACGAACAAGGCGGCCGAGGTGATGCGCGGCCGAGTTGAACAGCTGCTCGGCCACTCGACCCGCGGTATGTGGGTGATGACCTTCCACTCCGCCTGCGCCCGAATCCTGCGGGTCGAGGCGGAACGGATCGGCTACACGCGCGGCTACACAATCTACGATCAGGCAGACAGTCGACGACTGATCAAACAGTGCCTCGAAGAGCTCGGTGTCGACCCGAAGCGATTTTCCCCAGCTGCGATGCAGCGCCGGATCTCGGACGCCAAGAACCGCTTGCGTGGTCCGGCCGAATACAGCGAGATGGTTGGCGACCACTTCGAGCGGACAGTCGCCGAGGTCTACGAGCTCTACGAGAAGTCGCTGCTGAGGATGAATGCGATGGATTTCGACGACCTGATCGGCCGAACGGTGACGCTATTTGAAGGCTTCCCGGAGGTGCGGGAGCGCTACGGCAAGAGCTTTCGCTACGTGCTCGTTGATGAGTACCAGGACACCAACCACGCTCAGTATCGGCTGCTGCAGCTGCTCGTCGCGGAGCATCGCAAGATCGCGGTCGTCGGTGATGACGCGCAGTCGGTCTACGGCTTCCGCGGCGCCGATATTCGAAACATTCTCGATTTCAACGACGACTTCCCGGACGCAACTGTGATCAGGCTGGAACAAAATTACCGCTCAACACAGACCGTGCTCGACGCTGCCAACGCGATCATCTCGAACAACCGCGACCAGATGCCGAAGACGCTCTGGACCGATCTCGGCGAAGGCGATCCAATCGTGCTGCGAACTCTCGACGACGAACATTCAGAGGCGCGGTACGTAGCCGGCGAGATCGAGCGTCTAGTCGACGAAGGGAAGTCAAACTCGGAGATCGCCGTCTTCTACCGGATGAACTCGCAGTCGCGCGTGCTCGAGGACACGCTCGTGCGCCGTGAGATCGCATACCAGGTCGTTGGAGGAACCAAGTTCTATGACCGCGCCGAAGTGAAGGACGCAATTGCCTATCTGACGCTGCTGATCAACGGGCAGGACGCGGTCAGCTTTCAGCGCGTCGCCAACACGCCGCGCCGCGGGCTCGGCCAGACCTCGCTTTCCCGCGTTCTCACGCACGCTCAAACAACCGGCTTGAGCATCTGGGAGGCCGCCGCCGATCCGGCCGCTGTACCCGGCCTCGGGGCGGCTGCGATCAAGGCGCTCAGTCGCTTCATGGAGACGATGGAAGGGTTGCGACAGCGCCACCAGCAGGGCGTGCCGGTCGGCGATCTACTCGACGCCGTAATCCATGAGAGCGGTTACGTTGAATGGCTCGAGAATGAGCGCACAATCGAAGCTGCAGGGCGGCTTGAGAACCTTGAAGAGTTGGTCGAGGTGGCGCGCGAGTTTGATGCGGGCGCGGACGCTGAGGGGGACAGGCTCGATCTTTTCCTGCAGCAGGTGTCACTCGTTGCCGACGCCGACAGCCGCCAGGACGACGAGTCGCTCGTCACATTGATGACGCTCCACAACGCGAAGGGGCTTGAGTACCCAGTGGTCTTCATTATCGGCTGCGAGGACGGCCTCTTCCCACACTCGCGCTCAATCGACGAGGGCACGCTGGAAGAGGAACGGAGGCTCTGTTACGTCGGGATCACAAGGGCGATGCGCAACCTGACGCTGACAAACGCTCGCCAACGAAATGTGTTCGGCGCCCAAACCAGCGGCGTCCCGAGCCGCTTCTTGGGGGAGCTTCCGAGCGGACTTCTCGACCAGGAGGATCAGCAGTACTCAGCTCCGATTGGGCGCCGGCCGCGTCTCCGCTCGTGGGACTCGGCAGCAGCAAGCGCGCACGAGGCACCGCCGTTGGCGATGGCCAACTTCGGCGTCGGAGATGACGTTGTTCACGCCGCTTTCGGCGACGGCGTCGTGATTGGCGTCGAACCCGGAGGAATCCTGATCGTCCGCTTCGCTGGCAGCGGCGACGAGCGAAAGCTGATCGCCCAGTACGCACCGATCCGCGCGCGCTAGTAAGAATTGACAGATGAGCGCTCGGCTAATCGACGGAACAGCAGTAGCGGCGAAGCTGCGTGAGCAGGTTGCTCTCGACGCCGCCGCCTTCGCCGAGCAGTACGGGCGGCCGCCGGGGCTCGCGACAATCCTGATCGGCGATGACCCCGCCAGCGCGGTCTACGTCGCCAGTAAGCAGCGCGCCTGCGCCGAAGCTGGCATCGAGGGGTTCAGCTTCAATCTTGCTGCCGATGCAACACGCGAAGAGGCGATTGAAACGATTAGGGAGGCCAACGCCAACCCGGCGATCAGCGGCATCATCTGCCAACTGCCGGTTCCCGAGCATCTTGACGGCGTGGAGCTCACAGGCCTTGTCGATCCGCTCAAAGACGTTGACGGACTGACGACAACCAGCGCCGGGCTGCTGGCGCTCGGGCGCCCTGGACTGAGGCCCTGTACGCCTCGTGGCGTAATGATGCTGCTTGACGAGGTAGGCGTCGAGTTGGAGGGGGCCGAGGCGGTTGTGATCGGCCGCTCCAACCTGTTCGGTAAGCCGATGGGGCAGCTGCTGCTCGAACGCAGCGCGACGGTGACGATCTGCCACTCGCGTACAAGCGACCTGGCCGCCACATGCGCCCGTGCAGACGTGCTGATCGCCGCTGTCGGACGGCCGCGGATGGTCGAAGCCAATTTCGTGGCGCCTGGAGCGGTGGTGATCGACGTCGGCATCAACCGCGTCGATGGCGTGCTCTGCGGCGACGTCGACTTCGAGCGCGTCAGCGAGATTGCCAGTGCGATCACTCCGGTCCCGGGAGGCGTCGGGCCGATGACGATCGCCTGCCTGCTTGACAACACAGTGATCGCCGCGCGATTGGCGGCCGAGCGGCCGTGAAACACCTGCGGCTCACCGAATGGGCGGTCTTCGTCGGCGCGCTCGGCATTCTCGCGACGCTCTGGCAGCCTTGGTTCTCCTACGGCCTGACGCTCGAGATATTCCCGCCGCGCAACATGGCAGTGACCGTAAGCGGCTGGGACGGCCTCGGCTGGCTGCTGGCTGCACTGCTGGTCGCCAGTGCGCTGCTCGGAATCGGCCTCTGCATCGGCTTCGCGATCAACGCCGGCGACGCCGCAACGCTGCCGTTTGGCGCGACGCTCGGCGCAGTCGCAATACCGACGCTAATCGCGTTGATGGTGGTTCTCTTCAGCCGACCTGGGCTAGGACTCGATCTACCGGCCAGCGCCGTTTCGATCGAGCCGGCAGGATGGATCGGCGCGATCTCAATCGTCGTGCTGACCGCCGGATCGCTGGCCTCGATCCGCAACGAGAGGACCGCAGGGCCGTCGCGCGAGTACAGCCCGCCGCCGCCGCGACCGGCGCCACCCGCCGAACCTCCCGGATCTGCGGCGCCTTAGGATCAAGCGGCCGATGATCGACCGAGATGAACTTCTACACGTTGCGCGCCTCGCTCGCCTGGCGCTGGACGAAGATGAACTCCAGACGACCGCTGCCGAGCTCTCGTCGATCCTCGACCACGTTGCAACGATCGACGAGCTCGATCTTGAGGGGATCGAACCAACCGCGCACATCGGTGACGTTGAGGACTCTTTACGTGCCGATCAGGTCGCTCGGTCTCTGCCACGCGAGGTTGCTTTGGCGCCGGCGCCAGCGATCCGCGACGACGGCTTCTTAGTCCCTAGTCCACAAGGCGAGTAGATGGCCGACGATATTCAAGCGTTGAGCGCCGCGGCCGCCGCCGCGGCGATCGCAGATGGCGGCCTCGCGCGCGCCGAACTATTCGAGCATTACCGCGCCCGTGCGGCCGCCGACGAGCTGAACGCTTTCACCTGGGTGGCAGAGGACGAGCCGACAGTGATCAACGGGCCGCTCGGGGGAGTGCCATTGGCGGTCAAGGACCTCTTCTGCACCGAAGGGATTCCAAGCCAGGCCGGTTCAAAGATCCTCGAGCGATACTGCCCGCCCTATACCGCTACCGCGGTTGCCAATCTCGCGGCGGCCGGTGCGCCGCTACTTGGCAAAACGAATCAAGACGAGTTCGCGATGGGCTCGTCGAATGAGAACTCAGCCTACGGCCCGGTCCTGAACCCGTGGGACCGCAGCCGCGTCCCCGGCGGCTCATCCGGGGGCAGCGCCGCAGCCGTTGCCGCCGGGCTCGCTCCGTGGGCGCTCGGGACCGACACCGGAGGTTCAATTCGCCAGCCCGCCTCGCTGTGCGGAATAGTTGGCCTCAAGCCGACCTACGGCGCTGTCTCGCGCTACGGAATGATCGCCTTCGCTTCCTCGCTTGATAGTGCTGGCCCATTGACCCGCGACGTGACCGATGCTGCGCTCTTCTACCGAAATCTGGTCGGGCGCGACAGCGCCGACGCCACCTCGGTTGCTTTTCCCGGGCCAATTGATCTACCGACGAGTGAGCGGCTCGACGGCATCACGCTCGCGGTACCGACCGCGCTCGTCGACGGGGAAGGAATTGAAGCGGGGGTGCGCGAATCGTTCGAGGCCTCGCTCGAGACGGCGCGCGAGCTCGGGGCGACGATCGTTGGCTGCGAAATTCCCAGCGCTCCGTATGCGCTCAGCGCTTACTACGTGATCGCACCGGCCGAAGCGTCGTCAAATCTTGCCCGTTTTGACGGCGTCCGTTACGGCCTGCGGACCGAAGCGAGCACTCTCGACGCGATGTACACGCAGACCCGTCACGACGGTTTTGGCGCTGAGGTCAAGCGAAGGATCCTGATAGGAACCTATGCGCTTTCTTCCGGCTATTACGATGCCTATTACGGTCGCGCGCAGCGGGTTCGCACAGTCGTTTCACGAGAGCTGGCCGAGATCTTCACGAAGGCCGACTTCATCGCCACTCCGACCAGTCCGACGGTTGCTTTTCGCCTAGGTGAGCGCACCGCTGATCCGCTGGCGATGTACCTAAGCGACCTTTTCACGATCCCGATGTCGCTTGCCGGGACGCCTGCGATCTCGATCCCGTCAGGGCTCAGCGAAGGGCTACCGGTCGGGCTGCAGATCTGCGGGCCCGCCTTCAGCGAGAACCGAATCCTCGACGCGGCCCACGCGCTCGAGCGCGCGATCGGCTTCGACGGAGCTGCGGCTCGAAGCGGGGGCGTTTGATGGCCAAAGCCGAGCTCGAGCCTGTAATTGGCCTTGAAATCCATGTTCAGCTCCGTACCGCGACAAAAATGTTCTGCGGATGCGCGCTCGGCTTCGGTGAGCCGCCGAACACGCGAACTTGCCCGGTCTGTCTCGGCCTACCAGGCGCTCTGCCGGTTGCTAACGCCGAGGCGATCCACTACGGCCTGCTGATCGGGCTGGCGCTGAACTCAACGCTCGCGCCGGTCTCCACCTTCCACCGCAAGAACTACTTCTACCCCGACCTGCCGAAGGGCTACCAGATAAGCCAATTTGATCTGCCACTCTGTTCCGGAGGCAAGCTGGGCGAAGTGAACATCCACCGCGTCCACCTTGAAGAGGACGCAGCGAAGCTCAATCACGTCGGTGTCGGCGGACGGATCGATCAGGCCAACAGCTCGATTGTCGACTTCAACCGTGGTGGCACGCCGCTGGCGGAGATTGTCACCGAGCCGGAGCTGAGCTCGGCCGAGCAGGCAGGCCAGTGGCTGCGGCTGCTGCGGACGACGCTGCGGACGCTCGGTGTTAGCGACGTCAACATGGAGGAGGGTTCGCTGCGCTGCGATGCCAACATCTCGCTGCGACCGGCCGGGAGCGACCAGCTCGGGGTTAAGACGGAGCTGAAAAACATGAACTCGTTCCGTTTCATCGAACGCGGTATCCGCGCCGAGGTTGAGCGGCAGCGGGCGCTGATCGAGGCCGGGGAAGAGGTTGTTCAAGAGACGCTCCACTTCGACCCGCGCAGCGAGGCGATCACCTCGCTGCGCTCTAAGGAGGAGGCGCACGACTATCGCTATTTCCCGGAGCCGGACCTGCCGCCGGTGGTGATTTCCGAGAGCATGCTGAGCCGTGCGGCGGCCGAGCTGCCGGAGCTTCCGGCGGCGCGCGAGCAACGCTACATCGAGCAGCAATCGCTCAGCGCGGAGAGCGCACGGATGCTTGCCTGGCGCGCCGAGCTCGGCGACTACTTCGACGCAGTTTGCGAGGCCGATCGATCGCTCGACGCGCAGGCCGCTGCAAACTGGGTCGCCGAGCTGCAGGGCCGGCTGGGCGATCAGGAGGCCGAAGATTCGAAGGTCAGCGCCAGCGCGCTGGCGCAGCTCGCCGCTCTGGTGGCCAGTTCGAAGATCAACCAGGGTGGCGCCAGACAGGTGCTCGATCAGCTGGTCAATGAAGGCGGCGAGCCGGCGGCGATTGTTGCCGACCAAGGGCTGGAGGCGGTTGGTGGCGCCGAGCAGCTGGCGCCGATCGTCGCGGCCGCGCTGGAAGCCAACCCGGAGCTGACAGAGCGGTTACGTAGTGGCGAGATGAAGCCGATTGGCGTGATCGTCGGTGAGGTGATGAAGCAGACGCGGGGACGCGCGGATGGCGAGCAGGTAACGGCGCTGATCCGTGAGCAGCTGGGCCTCTCCTAAGTGCTGCGGCTGGTAGGCTGAGCCGATGGCCGGTGGCGGCTATCTGCTCATCGCCTTCTGCTTCGGTTTGGCCGGAGGGATCGTCGGCAGGATCAAAGGCGGCTCCTTCGTCATCTGGTTCGTGATCAGCTTCCTGATCCCCGTCTTCGGACTGCTGGCAGCGATCTTTATGCGTAACGAGGCGACCGAACCTCGGCGTCAGTGCCCTGGCTGCGACAAGGTGGTTCCGGCCCACGACGCGCTCTGCACGCGCTGTGGGATGGAGCTTTACTTGCCCCCCGATGATCAACTGTTGCCATCGAAATACGCCGAGAGGCTCCGCGCGAAATAGCTTTCGGCGGCTGCTCGGGCGAGGCGCTGCAACGATGGGAGAGCCGAAATTCGCTGTTAGAATGCCTAATTCAGCCTGATTCGGTAGGCAAACCGCGAACTGGGAAAGGAACGACCGCCAATGCGAGCAGTAGACGCAATCATGGAATGCCTCAAGGCAGAGGGCGTCGAGGTCGTATTTGGCCTGCCCGGGGGAGCCAACCTGCCGACCTACGACGCATTCGTGGATTCTGAAATCAAGCACATCCTCGTTCGCCACGAGGCCGGCGGAGGCCACGCCGCCGAGGGCTACGCAAAGGCCACCGGCAAGGTCGGCGTGGCCTTCGGCACCTCAGGGCCAGGCGCTACAAACCTAGTGACGCCGATCGTCGACGCGATGATGGACTCCGTGCCGGTCGTTTTCATGACCGGTCAGATCCGCAGTGACCTGCTTGGCACGGACGGATTCCAAGAGGCCGACACGATCGGTATCACGATGCCTGGCGTCAAGCACTCCTTCATGGTCACCAAAGCCGAAGAGATCCCGCGCACAATTCATGAGGCCTTCTACATTGCCCGTAGCGGTCGGCCGGGGCCGGTCGTTGTCGACATCCCGGTCGACATCTCTCGCGGCGAGATTGACTACGTGCCGGTCACCGACGTTTCGCTTCCCGGCTACCAGCCGAACATCGAGGGCAACGCCAAGCAGATCCGCCAAGCGGCGAAGGCGCTCGCGGCCGCGAAGCGGCCGGTGCTTTACGTCGGCGGTGGCGTCGTGCTCGGCAACGCCTCCGAAGAGCTGCGGGCGCTCGCTTCCAGCGACCGTTTCCCGGTCACGAGCACGCTGATGGGACTTGGTTCGTTTCCGGCCGAGGGCCAGCAGTGGCTGGGCATGCTTGGAATGCACGGCACGCGCACCGCGAACTACTCGATGGATGGGGCCGACCTGATCTGCGC
Source organism: Bifidobacterium breve (assembly GCA_945889475.1). Lineage (GTDB taxonomy): Bacteria > Actinomycetota > Thermoleophilia > Solirubrobacterales > Solirubrobacteraceae > F1-60-MAGs163. Next base: position 72,047 of record CAMDBT010000003.1, read on the forward strand.
AATCGGCGCCCGCTTCGACGACCGTATTACCGGCAAGCTTGATGAGTTTGCCCCCAACGCCAAGTTCATCCACATCGACGTTGATCCGGCCGAGATCTCAAAGAACGTTCCCGCCCACATCCCGATTGTCGGCGATGTGAAGTCGATCCTGCCCCGACTCACCTCGGAGTACCGCGCAATCGGCGCCGATTCGGCCCGACTCGACGGTTGGCTGACAACAATTGAGGGCTGGAAGAAAGAGTTCCCGCTGACCTACAGCGACACCACAGACAGCGAGATTCGCCCGCAATACATGGTTGAAGCTGTCTACGAAGCGACCGGTGGCGATGCGATCATCTGCTCCGACGTCGGTCAGCACCAGATGTGGGTGGCGCAGTACTACCACTTCACCGAGCCGCGCCGATGGATCAACTCCGGCGGCCTCGGAACGATGGGTTTCGGATTGCCAGCGGCGATCGGGGCGAAGGTTGGCTGCCCCGATCAGGACGTTGTCTTGGTCGCCGGCGACGGCTCGATTCAGATGAACATTCAGGAGCTGGCGGCCTGCGCGGAGGAAGGCATTGCGGTCAAGGTGCTGATCATGAATAACGGTTGCCTAGGCATGGTTCGCCAGTGGCAGGAGCTGTTCTGGCAGAAGCGCTACTCGCACGTTCACATGGGGGATTACCCCGATTTCGTCAAGCTCGCCGAGGCCTACGGTGCGACCGGCATTCGCCTCACCGAGAAGGGGACGTTGGTCGAAGATCTGCGCGCCGCAATTGCGACCCCCGGTCCGGTCGTCGTAGATGTCCGCGTGACCGAGGAAGAGAACGTCTACCCGATGATTTCGCCGGGTATGGCTGCCCGAGACATGGTCGGATGATGATCTCGGAAAGCGGAACATCTGAGAAACTGAGCCTTGAAGAACTGCACGCCAGCGTCGGCGTTCGCAGCGGTCGCAAGCATGTGCTCTCGATCCTCGTTGAGAACAAGCCTGGCGTGCTGACGCGCGTTGCGGGCCTGTTTACGCGGCGTGGCTTCAACATCGACACGCTGGCGGTCGGCCCGACCGATGACGACGCGGTCTCGCGAATCACGCTGACCGTCGACGGCGCCGTCCATCCGATCGATCAGGTCACGAAACAGCTGCACAAGCTCGTCAACGTGCTGAAGATCCGCGACCTCGAGCCCGCTGACAGCCTCGCGCGCGAGCTTGCGCTCTTCAAAGTCACAGTAGACGGCCCACAGCGCTCCGAAGTGATGCAGATTTGCGACATCTTCCGCGGCAAGGTGGTCGACGTCAGCAAAGAGTCGGTGATCTTTGAAGTTACCGGTACGACAGAGAAGATCACCGCTTTTGATCAGATGCTGAAGCCCTTCGGGCTTGTCGAGATGATGCGTACCGGCGAGATCGCAATCGCGCGCGGCCGCGACGAGACCTAAGGCGCTCAGCGGTCCGATCTGCTGCCCTCGTTCGGATGCCGATCGGATGACCAAGACTGGCTCCAAAAGTGATGCCGAATTTGCGCTTACGGCGGCAGACTCAGAGCGCCTGCTGGTGCAGCTCAATGCTGCGGTCAAGGACGCGCGACGGGGCCACCGAGTTGAGGTTCTCGCCGCGATAAGTGTTGAGTTGTCCCCGACCGTTGATCCAAGCGCGCTGGTCGTCGCCTCGAGGATCGGCGACGAGCCATGGTTCTGCTTTGAACAGCCGGAACGTGATCGTACGGCGCTGGCAGCGCTCGGTTGCGCGACTTCGCTCGAAGGATCCGGCGGCGACCGTTTCGAGCAAGCCGCCGAACTCTGGAACGATCTGGCTCGTAGTGCTCGCTGCGACGTACGCTCAGCGATTGCGGGGAGTGGTCCGGTAGCGGTCGGCGGCTTTGCTTTTGCCGATGATGGTGGCAGCGCCCCGCACTGGGCCGGCTTTGCTGCATCGGCGCTGCTGCTGCCCGAAGTTTCGATCTGTCGACGCGGCGACGAGATCTCAATGACGCTCAGCGCGGTTGTCAGCGCCGATGATGACCCCGAACAGGTCGCGGCGCGGCTAGCCAACCGCGCAGCTTCGCTTCAGCACAGGCCGCTGCCGCTGCTCGACCCCGACCCGTCTCAGCACGGCCGCGTTGTCGGAACGATGCCGCCCGAGCACTACGAGGAGGCGGTTGCCGCGGCGGTTGCGCGGATCGATCGCAGCGAGCTCGAAAAGATCGTGTTGGCGCGTGAGGTGCAGGTTCACTCGGCGCAATCCTTCTCCGCTGCGGCGATCTTCGGTGTGCTACGCGAGGTCTTCGGGGGCTGCCACGTTTTCGCCGTCGGCCGCGGCGAGCAGACGCTGGTGGCCGCCAGTCCGGAGCTGCTCGTGCGCCGTGAAGGGATGCGGGCGGCAACTCTTGCGCTCGCGGGTTCAACGCGCCGCAGCGCTGATCCCGCGGTCGATAGCCACCTCGGAGAGCAGCTCCTGCGCTCCGCAAAGGACCGCGAAGAGCAAGAAATTGTCGTCCGTAGAATCGTGCAGACGTTGCAACCGCTGAGCGTTTGGGTCGCAGCCCCGGACGAGCCGGTGATCGCGCAGATGGCCAATATCCAGCATCTAGCGACGCCGATCCGCGCGCAGCTGCGCGATCCGATCAGCGTCATTGAACTGGCCGGTGCGCTTCACCCAACCCCCGCCGTTGGCGGCGAGCCGCATCATCTAGCGGCTCCGCTGATTCCAGCGTTCGAAGGGCTCGATCGCGGCTGGTACGCAGGGCCGGTCGGCTGGAGTGATCTCAACGGCGACGGCGAGTTTTGCGTCGCGCTGCGATGCGCGCTGCTCGGGGGAAATATCGCCCGCTGCTACGCCGGGGTTGGTGTTGTCAGTGGCTCGGATCCGGCTGCGGAGCTCGCCGAGACCGAAGTGAAGCTGGCCGCGTTGCTGCCGCTTCTCGCCTCTTAGCGCGCTAGCGCGGCGGCGACGGCCTGCCATAGCTGAGCATGAAGTTCGACGTTCGCTGCGCGCTCAGTGCGCAGATGGATTAGCTGTGTTCCGCTGCTGCTGAGACCGTAATCGAGCGCGCTTGCAAATTGGTCGAGTGTCGACGGCTCGAGCAGATGAAGCCCGAACGTGGCTGCGGCAGCGCTGACGTCAATCCCAGTTGGTGTTAGGACATGCTGCTCGTAAAAGCGTTCCTGCCCAGACACCTCGAGGAAGTCGAAAATCCCGCCGCCGCGGTTGTCGACCAAGACAATTGTCAGCGGCGCCGCAAGGCGGCGCGCGGTCACCAATGAGCCGATGTCATGTGCGAAGGCAACGTCGCCGAGCAGCAGCACGGTCGGCCCATCGCTTGCTGCGGCGACGCCGTATGCGGTTGCGATCACTCCGTCGATCCCATTGGCGCCGCGGTTGCTCAATACGCGCAGCGGCTCGTCGCGGTTAGCGAAGAACGACTCTACGTCCCGGATCGGCATCGACGATGCGACAACCAGCGTTGCGGCGGCCGGCAGCTGGGCACCCAGCTGGCGCGAGATCGCCGGCTCGCTTAGCTGATCGCTAAGCGTCGCGTCGATCGCCTCGTTGGCGAACGCGTCCGCCTGCCGCCAGCCGTCAGCCCAGGCCGCATCGCCGACCGTGCAGCTCGCCGCGAGCAGCTCTAGCACGGCCGCGGGCTCGGCGTCGACGACCAAATCGGTCGCCAGTCCGGGGTCTTGCCAGGCCATCTCTGGGTCGATCAGCAGCTGAATCGCGTCGAGCTGCTCGAGCCAGCTACGCAGCGATTTAGAAGTCGGCATGTCGCCAAAGCGCAGGACGGCCTTCGGTTGGGCGCTCAGCGCCAGCGGCGCGGCGCGCAAGAGCGCGTCGTAATGGGCGACCGAGTCGGTCCCGCAGCGAGCGCCGCTCAGCGGGTCGGCCAGCAGCGGCCAGCCGCTCGCAGCGCTGAAAGCGGTTGCAGCGCGGGTGAGCCGGGGGCCACTCAGGTCCCCTTCGAGACGTCCGGCGACGACAACACCCTTCGGTGCCGACGCGATGATCGGCGCCAGCATCGCGGCGGCGGCCTGCGGATCGCCGAACGACTCTGCTCGCGCCGTCCACGGGCGCCGGTCCGCGCGGCCGATCTCAATCGCGGTCGGATCGGGCAGTTGAGCCGATGGCAGGAGCGGCTCGCGAAATGGGAAGTTGAGGTGAACCGGCCCGCGCCGTTGGCCGAGCGACGTCGATACCGAACGGCAGGCCAACGAACGGATCCAGCGTCCCGTCTGCTCAGTCAGCCGGTCGACCCCGACCTCCGTGAAGGAAAGGACGTTGTCGCCGTAGAGCTTGATCTGGTCGATCGTTTGCCCGGCTCCGATCGAGCGCAGCTCCGGCGGGCGATCTGACGTGCATACGATCAGCGGCACGCGCGCCTGATCGGCTTCGACGATCGCTGGCAGATAATTGGCCGCGGCGGTTCCGGAGGTACACGCTAGTACGGCTGGGCGGCCGCTTGCCTTCGCCAGCCCGAGCGCGAAGAAGGCGGCCGAACGCTCATCGATCTGCGAGTAGACAGGAAAGCCGCCGTCGGCGGTCAGTGCGGCGACCAGTGGCGTTGAGCGTGAGCCTGGCGAAGTAACCGCACCGGCGATCGAGCAGCGCCCTAACTCATCGCAGAAGGCGCGCAGTAGCAGGTGGATGTCATTGGTGGCGGTCATGATGGCTCTAGCGATGGATACGGTTCTTCTTGTACACGGGTTTGCTGGCACGGCCGGTAGCTGGGACGGCGTTATCCGCCATCTCGACCGCGAACGCTACCTGCCGCTGGCCGCAGAGCTGCGAGGACACGGCCAGAACGGTGCTTCGAGGCCAATTACGACGCAACTCTGCGTTGACGATCTGCTCGCAGCGGCACCGCCGACCTTCACGCTCGTCGGCTACTCGCTCGGGGGCCGGATTGCGCTCGCGCTAGCACTCAGCGCGCCTGAGCGCATTGAGCGACTGGTGCTTCTGTCGGCCAACGCGGGGATCGACGACGGCGCGCAGCGGAGCGTTCGGCTGGCCCGCGACCTTGCCCTCGCCGACCAAATTGAAGCCGGTTCGATCGAACAGTTCGCCGATCTTTGGCTCGCCGGCCCGCTCTTTTGCGATGACCGCGCGGAGGTCAATGACGGAGCTCGAGCAGAGATCGAGAAGAACTCGCCGCATAACCTTGCCGCCGCGCTGCGCGCTCTGAGTGTTGGTCGGCTCGAGCCGCTCTGGCGGCGACTGGCGCAGATCTCGGTGCCGACGACGGTCGTCGCCGGCGAGCTTGACGCGCAGTATTGTTCGCTCGCTGAGCGGCTCAGCGCCGCGATCGGTGGCGCTGAACTGGAGCTCATCGCAGGGGTTGGCCACGCCCTGCCGCGGAACGCCCCGGAGCAGGTCGCAGCGCTGCTCTGACGGACCTTTAGGCCTCCGTCGGCCCGACGCCCAGCCCGGGGCCGAGGGGCAGCTTGATTGCACCAGCGCGCGGCGTAAGGCTTCCTTCGGCGAAGCGTTCGAAGCGGTCCAGCGTCGCGAGGCCGCAGGGGATCTCGATCCTCAGAGCGGCGGCGACGTGGAGCGCGGCGGCAATTCCCACTGGGCCGTCGAGCGTCGACGCGAGGTACACCTCAGCGCCGCTCCTGCGCACCAGCGCGGCCTGGGCGAGCAGCGCCGAGACGCCCCCGGCTCGCCCCAACTTCAGGCAGACGATGTCGGCGGCGCCACTAGATAGAGCACCATCCTGCGCGGAGGTCTCATCGATCGCGATCGGGGTGTTGACGCGCGCGCGAAGCTCCCTGACCTGCTGAAGACCACTTACCGGCTCTTCAGCGAGTTCAATAGCGAATCGATCAAACGCCAGCAGCGCGGCCTGCGCTTGGTCTACGGTCCAGGTTCCGTTGGCATCTATCCGGATCGCGATGGTCGGCCCGACCGCCTCTCGAATCGCTTCCAACCGCTCTACGTCATCCTCGCCGCCGACTTTGACCTTCAGTGTCGTGAAGCCGGCGGCTACCGCGACCTTCGCTTGCGCGGCGGCGCTCTGAGGGGCGTCGGCACCGACCAAGGCGTTGACAGCGACCTGCGCCAACGGATTGGCGGCTAAGAGCGTTGCCAGCGGCGCGCGATCGCGTTGACCGGCCAGATCCCAAAGCGCCGTGTCAATGGCTGCGAGCGCCTGGGGCAGGGGGTTGGCGTTGCGGGCTGCCTCCAGCAGCTCTGCCCCGCTGGCGCCCTTTGGGAGTGCTCTAATCGCGCTCAGCTGCCGTTCGACAGCCTCTAGGCAGCGCTTGTCGCTGACGCCATCGAAAGGCTCTAGCGGAGCAGCCTCACCCCAGCCGACCCGCCCGTTCTCGTCCTTCATAGAGATCAAGATCAGCTCGCGCCGTTCAATCGTGGCGCTTGCGCTCACTAGCGGCTCGCGCAGCGTTAGGGAGATCTGTTCAACCGTCGTCTGCATCGCTAGTTGAGCAGCAGGCCGATCGTCAAGAGAACGCAGAAAGCGAGTTCGAGCCCACCGGCGCGAGCCAGCGCCGAGTTCAGCGTCGGGCCGTCGGTATGTGACGAAACCGTCTTGATCAGCGCCGCAGCGATTGGGATCGTCAGCAGGATCAACGCTGGCCACGCGTTGAAGGAACCGAGCAGCGATGGCAGCAGCGCGGCCGGATAGGCGATCGTCACGATCGAAGCGAAGAGGCGGCGAGTCTGGGTACGCCCGAGCCTCACGGCGAGCGTTCGCTTTCCGGCGCGGCGATCGGTTTCGAGGTCGCGAACGTTGTTGACGACGAGGATCGCCGATGCCAGCAGCCCAACCGGAACCGCCAAGACAAACGCTTCCCACTCCAGCGCCTGACGCTGAACGCAATAGGAGCCGGTCACCGCCACGAGGCCGAAGAAGGTGAAGACGAAGAGCTCACCGAAGCCCTCGTAGCCGTACGGCCGTGGCCCGCCGGTGTAGAGCACACCGGCGAGGATCGAAGCTGCGCCGATCAGCAGCAGTACGGGCCCGGCGACGATAATCAGGTAGACGCCGCAGAGAACGGCCGCCGCGAAGCTGGCGTAGGTCGCGAAGAGAACCTGCTTCGGCGGCACGAGGCCGCCAGCGGTCACGCGAACCGGCCCGAGCCGTTCTTCGGTGTCGGCTCCGCGGCGCGCGTCGGAATAGTCGTTTGAAAGGTTTGTGCCGACCTGAATGAAGAGCGCGCCTAGCGCCGCAGCGACGAAAGCAATCCAGTCGAGCGGGCCGACCGTCCAAGCCAGCGCGGTTCCGACGAGCACCGGCGCGACGGCAGCAGGCAGCGTCCGCGGGCGGGCAGCTATCAGCCAGATCTGCAGACTGGAGAGTGCGCCGGGGTTCTTCTGCGTTCGCTCGCCAGTCACTGGAGCTAAGGCCGCTTAGGGAACTTCGAGAAATCCGGCTTGCGCTTTTCGACGTAAGCGTCGCGACCCTCCTGTGCCTCTTCCGACATGTAGAACAGCAGCGTTGCGTCACCGGCCAACTGCTGCACGCCCGCAAGCCCATCTTCGGCGGCGTTGAATGAGGCTTTCAGCAGCCGAAGCGCCATCGGCGAGAGTTCGAGCATCTCGCGGCACCACTGAACCGTCTCCTCTTCCAGCGATTCGATCGCGACGACGCTGTTGACGAGGCCCCAATCGAGCGCAGTCGGCGCGTCATATTGGCGGCAGAGAAACCAGATCTCTTTCGCGCGCTTCTGTCCGATTTGGCGCGCCAGCAGCCCGGATCCAAAACCGCCGTCAAATGAACCGACGCGCGGCCCGGTCTGGCCGAAGCGTGCGTTTTCGGCTGCGATCGAGAGGTCGCAGCAGATGTGCAGGATGTGCCCGCCGCCGATCGCGTATCCGGCGATCATCGCGACGATCGGCTTCGGGCAGCGGCGGATCTGGATCTGAAGGTCGAGGACGTTGAGACGCCCGATCCCTTGCTTGGCGACTTCGTCGTCGCCGATGTAACCGTCGTCGCCGCGGATCCGCTGGTCGCCGCCGGAGCAGAAAGCCAGGTCACCTTCGCCGGTGAGGATGATCACGCCGACCTGCGGGTCGTTCTGGGCGCGGCCGAACGCTTCGCTTAGTTGGAACAGCGTCTGTGGACGGAAGGCGTTGCGGGCCTCGGGACGGTTGATCGTGATCTTGGCGATGCCGTCGCCGCTCAGCTCGTATCGGATGTCGCTGTATTCGCCGTCGGCGCTCCATTGCGCGGCCGGCCGGATTGTCGTCTTATCGCTCATCAGGAAGAGAGGCTAGCTTTCTGTCTGTGCTAGTAGATGCTTGGCTACCGCGTGCGGCAGCAGAGAAGCCGCAGGGGTCGGCCGTCAATCAGCTTCAGTACGGCCAACTTCTGCGCGAAGCTCAGCGCGCGGCGCGCCAGATGGCTGCGCTCGGAGTAGTCAGCTCAGACCGCGTCGCATTGCTTCTGGAGCCAGGCGAGCAGTTCGCAATCCTCTTTCACGCAGTGCTGTTGCTGGGCGCAGTCGCCGTGCCGATCGATCCGGCCGCTCCCGCCGACCTGATCGCCGAAAGGTCGGCGGCGGCCAGAATCGTTGTTGACGGCGTTCTCACGGGCCACGAAGATCCGGCCGCGCAGCTGGCCACCAGTCACGACCTCAGCGCACCCGCAGTAGTGATTTTCAGCTCCGGCAGCGGCGGCGCTGCCAAGCCAATCGAGCTTAGCTACGGCAACTTCTGGTGGAGCGCAGCAGGCTCGGCGGTGGCGCTCGGCCTCGACGCTAACGAACGCTGGCTCTGCTCGCTGCCGCTAAGCCACGTCGGTGGCCTCTCGATTCTGGTCCGCTCAGCGATCTACGGCAGCGAAGCGATCGTCGATAGCCGTTTCGACACCGAGGTGGTCCTCGCCGCGCTTCAGTCCAAGGCTGGCCCAACGCTGATCTCACTGGTCCCGACGACGCTGCAACGGTTGCTCGATGCGGGGCTCGACAAGCCACCGAACCTTCGCTGGGTACTACTCGGCGGCGGGCCGATCGGTGACAGCCTGCTTGAACAGGCCGCAGCTGCGGAGGTCCCGGTCGCTGCTTCCTACGGTACGACCGAGGCCTGCTCGCAGATTGTCACGCGCGGGGCGCCGCTCTTCTGCACGCGCGTCGAGCTAAGCGAACGAGGCCAAATCCTCGTCGGTGGCCCAACGGTGGCGGCTCGGTACCAGCCGCGGCTTGAAACCGGCGATCTTGGTCGCTGGAGCGCCAACCGAGAGCTCGAGGTGGTCGGTCGAATCTCCGATCTGATCATCAGCGGCGGCGAGAACGTCGCCCCGGAAGTGGTCGAGGCAGTTCTGGCTCGCCATCCTGCGGTCGCCGATGTCGCTGTCGTCGGCCGTGATGACGCCGAGTGGGGCGAGAGCGTCACCGCAGTCGTCGTGCTGGCGCAGGGATCGGCAGCCAGTGAAGACGAACTGATCGAGTTCTGTCGGCCACAGCTAGCGCCCCACGAGCGGCCGAAACAGGTTGAGTTTCGCGATTCGCTTGGTCGTAGCGCCGCAGGCAAGCTTCGCCGTCGAGAGCTCTAGACTCGTCGCCGTGAGCGACCCAGCCGAGCTCCGCGGGGAACAGCGCGACCGCTGGGAGGCAGTCGGCCCGGGATGGGAGCAGCGGGCGCCGACCGTCAGCGCTGCCGGCGCCGATGTCGCCAGTTGGCTTGTCGAGGCAGCAGCTCTCAGCCCTGGCGGCCGTGTGCTCGAGGTCGCTGCGGGACTAGGAGACGTCGGCCTGCTGGCGGCTGGAGCCGTTGGGGCGGAGGGGGAGGTAGTCATCACCGACGGCGCCGAAGCGATGGTCGAGGGCGCCGCGCGGCGCGCCGAGCTGAGCGGCCTAACGCAGGTCAAGGTCGTGCGGATGGAGGCCGAGTGGCTTGACGCCGAGACAGCCAGCTTCGACGCCGTCCTCAGCCGCTGGGGGTACATGCTCGTCGTCGACCCGGAGGCGGCGCTGCGTGAAGCTCGGCGCGTGCTGCGGCCGGGCGGGCGAATCGCGATCGCCGCCTGGCGCCGGATCGAAGAGAACCCGTGGATCGCAATCTTTCGATCTGAACTCGAAGCGCGTGGGCTGACTGCGGCGCCCGCGCCTGACGCGCCCGATCCGTTCCGTTTTGGAGCCGACGGAACTATCGCCGAGCTGTTGCACGCGGCGGGCTTTGTCGGGGTTGGCGTCGAAGTGATCGACCTCGTCTGGAAGTTCCAAGGCCTTGACGACTGGTGGGAACATACGCGCAGCACATCGAGCACGGTCGGACGAGCGGCAGCCGAGCTTTCACCGGCGCAGCACTATCAGCTGCGCGAGGTACTCGACCAGCGCTATGCGCCGTTCCTCCAGTCAGACGGCACGCTTGAACTGCCGGGCAGTACCTGGGTTGCGAGCGCCGAAGCGTAGTCGCGCGGCAAAACTGCGCGGGACTGTCCTACCATCAGCGCCATGCTTTACAACGAACACGCCGACCTCACCCTGCTCGACGGAAAGACAGTCGCGATCATCGGATATGGCTCGCAAGGGCACGCACACGCCCTGAATCTGAAGGACTCGGGAGTGTCGGTCGTCGTCGGGCTGCGCGAGGAATCCGCCAGCGTCGCTGAGGCTCGCGCCGAAGGGCTCGAAGTGATGTCGGTGGCGGACGCCGCCAGCAGGGGCGATCTTGTGATGGTTCTGCTCCCCGACGAGCGCCACCACGACGTCTACAACGCTGAGATCGCAGACGGTCTTGCGCCCGGCAACATGCTGCTCTTTGGCCACGGTTTCTCGATCCACTACGAAGAAGTAACGCCGCCGGCAGAGGTTGATGTCGTGCTCGTCGCACCGAAAGGCCCCGGCCACCTCGTGCGCCGCCAATTCCTCGAAGGTAGCGGCGTTCCTGGGCTGATCGCCGTCGAGCAGGATGCGAGCGGCAACGCGCAGCAGCTCGCGCTGGCCTACGCCAAGGGGATCGGTTGTACCCGAGGCGGCGTGATTGAGACGAGCTTCAAGGACGAGACCGAGACCGATCTCTTCGGCGAGCAGGCGGTTCTGTGCGGCGGCGCGAGCGCGCTCGTTCAAGCGGGCTTCGAGACGCTTGTCGAGGCCGGGTACGACCCGCAGATGGCCTACTTCGAGTGCCTCCACGAGCTCAAACTGATTGTCGACTTGATGTACGAAAAGGGGCTGGCCGGGATGCGCTACTCGATCTCGAACACGGCCGAGTTTGGTGATTACAGCCGTGGCCCGAGGGTTGTAAACGAAGCCGTGCGCGCTGAGATGAAGCAGATTCTGAGCGAGATCCAATCGGGCGAGTTCGCGCGCGAGTGGATCGCTGAAAACCGCGCCGGTCAAGAGAACTTCCTGCGCATGCGCGCCGAACAAGCCGACACGCAGATCGAGTCCACGGGCCAGCAGCTGCGCTCGAAGATGGACTGGATCAAGACTGATTTCTAAGCAAGCGCCTGCCAGCGCCGAGCCAGCGGCCAGCACCGTGATCCCTGCGGCGATCAAGCCCAGCGATGGCCGCTTCGGCTCTGGCCCGTCGAAGGTGCGGCAAGCCCAGATCGAAGCCTTAGCCGCCGTCGGCCCAACGCTACTGGGCACGTCGCATCGCCAGCCCGCGGTCGTCGGGCTGGTTGGACGCGTCCGCAGCGCCCTCGGCGAGCTTTTCTCGTTGCCCGCCGGTTATGAGGTGCTGCTCGGCAACGGTGGGACGACGGCGTTCTGGGACGCAGCAGCCTTCGGGCTGGTCGAAGAACGCGCGTTGCACCTCGTCTACGGCGAGTTCACGCGCAAGTTCGCGGACTGCACCAATGCGGCCCCATTCCTTGGGCGCTCGCTGCTGATAGAGGAGCAGCCGGGCGACGCGCCGGAGCCGCGGGCAGATCCTTCGGCCGACGTGATCGCGTGGGCTCACAACGAGACCTCGACCGGGGTGATGGTTCCGGTCCGGCGCCCGGACGGGGCGGGCGACGCGCTGGTCCTGATCGACGGCACCTCGGCCGCCGGCGCGCTTCCACTGGACGCCGAACAGGCCGACGTCTACTACTTCGCGCCGCAGAAAGCGCTGGCATCCGATGGCGGCCTTTGGCTCGCGCTCGCAAGCCCGGCGGCGATCGAGCGGATCGAAGCGACGGCGTCCAGCGGGCGTTGGATCCCCCAATTCCTGTCGCTCAAGCAGGCGTTAGAGAGCTCGCGCAAGGACCAGACCTACAACACCCCGGCAATTGCGACGCTCTTCCTGCTCGCCGAGCAGCTCGACTGGATGCTCGGCCTCGGTGGCCTCGACGGCTGTGTAGCGCGGACCACTGCATCTTCCGATCGGCTTTACGGCTGGGCCGAACGATCGGATTACGCGACCCCGTTCGTATCCGCCGTGGCGAAGCGCTCGCTGGTGGTCGGAACGATCGACCTCGATGACGCGATCGACGGCGCCGCAGTCGCAGCCGTCCTGCGCGCAAACGGCGTTCTCGACGTTGAGCCGTACCGCAAGCTCGGCCGTAATCAGTTGCGCGTGGCAATGTTTCCAGCGATCGAGCCATCGGACATTGAGGCGCTCACGGCCTGCGTCGACTGGGTCGTCGAAAACGCTGATGTCGGGAGCGTGAAGTGAGCGAGGCAGCACGCGTCCTGATCGGCGAACAGATCGGCGACGGCGGCCTAGAGCTGCTGCGCAACTCTGGCATCGAAGTTGAGCTAGGCACCGACTGGGGGCGAGACGAGCTGCTAGCCAACATCGACCGCTTCGAAGGCCTGCTGATCCGCTCGGCCACGGTTGTCGACGCAGAGCTGCTGGAGCGGGCAACGAAGCTGAAGGTCGTCGGTCGCGCCGGCGTTGGCGTGGACAACGTCGACGTAGAAGCGGCCACAGAGCACGGCGTGATCATCGCCAACGCTCCGGAATCAAATGTGGTGACCGCCGCAGAACACACGATGGCGCTGCTGCTTGCGCTCGCCCGCAACGTGCCGCAAGCGCACGGCGCGCTTACCGAAGGGCGCTGGGAGCGCGCCGAGCACTCCGGCGTCGAGCTGCTCGACAAGACGATTGGAATTCTTGGCTTCGGGCGGATTGGGCAGCTTGTCGCGGCGCGCGCGCAGGCCTTCGGCATGAAGGTGATCGCTTACGACCCTTTCATCGGCGTTGAGCGCTACCGCGAGCTTGGGGTGGTTCAGGCCGAAACTCCGCAGCAGCTTTACGCGCAGTCCGATTTCATAACGCTTCATCTACCGAAGACGCCGGAAACAGAGGGTTTCCTCGATCGAGCGGCGTTCGAGCAGATGAAGGACGGCGTGCGGGTTCTCAACGTCGCACGCGGGCCGCTAATCGTCGATCAGGATCTCCAGTCCGCGCTCGACTCCGGCAAGGTTGCCGGCGCTGCGCTCGACGTCTTCCGCAGCGAACCTTTGACCGAACACCCGCTCTTTTCCTATCCGAACGTGATCGTCACGCCGCACCTTGGTGCGTCGACGGACGAGGCGACCGACCGTGCCGGCTATCAGGCCGCCGAGCAGGTGATTGCGGCGCTGACAGGCGCGAGCGTTACCAGCGCCATCAACATGCCGGCTGTCGCGCCCGAGGATCTAGAGGTGCTCGGGCCGTTCCGGCCGCTATGCCATCACCTGGGCAGACTCGTCTCCGCGCTCGCCGAAGGTGGGGCGGTCGATCGAATCGAGGTCGAGTACTTCGGCCGGATCGCGGAACGTGACTGCCGCCCGCTGACGACAAGCGTTCTGCTTGGGCTGCTCGAAGGCAGGACCGAGGAGGCGGTCAACGAAGTCAATGCGCCGTCGATAGTCGCCAGACGCGGGATTGTCGTCTCCGAGACAAGCCGCACCAGCGCGCGCGACTTCACTGAATTGGTCCGCGTCACCCAGATCGCTGGCGAGGAGCGCACCAGGGTCGTCGGCACAACGCTTGGCCGCCGCCACAGGCCACACCTTCTGGAGCTCTGGGATCGTCGCTTCAACCTCCAACTGCACGAGCATCTAGTCCTCTTTCAGTACGAAGACGTCCCCGGGATGATCGGTCACGTTGGCGTCGTCCTCGGCCAGAATGGGATCAACATTGAAAATGCGGCGGTCGGCTACGACCCCGATGAGGAAGATGACGCAGCGCCAGCGACGCGCGCCGTGATGGTGCTGACCACCAGCACACCGGTACCGCCGGAGGTGGTCGCGCAGGTGGAAGAGCATCCGGGGATCGTTACCGGCCGCGCAGTAAATCTCGACTGAGAGGTACCACTGGGCGCGCTTGCGCGGAGAGCTCCCTGAGCGTAGTTTGGGCAGATGACCACAACGCCCGCTGGTACGCCGACCCACCTACCGGCCGGCAGCGAGCCGGGCGCGAAGGGCCTTAAGTCGAACGCAATCGGTTTTGTCTCCGGCGTCGTAATTGGCGTCGCTTCGACAGCGCCTGGTTACTCGCTCGCAGCATCGCTCGGGCTGGTCGTAGCCGTCGTTGGCATCGGCGTGCACGCTCCGGTGATCATGATCGCCGCCTTCATCCCGATGCTTTTGATCGCCGCCTCGTACTACTGGATGAACCGCGCTGACCCCGACTGCGGCACCACCTTCTCGTGGGTCACGAAGGCGATGGGTCCGGGCCTTGGGTGGATCGGCGGCTGGGCGATCATCGTCGCCGACGTGATCGTGATGGCCAACCTTGCGCAGATCGCTGGCCTCTACCTCTTCCTGCTGATCGGCATCGACGCACCCTCTGCCGTTGCCGTAACCGCCGTCGGGGTGCTCTTCATTGCGGCGATGACCTGGATCTGTGTGATCGGCATCGAACTGAACGCCAAGACACAGATTGGGCTGCTCGCGGCCGAACTGATTACGCTCGGAATCTTCGCTGTCGTGGCGCTGATTCGCGTTTACGCTGGCGACGCCCCGGCAGGCTCAGTCAAGCCGTCTCTGGAGTGGTTCAATCCGGCCGGGATTGGCTCGGTTACCGCCTTTACAAGCGGCATCCTGCTCGCGGTATTCATTTACTGGGGCTGGGATACAACCGTCACCGTCAATGAGGAGACCGAAGATCCCGCTGAGACGCCCGGGCGAGCGGCGATTGTCTCGGTGCTTGTGCTCGTCTTCACGTACGTCTTTGTGACCGTTGCGGCAGTCGCGTTTGGCGGGCCTGAGCTCCTCGCCAACGACGAGACCGGTGACGTGCTCGGGGTTGAGGCGACTGCCGTTTTCGGTAGTGACCTATTGGGCAAGATCGTGATCATTGCTGTGCTCAGCTCGGCAGCCGCGTCCTGCCAAACAACGATCCTGCCGACTGCGCGCACGGCACTTTCGATGGCTCGCGCCAAAGCGCTGCCAGCGAAGCTCGGCGAGGTTAACCCTCAGTACATGACGCCTGCCTTCGCAACCTGGCTGATGGGGATCGTCTCAGTCGTCTGGTACGTGGGCCTGACCGCGGTTTCGCAGAACATGCTGCTCGACGCAATCGCCGCGCTTGGCCTGATGATCGCCTTCTACTACGGGCTGACCGGCTACGCCTGCGCGATCTACTACCGCCGCGAACTGTTCAAGAGCGCGCGCAACTTCTTCTTCATCGGCCTCGCGCCGGTTCTTGGTGCACTGATGCTCACGGCGGTCTTCATAAAATCCTGTTTTGATCTGGCCGACCCCGCGAACTCTTCGTCAGGCTCCTCGTGGTTCGGGCTCGGCCCGCCGCTGGTGATTGGGCTCGGCTTCCTGCTGATGGGCGTCTTGTTGATGATTGTTTGGCGGCTAGGCGGCCATCAAGAATTCTTCGGTCGCAAGACGCAGGTTGCCGACGCGGCGCTTGTTGCCCGCGAGTGAGCCGTTGGCCGCACGCGCTCGCCGCGTAGAAGGTAATGTTCGCTTGGTCACGACTAGAGAGGGGGGACGGTGAGTGAAACCGACGTCGCGCTGCGCGGCCTGACCAAGCGATTCGGCGACATGGTCGCCGTCGACAACATCGATCTCGACATTCCGCGCGGTGGTTTCTTCGCGCTGCTTGGCCCTTCCGGTTGCGGTAAGACGACGACGCTGCGGATGATCGGCGGTTTTGAGGAGCCAACTGCCGGAACAATCGAGCTCGCGGGCAAAGAGATCACCCAGCAGCCGCCCCACAAGCGTGACGTCAACACCGTCTTCCAGAGCTATGCGCTTTTCCCTCACATGACCGTCGCCGAAAACGTTGCGTTCGGTCTTGAGCGTAAGCGGGTTGACAAGGCTGAGCGAAAGCAACGAGTCGCAGAGGCGCTTGATCTGGTCGAACTTGGCCCGCTCGCCTCGCGCCGGCCGGCGCAGATGTCGGGCGGCCAGCAGCAACGCGTGGCGCTGGCGCGGGCGCTCGTGAACCGACCTCGCGCACTGCTGCTTGACGAGCCGCTCGGCGCGCTTGACTTGCGGCTACGCAAGCAACTCCAGCTCGAGCTGAGCCAGATTCAGCGCGACGTCGGAATCACGTTCATCCACGTCACCCACGACCAAGAAGAGGCGATGACGATGGCCGACACAATCGCGGTGATGCGCGACGGCCGCATTGACCAGCTCGGCACGGCGACGGAGCTCTATGAGCACCCGCGCACAGCGTTCGTCGCCAATTTCCTCGGCAATTCAAACCTGGTCGACGCCGAGGTTATATCCAGTTCCGGCCGCTACGCCGAAGTTGACGCCGACGGCGGTGCGCGCCTGAAGGTTCCGGCGAACGCCGTCGCGGCAGCCCAATCGCCGCAGATACGGATCGGGGTTCGACCGGAGAAGATGACGCTCGAGGCGGGCAACGGCCAGCAGTTGGACGGCGATTCCAACGCGCTGCTCGGCCGTATCGTCGACGCCGCGTACATCGGCCTCGCGACTCAATATGTCGTCCATACCGAGGGCGGCGCAGACCTCCAGATCTTCGTTCAGAACAGTTCCAGCAGGACGAGCGGTTTAGATGAAGGTGACCGCGTGGTTGCTAGGTGGGATCCAGAACACACATTTGTTGTCGAAAGGGAGGAACAACATGCCGGATGAATCACTAGACCATTTCTTCGATCGGCTCGTCAGTGGCGAACCAATCTCAAGGCGCTCCGTGCTGCGCAAGATGGCCGCCAGCGGGATCGTCGTCGGCGGTGCGAGCGCTTTTCTTGCCGCTTGCGGCGGCGTCGAGGGCACTAGCTCCGACAAAGAGAAGGCTGACACCAGCAACGTCAACCACCCGAAGGCGCCGATCGGCACGCTCGTCTTCTCCAACTGGCCGCTCTACATCGACAGCAAGGTCATTCCGGGCTGGGAGAAGGCCAACGACGCAAAGATGCGTTACATCGAGGATTACAACGACAACGAAGAGTTTTATGCCAAGGTGCGTCAGGAGCTCGAACAAGGTCAAGGAATCGGCCGTGACCTAGTCGCGCCAACCGACTGGATGGCAGCGCGCTGGATCGACCAGGGCTACGCGATTCCGATCGACAAGAAGAACGTTCCCAACGCGAAGAACCTGCTGCCAAGTCTGCAGCACCCACCATTTGATAAGAACCGTGATTTCACGCTGCCGTGGCAATCGGGAATAACCGGCGTCGGCTACGACCCGAAGAAGACTGGGCGCAAGCTCAGCTCGATCAACGACCTCTTCGATCCAGCGTTCAAAGGCCGGATCTCGATGTTTAGCGAGTGGCGCGACTCGGCCGGGCTGGTGATGTTGGGTCAGGGTGTCGATCCGAGCACGGCGACTAAGGCGCAGTGCTCGGCGGCGATCGAGAAGATCAACGAGGAGAACGAGAAGGGTCAGATCCGCCGTTTCACCGGCAACGACTACACGAAGGATCTCGCCGCCGGGAACCTTTGGGCCTGTGTCGCGTGGTCCGGGGATCTCGTCCAGCTAAAGGCTGACAACCCGAGCCTTGAGTTCCTAGTTCCCGATGAGGGTGGGATGACTTGGTCAGACAACATGCTGATCCCGCAAGGGGCGAAGACACCGTACGGCGCGGAGACGTTCATGAACTATGTCTACGATCCGGAGGCGGCTGGCGTGATCGCTGAATACGTCAACTACTTCTGCCCGGTCGCAGGAGTTCAAGAGCTGGTCGCCAAGCGGAATCCCGAGCTTGCCGCCAACCAGTTGATCTTCCCTGACAAGGCGACGCTCGACAACCTCTACGCCTATCCGTCACTGAGCGCAGCAGACGAGCGCGAACTCACCGCGCAGATGCAGAAGGTGACCGGGGCGTGAGTTCGGGCGGGGAGGCGACGGCTCCCCGCGGCAAACCGGGGGGTTGGTTGACGCTGCGGCGACGGAACGCGCTGCTGCCGTTGGCGCTGGTGGTTCCGGGCCTGCTCTGGCTGGTGATCTTCTATGCGATCCCGATCGTCTCGCAGCTGTGGATTTCGTTGCAGACAGGGAACCCCGACGACGGTTTCGCGCAGAGCTGGAACTGGGCCGTTTACCCGGACTCGATATCGGAGTACTCAGAGCAGCTGCTGCGCTCGCTCCAGTACGCGGGCACGGCGACGGTCGCGTGCTTCATTATCGGCTTTCCACTGGCCTATTTCATGGCTTTCAAGGCCGGCCGCTGGCGAAATCTTTTCCTGCTGCTGGTTGTGCTGCCGTTCTTCACCAGCTTGATCGTGCGGACGGTCGCTTGGCAGACGATCCTGACCGACGACAGCTGGATCGTGGGTGCGCTTAAGACGGTTGGCCTGATCCCGCCGGACGGTCGCTTGCTGGCCACAAGCTTCGCCGTCATAGCTGGCATCACGTACAACTTCTTGCCGTTCATGGTGCTGCCGCTCTACGCTTCGCTGGAGCGGATGGATCGAACGCTCGTGGAGGCTGCGACAGACCTCTACGCCAGCCGCTGGACGGCGTTCCGCAAGATCACGTTGCCGCTTGCAGGCCCAGGGATCTTCGCTGGCGTTCTACTCACCTTTATTCCCGCGATTGGGGATTACATCAACGCGCAGCTGCTCGGAACGTCGCAGCAATACATGATCGGCAACGTGATCCAGTCGCAGTACTTGGTGGTACGCGAGTACCCAACGGCGGCTGCGCTGTCGTTCATCATGATGGTCGTCGTGCTGGCAATCATCGCTGCCGCAGCGCGCCTGATCGGAACTAAGCGGCTCTCAGAGGCTGCAGTCGCATGAGGACTCCGTTGGATCGTCTCCGCGATTCTCTGCTCGGCGTTTGGTCGGTCGGCGCGGTCGTCTTTCTGTTCGTGCCGATCTTCGTGATCGTGCTGTTCTCGTTCAACGACAATCAAGGTCGGTTCAATTTCACCTGGCAGGGCTTCACGCTGCGCCACTGGGCCGACCCGTTCGGAGTTGAGGGACTTCAGCAGGCGTTTGTCACCTCGATCGGCCTTGCTGCGCTGACGACGGTCATCGCCGTGATCCTTGGCGTCTGCGTTGCGCTGGCTCTGGTTCGCCACCGGTGGCGCGGCCGCGGCGCTACCGGTGGACTCGTCTTCCTGCCGCTCGCAACGCCAGAGGTCGTGCTCGGCGCCGCGCTGCTCGGCTGGTTCCTAACGCTCGGTTTTATCCGCGGCTTCGTCACGCTCGTCATCGCGCACGTGATGTTCACGCTCGGCTACGTCGTGATCACAATTCGAGCGCGGCTAGAGGGGATGGACGTCCACATCGAGGAGGCGGCGATGGACCTTGGCGCCAATCAGCTGACGACGCTCCGCAAGATCACGCTGCCGCTGCTGGCGCCCGGAATTGCTGCTGCGTCCTTGCTCTCGTTTGCGATCTCGATCGACGACTTTGTCGTCAGCAACTTCAACGCCGGCCAGACGGTCACCTTCCCGCTGTTCGTCTACGGCGCTTCACGCCAAGGTGTTCCGCCCCAAGTCAACGTGATCGCAACGGCGATGCTGCTGTTCGTCATTTTGCTGATGTTCGTCAACCTAGGTTTCCAGCGCCGCGCAGCCCGACGCCAGAACCGCGAACTGGAGCCGACCCCGGCGCTCGGTCTTTAGAGCGGATTCTGTCGTCCCGCCCTGGGCCGCTTGCTAGTCTTGAAGGGTATGTCGAACAGCCTGCTCATTCGCCGTCTTCTTCTCCCCCTTCGGGGGGAATAACGCGCTGGCGGCCGCGTAGCCGCGACAGAACACGAAGAGGCATCAGGTAAGAGCAAGTAGAAGGAGGTTTCGGCATGGATCCCAACCAAGTATTGATATTCGACACGACGCTGCGCGACGGCGAGCAATCGCCTGGCATCGCGCTGAACACGGAAGAGAAGCTTGAGCTCGCCCAGCAGCTCGCGCGGCTCGGCGTTGACATCATTGAGGCTGGCTTCCCGATCGCATCACCGGGCGACTTCGAGGCCGTGCGCGGGATCGCGCGGCAGGTGGAAGGCCCGATCATCGCTGCGTTGGCACGGGCCAACGCGGCCGACATTGACCGCGCGTGGGAGGCGGTCAAGGACTCCGAGCGGCCGAGGATCCACACCTTCGTCTCAACCTCCGAGATCCACATCGAACATCAGATGCGCAACAGCCACGACGACGTCCGTGGCCTAGCGCGGGCAGCTGTCGCGCAGGCACGAGAACTATGCGAAGACGTTGAGTTCTCGCCGATGGACGCCACGCGCGCCGACGTCGGTTTCACCGCTGAGGTCTGCCAGATCGCGATCGATGAGGGCGCAACGACAATCAACATCCCCGACACCGTGGGCTACACGATGCCGGAGGAGTACACGCGTTTCCTAGAAGGGCTTTACGAGGCCGCGCCTGGGCTCAAGGACGTCATCCTTTCGACCCATTGCCACGACGATCTAGGCCTTGCGGTCGCCAATTCGTTCGCCGGCGTGTTGGCCGGTGCCCGGCAGGTCGAGTGCGCGATCAACGGCATCGGCGAGCGCGCCGGCAACGCTGCGCTGGAGGAGTTCGTGATGCTGCTGAAGACGCGCGCGGCCGATCTCGATGGCCTGTACACCGGCGTGAAGACGACGGAGCTCTCGCGCACCAGTCGACTGGTCACTCGCCTAACCGGGTACCCCGTTCAACCGAACAAGGCGATCGTTGGTCGTAACGCGTTCGCGCACGAGTCCGGAATCCATCAGGACGGTGTGCTCAAGGAGCGCTCGACGTTCGAGATCATGGATGCCACTTCGGTCGGCCTCGACGCGAGCCAGATCGTGCTCGGCAAGCATTCTGGGCGTCACGCGCTGGCGAAGTCGCTCGAGGAGCTCGGCTACACCGTCGATGGGGCGGCGTTGAACGCGGCCTTTACGCGCTTCAAGGAGATCGCCGACAAGAAGCAGCAGATCACCGCACTCGATCTTGAGGCCTTGGTTGGCGATGAGCTCCAGCAGTCGAGCGGCTTCGCGCTCGAATCGTTCGAGCTAACCGACAAGAGCGGTGAGCAGCCACGCGCGAGCGCGACGGTGACAATGCCGGACGGCGGCAGCCGTACAGGCGAGGCCAGCGGCGACGGGGCCGTTGACGCTGTCTTTCACGCAATCAACGCCGCGACCGGAATTGACGTCAAGCTGCGCGACTTCCGCGTGGACTCCGTGACCGCCGGCCAAGATGCACTCGGGGAGGTGCACGTGGTGATTGAGCGCGGCGACGCGTCGGCATCGGGGCGCGCGGTTGCGACCGACATCATCGAGGCCGCCGCCCGCGCCTACATCCGTGCATTGACGCTGGCTTCGCGCCGTCTCGAGTCCGACGAGCCGACAGCAGAGCGGCCAACGGCGTTACCGTGAGCGCCGTGAATTCAACGACCCGCGAACCGACGACGATGTTCGAGAAGCTCTGGGCCGCGCACGAGGTCAGCGAGAGCTTGCTTTACATCGACCTCCATTTGGTTCACGAGGTGACGAGCCCACAGGCCTTTGACGGCCTCCGTCTCGCTGGCCGAACGCTGCGTCGTCCCGATCGGACGATTGCCACCGCCGACCACAACGTGCCGACCGATGGAACAGACGTCGCGGCGCGAATCAAAGATGAACTGAGCCGCGTACAGGTCGAAACGCTGGAAGCAAACTGCGCTGAGTTCGGAGTCCCCGTCTACTCGCTCGGCTCCGAGCACCAAGGGATCGTTCACGTGATCGGGCCGGAGCTCGGCTTGACGCAGCCGGGAATGACGATTGTCTGCGGTGACAGCCACACGGCGACGCACGGCGCCTTCGGCGCGCTCGCCTTCGGCATCGGAACGAGCGAGGTTGAGCACGTAATGGCAACCCAGACGCTGGTTCAGCGCCGCCCCAAGTCGATGCGAATCCGCTACCAAGGGGAGCTGGGCTACGGCGTGACGGCGAAGGATCTGATCCTTGCCACGATCGGTCAAATTGGCGTTGAAGGCGGCGTCGGTCACGTGATCGAGTTCGCCGGGCCAGTGATCGAATCGCTTTCGATGGAAGGCCGGATGACGGTCTGCAACATGACGATTGAGGCAGGCGGCCGCGCTGGAATGATCGCCCCCGATCAGACGACCTTCGATTTCGTCGAGGGTCGCCCTGGCGCGCCGACGGGCGAGGAGTGGGGGAAGATGCTCGCTACTTGGAAAAAGCTGTGCACCGACGAGGGCGCAGAGTTCGACACTGAGCACGTCGTTGACGTCGCGGCGATCAGCCCGCAGGTGACATGGGGAACCAACCCGGAGATGGTTGTCGGCGTCGGCGAAAAAGTTCCCGAGCCAACAAGCGATGGCGACCGACGCGCGCTGGAGTACATGGGCCTTGAGGCTGGCACCCCGGTTGAAGAGATCGCGCTCGATCGCGTTTTCATCGGTTCCTGCACGAACTCACGGATCGGCGATCTTCGCGCCGCAGCAGCGATGATTCAGGGCCGCAAGGTTGCTGATTCTGTCTACGCGATGGTCGTGCCGGGGTCGGTCCAGGTCAAGAAACAGGCCGAAGAAGAGGGGCTCGACAGGCTTTTCAGCGATGCCGGCTTCGACTGGCGCGGCGCCGGCTGCTCGATGTGCCTAGGGATGAACCCCGACACGCTGCAGCCGCAGGAGCGTTGCGCCTCGACCTCGAATCGCAATTTTGAGGGCCGGCAGGGTCGCGGTGGCCGCACCCATTTGGTCAGCCCGCAGATGGCAGCCGCGGCCGCAATCGCAGGGCGCTTCGTTGACATCCGAAGCTGGGGGAGTGATCAATAATGGAGCCGATCAACGTAATCGACGGCAAGGTCTCGGTGCTCGATCGGGACGACGTTGACACCGACCAGATCATCCCCAAGCAGTTCCTCAAGCGGATCGAGCGCACAGGCTTCGGTGAGTTTCTCTTCCATGACTGGAAGCAGGAAGAGGGTTGGGAACTAGCGCCGCACCCAATCCTAGTTGCGGGGCGAAACTTCGGTTGCGGCTCATCTCGCGAACACGCGCCGTGGGCGCTCGAGGACTACGGCTTCCAGGCGATCATCGCGCCTTCCTTCGCCGACATCTTTTTCTCCAACTCAACCAAGGTCGGGCTGCTGCCGGTTGTGCTCAGCCAGGACGAGTGCAAAGCGGTCGCCGCAGCTGGATCGGCGAGAATCGACTTGGAGGCTCAACAGGTCAGCTACGGCAACGGCGACGTCGCGAGCTTCGACATTGACCCTGAGATCAAACGGCGCCTGCTCGACGGCCTCGACGACATTGCGCTGACGATGTTCGAGACCGAGCTAATCGACGCCTATGAATCTACGATGGAACGTCACGGCCCTGTAACGACGGCGCTATGAGCGGCGCAGCGCAGGTTGCACTGCTGCCTGGCGACGGGATCGGGCCGGAAGTGATCGCAGCCGCGGTTCAGCTTTGCGAGGCGTTCTGCCCCGGCGACTACGAGTTTGAACCGCAGCTCTTCGGCGGCTGTTCGATCGACGTTAGCGGCGTAGCGATGACCGACGAGACTTTGGCCGCCTGCCGCGCCGCCGACGCCGTACTGCTCGGCGCTGTCGGAGGGCCGAAATGGGACACAACTGACGCCGACGCGCCGCGGCCCGAGCAAGGGCTGCTGGGACTGCGTAAGGCGCTTGGGCTTTACGCCAATCTGCGGCCGGTCAAGGCAATTGAGGCGCTGGTCGACGCTAGTCCGTTGCGAGCTGAACGGATCACCGGCACCGATCTGCTGGTGGTCCGCGAACTGACCGGCGGAATTTACTTCGGTGAAAAGGTCCGCACCGACAGGTTCGCTAGCGATCTTTGCCAGTACAGCGTTGAGGAGGTCGAGCGGATCGCGCGCATTGCCTTCAGTGCCGCGCGGAGCAAGGTTTCGAGCATCGACAAGGCAAATGTGCTCGAGACCAGTCGCCTCTGGCGCGAGGTTGTCACACGCGTGCACAAAGATGAGTTCGCGGATCTTGAGCTCGAGCATGTACTGGTCGACAACGCCGCGATGCAACTGGTGTCAATGCCGACGCAGTTCGACGTGATTCTCGCCGAGAACCTCTTCGGCGACATTCTCAGCGACGAGGCGGCGATGATCACTGGCTCGATCGGATTGCTCCCCTCGGCGAGCATCGGCAATCCGGGCGGGCCAGGCCTCTTTGAGCCGGTTCACGGGTCGGCCCCCGACATCGCAGGGACGGGGTTAGCCAATCCGCTGGCGACGATCCTTTCGCTGGCGATGATGATGCGACACGGATTCGGCCGAGAGGACCAAGCGAGCGCAGTAGAATCGGCCGTTGCCAGCGCCTTGGCTGCCGGTCTTCGGACTACAGATTTGGGCGGAAACGCGACAACAGAAGAGGCGACAGCCGCTGTCTTGGCTGAGCTCGTCTAGTCAGAAGATCTAGGAGCGATCGGTGGAACAGAGCGAATTTATCTGGATCAACGGGGAGTTCGTGCCGTGGGAGCAGGCCCAGGTGCACGTGCTGACGCATGCGCTGCACTACGGGACTTCGGTCTTCGAAGGGATTCGCTGCTACGAGACCGAAATCGGCCCTGCGGTCTTTCGTCATCAGGACCACGTTGATCGCCTCTTCCGCTCGGCGCAGGCCTACTTCATGGAAATCCCTTACACGCCGGAGCAGGTCCGCAGTTCGACGCTTGAACTGATCTCTCGCAACAAACTCAGCTCCTGTTACATCCGGCCGATCGCATACCGCGGCTACGGCTCGATGGGGCTGTTCCCGCTGACGATTGACGTCGATCTAACGATCGCGGTCTGGGAATGGGGTCTCTATCTCGGCGAGGAAGGCAAGCGCGACGGAATTCGCGCGAAGATTTCAAGCTGGCGCAGGATCAGCCCAGAGACGTTGATCCCGCACGCCAAGGCTGGCGGCCAGTATCTCAACAGCATCCTCGCGAAGGTCGAGGCGCACAACGCCGGCTACGACGAGGCGTTGCTGCTCGACCATGTTGGCAACGTCTGCGAAGGGACCGGCGAGAACATCTTCGTCGTCCGCGACGGCGTGATCTACACGCCGCCGATGACCTCCTCAATTCTTGAGGGCATCACCCGCGATTCGATCATCAAGATTGCCGCCGATCTCGGTCACGAGGTCGTCGTCCGCGAGATCGCGGCCGATGAACTGTTGATTGCCGATGAGATCTTCCTGACCGGTACCGCTGCCGAAATGGTTCCGGTGCGCGAACTAGACGACCGCCCGATTGGGCGCGGTCAGCCTGGAGAGATCACAAACGCGCTGCTCGCGATCTACGAGGATGCGCTCTATGGTCGCGACGAGCGTTACCGCGACTGGCTCGACCCGGTGCCGGGGGCTTCACCGGCGAGCCGATGAATTCGACGATCCAGCTCTACGACGCAACCCTCCGCGACGGAATGGGTGGCGGCGGGATGAGCTTGACCGCGCAGGAGAAGCTGCGGGTGGTGGAACGTTTGGATGCGCTCGGGATCGACCTGATTGAGGCCGGCTTTCCTGCCTCAAACCCAAAGGAGGCTGAGCTTTTCGAGCTGCTCGCCGCCGCCCCGCTAGAGCACGCGGAGATCGTCGCTTTCGGGATGACCAGGCGGCGCGATACGGCGGCAGAAGAGGACGAAGGGCTGAAGCTCTTGGCGGCCTCGATTGCGCCGATCGTGACGCTGGTTGGCAAGTCGTCGATGCTCCACGTCGAGAAGGTCGTAAGGGTCGCCCCGCAGGAGAACCTCGCGATGATCTCGGATTCGATCGCCTTTCTCGTCGCGCAGGGGAAGCGCGTGCTCTTCGACGCCGAACACTTCTTCGACGGATGGCTTGATAATCCGGGCTATGCGATTGAAACGCTCCGGGCGGCCGCCGACGGCGGAACCGAACGGTTGGTTCTCTGCGACACCAACGGAGGCTCGCTGCCGAACCAGATTGTGGCTGGCGTAACCGCCGTTCGCGAGGCACTGCCTGAGCTCGCGATCGGGATCCATACCCACGATGACGCCGGCTGCGCGGTCGCTAATTCTCTACTCGCGATCGAAGCTGGAGCGACTCAGGTTCAAGGAACGATAAATGGCATCGGCGAGCGGACCGGCAACGCCAATTTGGTCACGATCATCGCCGACCTTCAGATGAAGATGGGAATCGAAGTGCTTCCTGATGGTCATCTGGCGAAGCTGACGGAGACCGCTCACTTCGTTGACGAGCTGCTCAATCGGGCGCCGAATCCAGCCCAGCCGTATGTCGGCAAAAACGCTTTCGCGCACAAGGCCGGAATGCACGCCGCCGGCGTCAGCGCCGACTCAAGCACCTTTGAGCACGTTGAGCCCGGTGACGTCGGCAACCGCAGCGATGTAATCGTCTCTGAGCTCGCTGGCCGCGCAACGATTGCCGACAAGGGCACGAGTGCGGGCCTAGAGCTCGACGACGAGACGAGTGCACGGATCGTCGAACGGGTCAAGCAGCTCGAGCACCTCGGCTACCAATTTGAGGCCGCGGACGGCTCCTTTGAGCTGCTTATGCGCCGCGAATCGGGTCAGTACGAGCCACTCTTTCGGCTTGAAAGCTGGCGCGTCAAGGTCGAGCAACAGGCAGAGGGAGAGGTCATCAGCGAGGCGACGATCGCGATCTGGTTGGGCGATAAACGCTACGAGCGCAGCGCAACTGGCAATGGCCCTGTAAACGCTCTCGACAGCGCGCTACGTAGCGCCGTGACCGAGGTTCATCCAGAGGTCGGCGAGGTCGAACTGGTCAACTACAAGGTCCGGATTCTCGACGAGAGCCACGGCACCGACGCCGTCACTCGAGTACTGATCGACGCCTCCAACGGCGAGCGTGTTTGGGGCACCATCGGCGTTGGCGAGAACGTGATCGCGGCCTCCTGGCAGGCCCTCGTCGACTCGCTTGAGTTCCCGCAACAGCCAGGTAGACGCAAGGCCGAGAGCTAGCGATGGCCGAGCCGATCCCTCTCGCCAGACCGTCTATCGGTGAGGCCGAGGAGCAGGCCGTAATCGAAGTTCTCCGCTCCGGGCAGCTCTCGCTGGGTCCGCGCGTGGGCAGCTTCGAGCAGGCCTTCGCTAGCCGTGTCAACGCTCCCTACGCCAGCGCTGTGTCGAGTGGGACCGCAGGCCTTCAATTGGCGCTGCGGGCGAGCGGCGTGAGCGACGGCGACGAGGTTGTTACGTCACCGCTCTCATTCGTTGCCAGCGCCAACGTCTGCGTGATGGAGCGAGCAACGCCGGTATTCGCCGATGTCGATGCAGTCACGCTAACGCTCGATCCCGACGCCGCCGCGGCCGCAGTTACGCAGCGAACGACCGCAATCCTGCCGGTCCACATCTTCGGCTACCCGGCCTCTATGGAGCCACTCGAGGAGCTCGGTCTGCCAATCGTTGAGGACGCTTGCGAGGCGCTCGGTGCGCGCTACGCGGATGGCCGAACGGTCGGTGGCCGTGGCCATCCTGCCGTCTTTGGCTTCTATGCCAACAAGCAGATCACCACTGGAGAGGGCGGAATGGTCTGCGTCGGCGATCAGGAAGTGAAGCAACGCATTGATTCGGAGCGCAATCAGGGCCGCGCTCCCGACATGGATTGGCTCGACCACGAGCGACTCGGCTTCAACTTCCGTCTTAGCGACATCGCCTGCGCCCTAGGGATCGTGCAGCTCGCACGACTCGACGAGATGATCGCTGCCCGTCAACGTGTCGCGCAGCTCTACTACGAAGGGCTAGGCGGGATCGAGGGCTTGACATTGCCCTGCGCCGACCGTGGCGAAGAGCGTCGCGGCTGGTTTGTCTTTGTCGTTCAGCTGCCGCAGACGGTCGAGCGCGACGCAGCGATCCGGCGTTTAGCGGAGCTTGGAGTTCAGAGCAAGCCGTACCTACCCGCGATCCACCTGATGGCCTATTACAGGGAGAAGTTCGGCCACAGAGAGGGAGAGTTCCCGGTCTGCGAGGCGGTTGCATCACAGTCGATCGCGCTGCCGTTTTTCCCCGAGCTGACTAGCGGCCAAGTTGAACGGGTCTGTGCAGCGCTGCGCGAGACGCTCGGGCAGACCTAGACTCGCCGGGCAATGAACCGCTTCGGTGAACCGCCAGACCCAGATTTCGACGCGATCAATCGCTCGCTTGACGTTGACAGCCGGCTTTGGCCGTTCGACGTCGCGCAGTCGCGCGCTCACGTCTCGATGCTCGCTGCGCAGGGGATCATCAGCGCCGAAGACGCGGGCCTGATTACCGACGCGCTGACGGCCGTCGAGGGGGAGTTGGAAGCTGGTCTTTTCCCGTTCGAGGCGAGCGACGAAGACATTCACATGGCGATCGAGCGGCGCGTCAGTGAAATCGCCGGCGAGGCCGGGGGGCGGATCCACACTGCGCGCTCGCGCAATGATCAGGTGGCGACCGATCTTGCGCTCTTTACGCGGCAGGCAGCCGCCGACACGATAATTGAAATAGAGCGGTTGATCGCAGCTTTGACCGACGCCGCCGAGGCGCACCTTGATTGGCCGCTGCCTGGGTACACGCACCTTCAGCGCGCACAGCCGGTCTATCTCTCGCACCATCTTCTGGCCTACGTCTGGATGCTCCAGCGCGACCGTCAGCGTTTCGAGTTTGTAGCCTCACAGTGCACTTTGCTTCCGCTCGGATCCGGGGCTTTGGCGGGCGTGAACTTCAACACCGACCGCCGGCGCGTCGCCGACGAGCTTGGCTTCGAAGGCGTTTCACCGAACTCGCTCGACGCCGTCAGTAACCGCGACTTCGTCGTCGACTATCTCTCGGCAGCCGCGCTCTGCGCCACGCACCTATCACGGCTCGGCGGCGAGCTGGTGCTCTGGTCGAGTCAGGAATTCGGTTTCGTTGAACTGCCGGACCGTTGGACCAGCGGATCGTCGCGGATGCCGCAGAAGAAGAACCCCGATGCTGGCGAGCTGCTTCGGGCCAAGGCGCCCCGCGTCGTCGGCGACCTCAGCTCGTTCCTAGGGGTACTTCACGGGCTACCGCTCGCCTACAACAAAGACATGCAGGAGGACAAGGAGTACCTCTTTGACGCTGTCGACACGATGCAGCTAACGCTCGCCGCAGCTCGCGGAATGATTGAAGGGGCGAGCTTCGAGCGCGAGCGAATGGCCGCCGCCGCAGCGGACGGAATGATCGCTGCAACCGATCTCGCCGATCTGCTCGTGCGACGCGGCGTGCCGTTCCGCCAGAGCCACGAGATCGTCGGCCAGATGGTTCGCGAGACGCTCGCCGCCGATCGCCAGCTCAGCTCTCTGTCACTCGAACAGCTGCAGAGCTATAGCCCCGAACTCGACGATGAAGCGATCGCCCTTCTGGCCCAGGACGGCTGGCTCGAGTCGAAAGCCAGCGAGGGCGGCACCGCGCTAGCCCGCGTCAGGGAACAGTTAGCCGCGGCGCGCGAACTGCTCGGCTAGCAGCTGGGCGGAGGCTATTCCGACGGTGCCGCTGCGCCGCCACCGCCATTCGATGGCGGCGGAGCTGGAGCTGGAGCTGGGGTCGGTTCTGGGTCTGGAGCTGGAGTCGGGGTCCCACCATCGCCGCCGCCCCCGTCGTTGCCGGCCCCGTCGTTTACACCACCACCGTAGTTGCCACCATCACCGGTGCCGTCGCCGCTCGAATCAAACGTGCCCGGCGCCGCGCCGCCGCCGCTGTCGGTCAGAGCATCGGCATTCTTGTTCTCGGCCCGGCGCTGGAGGAGCGCCTGAATCTGTACTACGAAGTCGTGCCAGATTACCGCTGGGAACGTGCCGCCGACGACCGGGTTGCCTTCGTATTCGGTCTTCATCGGCTGCGTGCGGTCGGCGTAGCCGACCCAGACCGCGATCGTGTAGCGCTCGGTGAATCCGACAAACCAGGCGTCGCCAAAGTTTTCCGTTGTGCCGGTCTTGCCGGCTGCGAAGCCGCCGTACTGCGCTTCGCGACCGGTTCCTGAGTTGACTACGGCCTGCATCTGACCAGTGACCGCCTGTGCGACCTCGGCCGAGATCACTCGCTTGCCACGAAGACGGTTTCGAGCGATCGGCTCGCCGGTAGTCACGTCAGTGACATCTTCAATCCCAACCGGCCCCCGTTCAGGAGCACCAAGCGTTCCCGAGATCCGTTTGCCACCGGCGGCAAAACTCTGGAAGGCGTGTGCCCAATCGAGCACCGAGACGCCCTGCCTGAAGGCGCCCAGTGTCATCGCCGGATTAGTCGAAACGGGCGAACGAACGCCCATCTTGGTGATCAGTTTCGCGACTCGCTCAGTCCCGACGTCCAGTCCAACGGCAGCAAAAACGGCGTTGTCAGAAACCGTTAGGGCCGACCCCAGATCGCGGCTGCCGGAGTAGATATTGTCGAAGTTGTTGACGGTGAATTTCTCTCCATCGTCTCCCGGCACGTCGAAGACGCGCTTGCGCGACTCCCAGACCGAGCCGAGCCCGTAGCCCTTGCGCAGCGCGGCGGCCAGAATGAACGGTTTGACCGTCGAGCCCGGCTGGCGCTGACCTTGGGTCGCGAGGTTGAAGGGACGCACCTGGTAGTCGCGACCACCGATCATCGCCTTGACCTCACCGGTCTTGTTGTCGATCGCGACGAGAGCCGCTGAGGGCCCATCTGGATCACCTAGGTTCTGATTGATCGCCTGCTCAGCAGCTTGCTGGAAGTCAAGGTCAAGCGAGGTCCGCACTCGCAGACCGCCCTCAAACGCGCGCCGAACGCCAAAGTGATCGACCAGCTGCTGGCTTACCCAAGTTGTGAAGTAGGGCGCTTTCGTATCGACAGATGGGGGGACGACAAGTGCGGGAAGTCCTTCGGCAACGGCTCCGTCGTGTTCGCTCGCCTTGATCCGTCCTTGATCACGCATCTTGCCGAGCACCACGTTGCGCCGTTGCAGCGCGGCTTCGGGGCGCGCGACAGGGTCGAAAGCGGACGGGTTGGCAATCACCGCAGTCAGCAGTGCCGCCTCGGCGACACTTAGCTCCGAAGCACAGGGCCTCTCTTTGACACCGCAGCCGACGTGGTTTGCGTCGCGGCCAAAGTAGACCCGCGCAGCTGACTCGATCCCGTAGGCGCCGTTACCGAAGTAGATCGAGTTGAGGTATTCGCTGAGGATCTTCTCCTTCGACCACTTGCGTGTTAGGTGGTATGCCAGCGCCGACTCGCGCAGCTTCTGCGTCACCGTCCGCTGGTTCTGTGCTCCGAGCGCGTTCTTGACGAACTGTTGCGTGATCGTCGAGCCACCTTGCCTTGCCCCGCCGACGATTGTGTCCTGCACAAATGCGCGCATGATTCCGCGCGGATCGACGCCGTTATTCTCATAGAAGCGTTGATCCTCGACCGAAATCACGGCGCTGCGCATGAACGGTGAAATCTCCGAATAGGGGATTAGAACCCTGTTTCGACTGCTCTTTAGGATCCCGAGCGGTCTGCCCAAGGCGTCGAGTAGAACCGAATTGCGAGCCGATTTGAAGCCGTTCGAGCTCTGAAGATTCGGTAGCTCGGAGGCAACCGCCATCATCATTCCGAAGGCGGTCGCAACGAGCGCCAACGCCGCCAGCGGTAGCGCGATCAGCAGCAGCCTGAGGCGCTTTACGCGCGGCTTTCGAACCCTTGGTTGGGGCGACTCGACGTCGGCGTCGACGCCGGCAGTTGGATTCTCGTCCTGTTCGTCGGTCATCTGTCGTTCGCTAAGGAGCGGCTCGCCTCGGAGCGGCCTGAACACGATCAAGCTGCGCACTAGGTCCCTGATCGTGAAGGCGTCCTGCTCTCTGCTCAGACTAGCATTGGCTCCGATGGAATCCGCCGCTTCGAAATCAGCCCAGCTCAACCGCAATGGTGCGGAGGAGCTTCCGGCCGGCTCGCTGGAAGAGAAGCTCGCACTCGCAGAGAAAGAGGGGCGGCAGTTGCGCGTCAAGCTCGGTCTCGATCCGACCGCGCCCGACATCCATCTCGGCCACACGGTCGTCCTGACGAAGCTGCGGGAGTTCCAAGATCTGGGCCACCGCGTCGTTCTGATTGTCGGCGATTACACCGCTCGCGTCGGCGATCCAAGCGGGCGATCCGAGACCCGACCGGTGCTGAGCGACGAAGAGATCATCGCCAACGCGAACAGCTACGAGGCCCAGGCTGGCCAGATCCTCGACCGCGACCCGGACCGCTACGAGCTGCGGTTCAACAGCGAGTGGCTTGAGATGCCGACGGCTGAGCTGTTGGCGCTACTGCGCACGACCACGGTGGCCCAGCTGCTTGAGCGCGAGGACTTCGCAAACCGTTACAAGGGCGGCACACCGATCTCGCTGCTGGAGCTGCTCTACCCGCTAATGCAGGGCTACGACTCAGTCGCCATTCAGGCCGACGTGGAGATCGGCGGCACCGACCAGACCTTCAACATCCTGCTCGGCCGTGACATTCAGCGCCACTACGGGCTGCCTGAGCAAGCCGTGCTGACGATGCCGATCCTGACCGGCATTGACGGCGTGGAGAAGATGTCGAAGACGAAGGGCAACGAAATCGCGATCGAAGCCAGCGCCGACGAGATGTTTGGACGTACGATGCGCCTGCCGGACGAAGCGATGGAGAACTGGTTCGCGCTGCTAGCGATCCCAGCGCCGGCCGACGGCATCGGTCCGCGTGACGCAAAGGTCGCGCTAGCGAAAGCAATCGTCGAACGTTTTCACGGCAGCGGCGCGGCCGATGCGGCGGAAGCTCAATTCGTCAGCCAGTTCGTCGACCACGAGACCCCAGAGCAGCTCGAAAGCTTCGCCTTCTCAGCCCCCGACGGGGCCGTTCATCTGCCCGCGGCGCTGGCCGACGCGTTCGGAATTTCGCGCTCAGAGGCCCGCCGTTTAGTCGAACAGGGCGGCGTCAAGGTCGATGGCGCCGTGCTAGATGCGAAGCAGCTTGACGTTGATCCGGGGCTCTTGTCCGACGCGGTCGTTCAGATCGGCCGGAGACGCTTCAAGCGGTTCGAGTTAGAGCCGTAAAGCGGCCGCTTTCCTGCTATGATTCCGAGCGATCGTAAGTAGGGGCGAAGTTGCTCCACGCTGCGGTCCGGTTCCCAGCGCTCCGTCGCTGGGCGCCCCTCGAGAAGGAATCCCCTTCCCGTACGGGTGTGTCGGTCTTTGAAAACTCAACAGCATGCGTACCTCCGGGTCTGAACACCTGACCCGGATGTGCGTCCAGGTTCGAACCGCCGGTGGCCGGCTGTGCTGGCCACGTGGCGGTCTGAGTAGTAACCAGTCAAGACCGCGGCACCCCGTGTACGAGGTGCCGTAGCAGTAGGTCATGGCAAACTCTCAAACATTCGAGTAAGGGCCTTCGGGCCTGAAGTCGATGTACTTTATGGAGAGTTTGATCCTGGCTCAGGACGAACGCTGGCGGCGTGCTTAACACATGCAAGTGGGGCGACGAACCAGACTTCGGTCTGGGGCAGAGCCGCGAACGGGTGAGTAACACGTGGGC
>CAMDBT010000004.1 GCA_945889475.1 Bifidobacterium breve
GCGCAGCAGCGCCGGGTCGTGGCCGAAGTCGCGGCGCAGCGTGTCGCGGAAGATGATGATTCGGTCGGGGTAGTTGTCGCGCGTAGCGCCGTCGCCCTGGTAGAGGCCGTAGGCGCGCTGGCGGCGGCCGCCGTTTGAGATCACGACGGCAACGTTGCGCGCCAGCGCCTCGCGGAGTAGCTCCGGCAGATCGTCAAGTGCGTCGCGTACAAGCTCCTCAAAGTCCTCGTCGTTGAAGGGGTCAAGGTCAAGAAACTCGTCCTCATCCGGCTCAACTGCCAGCCCCTCGCGCGCGAGGCGCTCACTCTCAACGACAAGCGCCTCAAACTCCAGTTCTGATTCGGGCGCGGTGTAATCGGATAGGCGGAAGGCGATCAGCACTGCGCCACCGAAGATCACCGCCACGCCGAAGACGCCAAGTGCGACGATCTGAATCAGGTGAAAGGTTGGATTGCTGCTGAGGCCGCCGAGCAAGACCGACGTGGAGATCCCGGCCGCCAGCGCGACGAGCGATGCAATGGCGATGCGTGAGAGCGTTGGCATCGCAGCCTTCGCGCCTTACCGCATCGCCCGCGAGATCACGATCCGTTGGATCTCGTTCGTTCCCTCGTAAATCTGAGTGATCTTGGCGTCGCGCATCATTCGCTCGACCGGGTACTCGCTGACGTACCCGTAACCGCCGAGCACCTGCACGGCCTCGGTCGTAACCCACATCGCGGTGTCAGAGGCGATCAGCTTGGCCATCGAGGTCAGCTTCGCCAGCCCTGGCTCGTCGCGGTCGGCGGCCGCGGCGGCGCGGTAGGTCAGCTCGCGTGCAGCGGCCGTGCGAGCCTCCATCTCGGCCAGCTTGAAGGCGATTCCTTGATGCTCGTGGATCGGCTTGCCGAAGGTAATCCGCTCCTTCGCGTAGGCGTTCGCGTAGTCGATTGCGCCTTGGGCGATGCCGACCGCCTGCGCGGCGGCGCCGAGCCGTGTGCGCTCGAGCACGCCCAGCGCGATGCCGAGCCCCTTCTCGGGGTCACCGATCACGTTCTCCAGCGGGATTCGCACGTCGTCGAAGATCGGCGAGCCGGTCGGAGAGCCTTTGATCCCCATCTTCTTCTCGAGCTTGCCGATCGAGAGCCCTTCGCGGTCAGCTTCGACGATGAACGCGCCAATGCGGCGGTTCTCACGGTCGGTCGAGGCCATCACGACGTAGAAGTCGGCAACGCCAGCGTTGGTGATCCAGTTCTTCGAGCCGTTGAGCACCCACTCGTCACCGTCACGCTTGGCGGTCGTGCGCATTGAACCCGGGTCGGAGCCGGCCTCAGGCTCCGAGAGGGCAAAGGCCGGCGATTTCTCCCCGCTCGCGCAAGCGGGCAGGAAGCGCTGCTTCTGCTCGTCGCTTCCGAACAGTTGAATCGGCAGCGTTCCGAGATCCTGGACCATCAAGATCAGCGCGGAGGAGGCGCAGGACATAGCGATCTGTTCGATCGCAATATTCAGCATCAACGAGCCGGTGCCAGTGCCGCCGTGCTCGACCTCGAACGGCAGGCCGAGGATGTCGTTCTCTGCCAGCAGCTTGCGGATGTCCCACGGGTATTCGGCGCTGGCGTCGATGTCGTGCGCGCGCGGCGCGATCTGCTCCTGCGCGATCTGGCGGATCGTGTCGCGGAAGTCAACGAACTCCTGCGGGATTGAGTACGCGTCGCTGGCTGTATCGGTCATACCGACAGAGTAGTCAGCGGCGCTGCGTAGCATCACTGCCGTGGACGACCCGATTGTGATCAACGGAGGCCTCGCGATTCCGCTGCGCGAGATCCAGTTCCGCACCAGCCGCTCCTCAGGGCCCGGTGGCCAGCACGCCAACGTGACCGATTCGCGCGTTGAAGCGATCTTTGACGTGCGCGAGTCAGAGTCGCTCAGCGCGCGGCAGCGCGAGCTAATCACGGAGCGCTGCGGCGGCCCGCTAGTGCGCGCCGTCGCTCAGGACGAGCGCAGCCAGGCGCGCAACCGCGAGCTGGCGGTCGAGCGGCTACGCGAGAAACTGCGCGAGGGGCTGAAGCTGCGAAAAAGTCGCCGCCCGACGCGCCCATCGAAGGGCGCGAAGGAGCGACGGCTCAAAGAGAAGCGCGAGCGCTCGCAGCAGAAGCGCGACCGCGAGGGGCCGCGCGCCGATGATTAGTAGCGGCTAGAGGCCGTTCGGGTGGCGAATCTTGAAGCCACTCGAGGAGCGCATCTGAGTCTGCCAACGCGAACCGTTGCTGCCGCGGCCACTGGTGTCGAAGCGGATGCCGGCGACGGTCATATACATGTGACCGGAGTTCGTGTAGATGGTCACCCACTCGCCCTTGCCAGGCGAGCCGTAGCCGAAGAAGCCGTATGAAGCCTCAGGGCTTTTCAGCAGGCCGGCGCCGCGCAGCGCGTAGCTGACCGAGCCGGAGCAGTCGTAGCCGCTGTCTTCCCACTTGCCGTGGCCGCCGCCCCAGAGGTACGGCTTGAAGGCGATTTTGTTGCCGGCAGCGATGATCCTCTGAACTTCAATCGGCGCGTTCTCAGGCGCAATCGCAATGCCGCCGCTCGTTATGCGCGCCCGATTGCCAGGCACCAGCGAAGCCGGAATGTCGTCGCCGACAGGATCGCCTGAACCACCGGGCGATGCGTCCTGACCAACTTCGATCCGCAGCGCATAAACGTCGCCGGCGTCAGCGATGCCGTCTCTGACACGCTTCTGCTTAGCCTCAAAGCGCTTGATTGCAGCAACCGTCATCGGGCCAAACTCGCCGGTAGGAACAGGTGCGCGCTTGTCACCGGCGCGGCGCAGGTAGGTCTGTAGCTCGCGCACGTCGCGGCCACTCATTCCCAGAACGAGTGGCAACCGTTTACCGAGCTTCTTCGTGACGCTTGGGTCGCTGCCAACATTGGCGCCACCGCTGGAGTCGACCGAGCGGGGCCCGCGGGCCGATACGACGAGAGCTTTGATTGTGCCAGTGCTGGCAACGCCGCTGACGGCGAGCTGGGCGACAAACTGGAACTTGCGCACGGCCTTCGCAGTTTCGGTCTGGTAGTTGCCGGTGACCGGAACGGCGATCCCGACCCGGTTGAGGAGCTGCTGCAGCGCCGTAACGTCGGCGCCGGTCGCTCCAGTGCGCAAAGTCTTGCTGTGAATCTTCGGCAGCGGCGTTGGGGCGCTAACCGCCAGCTGCGTCGTCGTTGCCGCAGCGCTCGCTGCCGGAACCAGCAGGATCGCTAAGACGGTGGCGATGAATTGTTTTCGTATCTTGTGAATGACGGGGAACCCCCTCTTTTGAGTGCCTGCGGGGTTAGCTGTCGGGCTCGCGCGAAAAAGGGCCGCGCTACATCACGCTTTGGTGACGATTCGCCCCGGGCTTTTTAGGGCCTTTGGTTCCCCCGCTCTCTGCACTCCTTGGACTGCAGAGATTCGGCGTGGCTACTTCGTTCGGGGGAGCATAGCGAAGTCCTGCGATGGATTACGTCAACCTAGCCTGCTGCGCCGGTCAGAACGGCGTCAAGGAGCGCCAAAACTAGCTCTGAGCGGGGAAGAAGCGAATCCAGCTCGATTCGCTCGTCGGGGTGGTGTGAATGCTCTCCGCAGGGCCCGAGGCCATCAATCGTCAGTTTTATCGCCGCGGCGAAGTGGCTCGCATCGCTCGCTCCGCCGCGCTCGCTGGCGATGATCGGCCGCCCCAGCAGCTCCGAGGCGGCAGCAAGCAGCGGCGCGGTCTGCTGCCTGCTGTCCATCCCCGGCCAGGCGCGCTGGCGCACAATCTCGATCGAAGCGCCGCCGATCTGATCCGGGATCGCCGCTTCTACAGCCTCCAGTGCGGCGAGGCTGTCGGCGCGCAGGTCGCAGAGCAGCTCGCCGACCGCGGGGACGACGTTGATCGCGTCACCGCTGCGCAGAATCGTAGGTACCGCTGTCAACCTCTCGGGGCCATCGGGGTCGCTCAGCGAAGCGACGATCTGCGCCGCCTCGGCCAGTGCGAGTAGTGCGCTGATCCCTTGCTCGGGAGCGCTGCCGCTGTGCGAGGCTCGACCGTGGGCGATCAGCTTCAGCGTCCCGGCCGCTTTGCGGCGCACGACGACGGCATCATCGCCGCCATCACTGCGAGCGCCGGCTTCGAAGCAGAGGCAGGCGTCGAAGTCGGCGAAGCGCTCGGTGTGAACGAACCGGCCGCTGCGCCACTCCTCATCGTTGACCAGCAAGAGCGCCGCTTCACCAAGCTCCGCTCGCTCGCCAAGCGCGCGCAGGGCACCGAGCGCCAGCGCGACGCCGCCCTTCATGTCGGCTGTGCCCGGGCCGACTAGGTGGTGGCCGCTGCGCCGTGGCGCGAAGAAGGCCTCGTGCGCGACGACCGTGTCGAGGTGACCTACGAGCAGGATTCGTGCCTCCCCTATGCCGTCGACGGAGACCAGAAGATCAGGTGCGCACTCAGGAGTTGAGCAGGCTAGGCGTTCGATCCTTGCACCAGCGGGAGCCAGCGCCGCGGCAACGGCGACGATCTGCTCAGCGGCGCGGGCATCGCCCGATGGTGAGGAGACCGCAACGAGCGCCTCGGTCTCGCGCTCTGCGGTGGCCGCGATCCGCGCGGCGTGAGTCTCGATCCATTCGCGGGCCACTGGCATACTCTCTCACCGATGGCCAAGAGGGCGCAGGTCGGTAGCCCGGCCCCGGACTTTGAGCTGCCCGGCACGGACGGCACTTTTCGCCTCTCGGAGCATCGAGGCGAACGGGTAGTGCTGCTCTTCTACCCCGGTGATAACACGCCGGTCTGCACGAAGCAGTTCTGCTCCTACCGCGACGACAGCGACGAAATAAGCGCCCTCGGCGCGACCGTCGTCGGAATCTCGCACCAGAGCCTCGTCTCGCACGAAGAGTTCATCGCCAGCAATTCGCTTACGGTCCCACTGCTCGCCGACGTGGACCAACAGGTCGCAAAGCTCTACGGGCTCAGCGCGCCCGTACTTGGAACGCGCCGCGCCGCGCTGATCGTCGACGAAGAGGGCGTGATTCGCTACCGCCACGTTCACGCGCTGGGGATCAGTTTTCAGAGCGCCGATCAGCTAGGCGAGGCGCTCTCGTCGCTGCCCGCGCGCTAGCCTCAGAGGTCGTAATGAGCAGCGAAGAGCCAACAGCCGAGCCCCAAATCGCCGCCGAGGACGAAAGCGTCTCTGCGACGAGCGAAGCGTCGGCCGCCGCAGAGGCAGTCGCCGAGCCAGAGGTGGCGGCCGCGGAATCCGCGCCACCGACAGAGAAGCCGAAGGCTAAGCCGAAGAAGCCGAAGGGCAAAAGCAGGGAGCGCCGCAAGCGGCCGCCACCGCCGCCAAAGACGCGTGGTCAGCTACCGATCGAGGAGCTGCGCGCAGCCTCGAAGGCGACGATCGATCTGTTTGGAGCACAGCAGGCGATCCGTGCCTCATTCGCGGTTCTGGCAACCAAGGAGCGCCAGGACATTTCGGCGCTGATCGCGGCCGATGATGACCACCGGACACGGGCGCGTAACGTAGCCAACGGCTCGCTCGGAGCCGGGCGAATCGACAAGGCGATGGCGGCGACAATCGTCGCGATGGCGCCGGCCGAAGATCTTTGGATTGTGACGCTCGACAAGGAG
The DNA here is from genome assembly GCA_945889475.1 of Bifidobacterium breve. Lineage (GTDB taxonomy): Bacteria > Actinomycetota > Thermoleophilia > Solirubrobacterales > Solirubrobacteraceae > F1-60-MAGs163. The sequence continues at coordinate 5,613 of CAMDBT010000004.1, forward strand.
CAGGCTTCGCAGCGGCTCGGCCGCGTCCGCGCCGCCAAGCAGCGCGACCGCGAGCGCGACGAGAAGCAGAAGGAGCGCAAGAACAGCTCCGAGCGCGTCAGCCGCGACCAGCTCAAAGCGGCGCAGGACGGCAAGGTTGGCGCGACGATCCGCTTCGTAACCGACGAGGACCGCCGCGAGCGCCGTTCAAAAGAGGACGAAAAGAAAGCCGCAAAAAAGGGCGGATCCGTGCTCGACGAGCTCGGCTACTAGCTGCCCCGCTCCTAAGCGTCGCCAGCCAGTCGACCGAACCTGCCTCGATAATAGGCCAGCGGCGAGCCCGGACGTGCGGTCGCCTCGTGCACTTCTGCGATAAACACGACGTGGGTACCGGCTGAGACCTGCTCGGAGACGCGGCAGACCAGATGGGCGAGGGCGCCGGTAAGCAGCGGCTGTCCGTGATCGCCGGAATGCGTCTCGACGCCGTCGAACTTGTCGTCACCCTTGCGCGCGAAACGCTCCGCATAATGGTCGTGATCCTCGCTGAGGACATTGACCGCGAAGACGCCAGACTGCTGGATCGCTTTGCCGGTCACCGACTGCTCGTTGATGCAGACCAGCAGCATCGGCGGGTCTAAGGAGAGCGAGCTGACTGCGCTAGCGGTAGTCCCCTGCGCTTTGCCGTCAAGCGTCGTGGTTACTACCGTGACTCCACTGGCAAACGATCCGATCACCTCCCGAAACTGCTCCGAGGAAAGCGGTTCCACACCGCCACCGCCCGCTACCGGCACCTCACCCAGCCTCCGGTCCTTGCGTCAGGATGCGATTCTCGCTGGCCTTCAACTTGGTTCTCCTTCGCTGATCAGCGGCCCCACGCGCGCACGGGAGCCAACGGCTTGTATGAAGTGGTACTACGCTAACCGATCACCGCCGGGGGGCGCAACTGTAAGCAAGCTCCGAACTCAGCCCAGCAGCCTCGTTTAGTGATGCTATGCGAGGCTAAGCTGCAGGCGGGCGTCGATCGCGGCCGCGACGGCATCGCGCACCGGCCCTTCTTCGAACCGCTCGACCAGCGCGTGGAGGAAGCCTTCGACTACCAGCCTGTTCGCGTCAGCCTCGTCAAGGCCATGTGAGCGCAGGTAGAAGAGCTGCTCTGGGTCTACTTGGGCGACCGCCGCGGCGTGTGTGCAGCGGACGTCGTTGGCGAGGATCTCAAGCCCTGGAATGGCGTCGGCGTGCGCCTTGCGGCCGATCAGCAGGTTGCGCGATTCCTGGAAGGCGTCGGTCCGCTGCGCGCCTTCGTCAACCTGGATCATTCCGCGCCAGACGGCCTGTGAGCGGCCGCCGATGATGCCGCGGAAGGCGAGGTCGGAGGTGGTATCGGGCGCTGCGTGCTCCTGCAAGGTGTCGTAGTCGAGGTGCTGGCGGCCGCGTGTCGCGTAAGCGCCGGTCACGCGCGCGTCGGCGCCGCGGCCGGCGAGCTTGGTCTCAAGGAAGATCTTGCCGTTGGCTGAACCGAAGCCAAGCGTGATCCAGTCGAGCGACGCATCGCGTTCGACCACAGCTCGCTGCGAACCGAAGACCCAGCTGCTTTCGCTGAGGCTCTGGGCGTCGACGAAGCGCAGCTTCGCTCCCGCGCCGACGACCAGCTCGACGACGCCATTGACGAGCCCTTCCGCCTCAGCGTCAGCCGACAGCGTCTGGTGCCAGACCTCAGCCTTTGCGCCCTCTTCGAGCACTACCAATAGGCGCCAATGCAGCGCGCTGCCAGCAACTTCGTGAACCGTGTTGACGATGATCGGCGCGCCGACCTCCACGCCTTTAGGGATGTAGATCAGAAGGCCGTCGCTCCAGAGCGCCTCGTTGCGAGCAACGAACGGGCTTTCGGCGTCTTTGACGACGGTTCCGAGGTGCTTCTCAACAACTTCGGGGTAGCACTCAGCGGCTGCCGCCAGCCCCATCACCACGGCGGCGCCAGGGCCTGGGTCGTCGCTGCTCGGGCGGATCGCGTTTGCTGAATCGAGTTCCAGCAGCCCAGCGGCGCTCTCGCCGGCTGGGGCTGGCGCGAACGAATCGAGCTCAAGGCCTTGAATCGGCGTGAACTCCCAGCCATCAACGCCGCGGAAGCTCGGCAGCTCAAGCGCAGCGAGCGCGGACGCGGCTGCGGCGCGGCGGTCGGCCAGAAACTGTGTTTCGACAACGGCCTGCGTCATCCGATTGAACCTTCCATCTGCAGCTCGATCAGGCGATTCATCTCAACCGCGTACTCCATCGGCAGCTCCTTGACGATCGGCTCGATGAAGCCGTTGACGATCAACTTGCCGGCCTCCTCCTCAGAGATGCCGTGGCTCATCAGGTAGAAGAGCTGCTCGTCGCCGACCTTCGAAACGGTCGCCTCGTGACCAACATCGACTTCGTCCTCGCCGATCCGAATTGTCGGGTAGGTGTCGGACCGGCTCTCGTCGTCGAGCAGCAGCGCGTCGCAGACGACCTTCGACTTTGATCCGCGGGCTCCGTTGGCGACCTCGAGCAGACCGCGGTAGCTGGAGCGCCCGCCGCCTTTGGAGATCGACTTAGCGAAGATGTTGGAGGTCGTGTTGGGCGCGACGTGGACGATCTTGCCGCCCGCGTCCTGGTGCTGCCCCTTGCCAGCGAAGGCGATCGAAAGGATTTCGCCGTGCGCGCGCTCACCCATCAGGTAGACGCTCGGGTACTTCATCGTCAGTTTCGAACCGAGGTTGCAGTCGACCCACTCAACGGTCGCGTCCTTCTCAGCGACGGCGCGCTTGGTGACGAGGTTGAAGACGTTCTGCGACCAGTTCTGAACCGTCGTGTAACGAATCCGAGCGCCCGGCTTGGCGATCAGCTCGACGACAGCGGAGTGCAGCGAATCGCTCGAGTAGGTCGGCGCAGTACAGCCCTCAACGTAGTGCACGTAGGAACCCTCGTCGGCGATGATGATCGTCCGTTCGAACTGGCCCATGTTCTCGGTGTTGATCCGGAAGTAGGCCTGCAGCGGCATCTCGACCTGGACGCCCGGCGGCACGTAGACGAACGAGCCTCCCGACCAGACCGCGCTGTTGAGCGAGGCGAGCTTGTTGTCGTTGGCGGGGATGATCGTCGCGAAGTACTCACGCACCAAGTCCTCGTGATCGCGCAGCGCCGAATCCATGTCGAGGAAGATCACGCCCTGATCCTCAAGATCCTTGTTGACTTGGTGGTAGACGACCTCGGATTCGTACTGCGCGCCAACTCCGGCGAGGAAGCTGCGCTCGGCCTCTGGAATACCGAGCCGGTCGAAGGTCTTCTTGACATCTTCGGGGACGTCGTCCCACGAGCGCTCTGGCCGCTCCGAAGCGCGCACGAAATAATGGATGTTGTCGAAGTCAACTTCAGCCAGCAGCGGTGATCCCCAAGTCGGCATCTCGCGAGCGAGGAAGTGGTCGAGCGACTTGAGGCGGAACTCGCGCATCCATTGTGGCTCGTTCTTGAACTCTGAGATCTTTTCGACCAGCTCGCGCGTCAGCCCCTTCGGCGCCTTGAAGAGGTAGTTCTCAGCGTCGTGGAAGCCGTAGCGCTCGGTGTAATCGTCGTTTAGGTCCTTTAGCCCCTCCTCTTCGGTTGTCAATGGGACTCGGGTCTGCTCTGGGTTAGCCATCGTTCAGTCCACCTCGATCTTGATTAGTCCGTCTTCAATCACGACGGGAAATGTCTCTACAGGGAGATACGCGGGAAGCGTCGTTGGGATACCACTGCGAAGGTCAAAGATTGCGCCGTGGCGCGGGCATTCGATCATGCGGTTCTCGGCGTCAAGAATGCCTTCGGCGAGCGGCGCGCCGTCATGGGAGCAGCGATCCTCCATCGCGAGGATCTCGCCGTCGCAGTTGAAGACGCCGATCGGATCGCCCTCCCATTCGACGACGAGGCAGCTGCCGGGCGCGAGCTCGTCGAGCGGGCAAACATCTAGTAGAGCGCTCACAGCTGCGTGCCCCCAGCCGGGCGTACAGCTTCGGCCGTATCGGGCTCCCAGTCTGCGAGCGTGCCGATCGCGGCGCTCTTGAGCACCTTCAGCGAGAGCAGCGCGCACTTCATCCGTGTTGCCGAAATGTCGATCCCCAGAAGGTCAAGTACCGCGCTGCGATCGAGCCGCGCGAGGTCGTCGAGCTTGATCCCGGTGACCTCGTCGGAGATCATCGAGGCTGAGGCTTGGCTGATCGCGCAGCCGTGGCCCTCGAAGCGAACCGCTTCGACGACGTCGTTGTCATCGACCTTCAGCATCACGCGCAGCTCGTCGCCGCAGAGCGGGTTGGTGTCAAACGATTCGCGGTCGGGAGCTTCCATCGGCCCGAAGTTGTGCGGGCGCTTGTAGTGCTCGAGGATCTCTTCGCGGTAGAGCGCGTCGTCCATTAGCGCCCTGAAAAAATCTCGATTACGCGGCCGAGGCTTGTAACTAGCTCGTCTACGTCATCGGTTGAGTTATGGACGGCGAACGAGGCGCGCGTCGTTGCGCTTACGCCAAGCTTCTTCATCAGCGGCTGAGTGCAGTGGTGACCAGCCCGAACGCACACCTGATCGCGGCCAAGGATCTCAGCGACGTCGTGGGGATGGGCGCAGTCGAGCGTGAAGCTGACGAGGGCGCCACGCTGCTGCGCCAGCGGCGGGCCTTGAATTGTGAGGCCGGGGATCTGGCGCAGCGCGCTCAGCGCGTAGGCCGTAATCGCCTCCTCGTGGGCGCGGACGCGCTCGATGCCGAGCTCTGAGATGAACTCAACGGCGGCGCCGAGCGCGACGGTTTCAGCGATCGGCGGCGTACCGGCCTCAAACTTGAACGGAAGCTCGTTGAAGCTTGTCTCGTCAACTGAGACCTGCTTGATCATGCTGCCGCCGGTGAGGAATGGTGGCATCTGCTCAAGTAGCTCTCGGCGGCCGTGAAGCAGACCGATGCCGGTCGGGCCGTATGCCTTGTGGCCGGTCCAGACGTAGAAGTCGGCGCCGATCGCCCCAAAGTCAACCGGCATCTGGGGCACCGCCTGGCTGCCGTCAATCAGGCTCGCAGCTCCGGCGGCGCGGGCGCGGGCGACAATCTCTTCGACAGGGTTGATCGTGCCGAGCACATTTGAACAGTGCGTGACGGCAACCAGCTTGGTGCGGCCGTCGGCGAGGAACTCGTCAAGCTGGTCGAGGCTAATTAGCCCTTCTTGATCAACTTCAAGCCAGCGCAGCTCGGCACCGACCTGCTGGCAGAGCTGCTGCCAAGGAACGATGTTGGAGTGATGCTCGGCCTCTGTCAGGACGATGGCGTCGCCGGCGCCGACATGCCCCGGCCCCCACGAGTAGCGCACAAGGTTGATCGCCTCGGTGGCGTTCTTGGTGATTATCGTCGCCGCTGGCTCGGCGCCAACGAAGGCTGCAATCTGCTCGCGGGCGAAACTAAAACGGTCGTCGGCATCGATCGCCAGCGGGTAGACGCCGCGGTGAACGTTGGCGTTGTGGTGGCCGAGAAAATCGTCGAGCGCCTCCAAAACGACGCGCGGCTTCTGCGATGTCGCAGCGCTGTCGAGGTAGACCAACCCCTCCTGCCCGAGGATTGGGAAGTCGAGCGCCAGCGCAGTTTGCGAGGCCGTCGTCATCAGGCCGATGCCCGCTCCGCCAGCTCGTTGTCGGCGGTAATCCAGCCGTAGCCCTCGCTCTCCAGCTGATCAACCAGATCAGGGCCACCCTCGGTGACGATCTTTCCGTCAGCGATGATCGATACGCGGCTCGGCTTGACGAGGTGCAGAATCCGCTGGTAGTGGGTGATGATCAGGACGCCCGCGCCGCTCTGCGTGTTGACCGTGTTGACACCCTCAGCGACGACGTTGAGCGCGTCGATGTCGAGCCCTGAATCGGTCTCGTCGAGAATCGCAACGTTCGGCCGCTGCAGCGCCAGCTGAAGAATCTCAAGCCGCTTCTTCTCGCCGCCGGAGAAGCCGTCGTTGAGGTAGCGCTTTGAGAACTCGCGGTTTACCTCCGTCATCTCCATCGCATGCTCGACAACTTGGCGGAAGTCTTTCAGCGAGATCTCGTCCTCGCCGCGGGCCCGGCGGTGGGCGTTGATAACCATCCTCAGGTACTTGGTGACCGTAACCCCTGGGATCGCGACCGGGTACTGAAAGGCCATGAAGAGGCCCAGCAGCGAGCGCTCATCGGGTGAGGCTTCAGTGATCTCCTCGCCGCGAAAGACGATCGTTCCTTGCGTCACTTCGAACGCCGGGTTGCCCATGATCACGTTGGCGAGCGTGCTCTTGCCCGAGCCGTTGGGACCCATCAAAGCGTGAACTTCGCCGGCTTCAACTGTCAGGTCGACCCCTTTGAGGATCTCCTTGTCGCCGGCGCTTACGTGCAGATTGCTGATCTCTAATTCGGGCATGGTCTCCGGTCGTGCGTAGTGGTTTGGATTTCAGGCAGCGCTGTGCAGTGGCAGAGCGCTACCAAGTGGGGCTGGTGTTTGGGCTTCATCCTGCTTGAGCGAAAAGGCCACCAATTCGGCCAGCGTCGTGCGGCGCAGTGCTTCGATCACGCCACCTTGGACTCGTAGCCAGAGGAACTTCGTTGCGCAGGCTTCGCCGTCTTCGACGTGCGAGCAGAGCACGCGGCCGTCGTCGCTGTCGTCAACGAAGCAGGACATCGGAGAGACCGAACCTTCGAGTGCTACGACGACCTGATCCATCGTCACGCTCGCCGGGTCGCGGGCAAGGCGGTAGCCGCCGTGAGCGCCGCGCGTGCTCTCAACTAGTTCGGCCCGCTTCAGTAGCGCGACGATCCGCTCGAGGTAGGCCAGCGGCAGCCCCTCGCTCTCGGCGATCGCTTTCAGCGAGACCGGGGTGTCGTTCGGTTGGCGGCCGAGTTCAACCAGCAGGCGCACTCCGTATTCGGCTTTTGTCGTAAAGATCATCGCTTAATCCTACCAATTAGGTCGGAAAACTTTCGCGCCGCTTTGGGCGCTTCAGGCGAAGCGTCGTGAGGCGCTGCCGATTAGCAGCGGCTTGACGATCTTCGGCGCCTTCGGGAAGCGGCCGATTTCAGCCTCATCGAGCGTCAACACCGAGGCGTTGATCGTCGCCAATGTGTCGCGGTTGCAGTTGCAGCCACCCGAAACTCGGCGCCAAATCGGCGCCCAGCGGTCCTGCACCCGGGCCTGATCGTCGTCTGCGCTGCGAACGTGCTCAAGGAACAGGTAGTGGCCGCCCGGGCGCAGCACGCGGGCGATTTCGGCAAGCGCCGCCGCCGGGCTAGTGACTTCGCAGAGCACCAAAGTACCGGTAACGCAATCGAAGCTGGCATCCTCGAACGGCAGCCGTTCGGCGCTGGCGGTTACGACCTCGACCGCTAGCGGCGCCTCACCGCTGCGGGCCTCCAGCTGGCGACGCATCGCTGCGTTGGGCTCGCTGCAGACCAGTCGTGTTATGCCCTCGCGCGGATAGGCGGCGAGGTTCAGCCCAGTTCCGGCGCCGATCTCAAGAACCTCGCCGCTCGCTGCGGCGAGCGCGCCGCGGCGCTGCTCGGCCAGCCCAGCCTGCTGGCTGGCGCCAATCAGGAAACGGTCGTAAATCAGCGCGCCGACGCGGTTCACATCAGCCACCTTAGCGACAGGTCGCAGCGGCGGATCGGTGCGCTATTGTCGCCTTCATGGTGCTCGCAATCAGTAACGCGCTGGCGATCGACATCGGCCTGATCGGAGTCTTCTTCGTGCTCTTTCCAGCGATCGTCACGGTGCTGCTGATCTTCGCTGGCGCCGGGGTCTACGTCGAGAAGCAGGAGAACGACGCCTACCTCGAACAGCACCGCATTCCAGGCAGCGAGCTTTAGCTTCTGCGGCTAAACCGGACGCTTCTGCGAAGCGCGGTAACGGCGCGCCAAGGAGTTGGTTGAGCTGTCGTGTTGAAGGTCAGGCTTATCGGCGTCGGTTAGCTGATCGGCGAGCGTTCCGGCAAGTACCTTGCCGAGCTCAACTCCCCACTGGTCGAACGAATCGATTCCCCACAGCACCCCTTCGGTGAAGGCGCGGTGCTCGTAGAGCGCGACCAGTGTGCCGAGCGCGCGAGGCGTTAGCTGCCCATCGATCAGCAACGTCGTTGAGGGTCGGTCGCCAAGGCAGATCCGCGCCGAGATCTGCGCCTGAGGACTTCCAGCGGCACGAAGCGTTTCAGCGTCGCGGCCGAAGGCCAGCGCCTCAGCCTGCGCGAACATGTTGGCCATCAGCAGATCGTGATGGTTGCCGAGCGGGTAAATCGGATCGCAGAAGCCGATGAACTCGGTCGGCACAATCTCCGTTCCTTGATGGATCATCTGGTAGAAGGCGTGCTGCCCGTTGGTGCCGGGCTCGCCCCAGAAGACGGCCGCGGTATCCCAGCCAACCTGCTCGCCGTTGAGCATCACGTGTTTGCCGTTCGATTCCATCTCGAGCTGCTGAAGGTAGGCAGGGAAGCGCGCCATCTCGGCGACGTAGGGGAGAATCGCGACCGTCGGCAGCTTCAGCAGGTTGCGATTCCAAACGCCGACGAGGCCCATCAGCACCGGCATGTTCGCTTCCAGCGGCGCGCTGCGAAGGTGCTCATCAACGGCGTGGAAGCCAGCCAGCATCGCGGCGAAGTTTTCGCGCCCGATCGCGCACATGATCGTCAAGCCCACGGAGCTGTCCATCGAGTAGCGGCCACCGACCCAATCCCAGAAGCCAAACATGTTGTCGGTGTTGATGCCGAACTTCGCGACGCCCTCAGCGTTGGTTGAGACAGCGACGAAGTGATGCTCAACCGAGTCCTCGCCGAGCGCACCGACGATCCAGTCACGGGCGGTGCCAGCGTTGGTCAGAGTTTCGAGCGTGACAAAAGTCTTCGAAACGATGATGAAGAGCGTCTCCTCAGGGTCGAGGTCGAGCGTCTTCTCAGCGAAGTCGCTGCCGTCAACGTTGGAGACGAAGCGGAACTTCATCTCGCGGTCGCTGTAGTGGGCGAGCGCGATCGTCGCCATCTCAGGGCCTAAGTGGGATCCGCCGATCCCGATGTTGACGACGTTGCGGATCGGCTTGCCGGTCGCGCCCTTCCACTCGCCGGAGCGGATCTTGTCGCTGAAGTCGCCCATTCGGTCCAAGACCTCGTGAACCTGATCGACGACGTTCACGCCGTCGACGAAGATCTCCTCGCCGCGCGGCGCGCGCAGCGCCAGGTGCAGCACAGAGCGATCCTCGGAGACGTTGATCGCCTGACCGGCAAACATTGCCTTGATCCGCTCTTCGATTCCGGCCTCACGGGCGCAGGCGATCAGCAGCTTGATCGTCTCTGGGCTAGCGAGCTGCTTCGAGTAGTCGTAGTGGTAGCCATCGAAGTCCACCGACATCTCGTCGGCGCGACTGGCATCGGCGTCGAACATCGATGCCAGGCTCTGGCCTTTCAGCTCGGCGGCGTTTGCTTCCAGCGCCGCCCAAGAGGGCAGCTCGTCGAGGCGTGTCTGCTGGATCTCCATTCGCGCTACGCCGCTGCGAGCGCTGAGCGCTTCGTCTTGATCGCTTCGATCAGCGTCGTCCAGGAAGCGACGAACGAGCCTGCGCCGTCGCTCTGCAGCTTGGCGGCGAGAGCATCCAAATCCACGCCAGCGGCCTCAAACTCGCTAAGGACCTCTTCGCAGTCGCCGCCGTCTGGATCGATCACGACTACCGGCGTTGGGCCGTGGTCGCCGTACTCGAGCAGCGTTCCCTCCGGCATTGTGTTGACGGTGTAGGGGGCGGCTAGCCCAGCGATGTAGAGCACGTCGGAGGCCTCCGGATCCTTGGTGCCGGTGCTCGCCCACAGCAGCCGCTGCGGCCTTGCGCCTTCGTTCATCAGCCGCTGAACACGCTCTGAGGCGAGCAGGTCGCGGTAGTCGCGGTAGGCGCGTCCACCTATAGCAAGGCCGAGTTTGTCCTTCAGGTTGGCTGGCACCTGATCGGCTACGGCAACGTCCCAGCGACTCATGAAGAGCGAGGCGACCGACTGGATGTTCGGTGCGAGGCCATCGGCGACGCGGCGCTCAAGACCGGTGTAGTAGGCGTCGGCGGCGGCCAGAGCGTGAGCGCTGCTGAAGAGCAGCGTCACGTTGACCGGGATGCCTGCGTGGATCGCGGCACTGATCGCCGGCAGCCCCTCTGGCGTGCCGGGAATCTTGATGAAGACGTTCGAGCGATCCACTTTTTCGTGCAGCTGCTTCGCCTGCGCGACCGTTGCGTCGGTGTCGTAGGCCAGCTCGGGCGAAACCTCGAGCGATACGAAGCCGTCGAGGTTGTCGGTCCGAGTGTGAATTTCGCCGAACAGGTCGGCGGCGCGCTGGAGGTCTGAGATCGCGACCTCGAAAAAGACCTGCTCGTCGGTCATCTCGCTGCCGTGGAAGCTATGAACCTGCTCGTCGTAGCTGTCGCCGCCGGTGATCGCCTTCTCGAAGATCGTCGGGTTCGACGTCAGCCCGGTGACGCTCAGCTCGGCGATGTAGTTGGCCAGCGTGCCCTCATCGAGCAGGGTCCGTGTGATGTTGTCAAGCCAAAGGCTCTGGCCCGCTTCATGAAGGGCCGCTGTCGCTTTCATCGCTTATTGCTCCTTAGCCTGGGTTATTTGGATGGTGCGTCGTGGATGTGCGGAGGGATCCAGCCGGACGCAGGCGCCAAGCGGTCTGCCTCCTGCGGGCCCCACGAGCCGCGTCGGTACGGATGAATTGGTGTGGCGTTGCCGAGGATCGGATCAACTATTCGCCAAGCCTCATCGATTGTGCCTTGGGTCGCGAAGAGGTCGTGGTCACCGTCGAGCGCCGCCGACAGCAGCCGCTGGTAGGGCGGGATCTGGTGCGCTTCCTGCCGCACCGCGGCAAGCTCAATGTCCTCAACCTCGAAGGTGTCAACGGTCGGTTTGCGCGACTGGACTTCGATCGCGACGACCACCTGCGGGTTGATTTGGAAGCGCATCCGGTTACCGCGCGGGTGGTCCTTAGGGAACAGCTTTTCCGGCGGCGTCTTCAGCTCAACGACGATCTCGGTCGCCGTCACCGGCAAACACTTACCGGCGCGGATCAGGATCGGCACATCGGCCCAGCGCCAAGTATCAACGTGCAGGCGCATCGCGGTGTAGGTCTCGGTCGTCGACTTCGGACTAACGCCCTTCGTCTTGCGATAGCCGGCGTATTGCCCGCGCACGACGTCTTTTGGCTTCAGCGTCCGAACGCCGCGCAGGAAGCGAGCCTTCTCTTCGCGCAACGCCGCTTCTCCGTGGCCGCTGAACGGATCCATCGCCACCAGCGTCAAGACCTGGAAGAGGTGGTTCTCGATTACGTCGCGAATTGTTCCAACGGCGTCGTAAAAGGCGCCACGATTTGCGACGTCGAAGTCCTCGGCCATCGTGATCTGAATCTGACGAACATGGTCGCGGTTCCAGACCGGCTCGAGGAAGGCGTTGGCGAAACGGAAGAAGAGGATGTTCTCAACCGGCGTCTTGCCGAGGAAGTGGTCGATCCGGAAGATCCGATCCTCCGGAAAAACCGAGTGCAGCTCGGCGTTGAGCTTCTCGGCCGAAGCGAGGTCATGGCCGAACGGCTTCTCGACGACGACGCGCCCCTGCTCAGCGAGTCCAACATCACCGAGGTGGCCGACGACCGGCCCGAACAGCGACGGGGGGATCGCCAGATAATGAACCGGCCGCTGGCAGCCCTTCAGCTCCTCCTGCAACTCAACAAAGGTGTTGTGCTCGGCGTAGTCTCCGCCGGCGTAACGCAGCAGCGAGCTGAGCTTCTTGAAGGCCTCCTTGTTGAGCCCGTCGGCGCTGGCCTCAAGGCTCGCCTTGGCGCGCTCACGCAGCTGTAGAACGTGGCCGCCTTCGCGGGCGACGCCGACAACTGGGACATCTAGCTCACCGTCGATGATCATCCTCTGTAGCGCAGGGAAGATCTGCTTGAACGCCAGATCGCCGGTCGCCCCGAAGACGACGAGCGCGTCACCCCGCTTCGGCTTGGCCACTATTTGCTCCCGGCTGGCTTCTCGTCGTGGCCGCCGAATTCGTTGCGCATCGCCGAAAGCAGGCGATCGGCGTAGTCGGCTTCGCCACGGCTGGTGAAGCGTTCATAGAGCGCCGTTGTCAGGACCGGCGCTGGCGTGCCGGTATCGATCGCCGCCAAAGCGGTCCAGCGACCTTCGCCGGAGTCGGAGACGCGGCCAGCAAAACCGCTGAGATCATGGTCGGCAGCGAGCGCGTCGGCGATCAGGTCCAGCAACCAACTGCGGATCACGGTGCCGCGGCGCCAAACCTCAGCGACGTCCGGCAGGTTGAGGTCGTACTGGTAGTTCTCCGGGTTGCGTAGCGGAGTGGTTTCAGCATCAACCTCCTGCGTTGCGCTGCCCACGTTGGCGTGCTTGAGGATGTTGAGGCCCTCGGCGTAAGCGGCCATCAGGCCGTATTCGATTCCGTTGTGGACCATCTTCACGAAGTGGCCGGCGCCAGATGGGCCGCAGTGCAGCCAGCCCTCTTCGGCGGAGCTTGGTTCGCCGCTACGGCCTGGGGTACGTGGCGCTGACTGAACGCCAGGCGCGAGTGACTGAAGTACCGGCGCGATCATCGCGATCGCCTCGTCGGTACCGCCAGCCATCAAGCCATAGCCCTCGGTCAGCCCCCAGACGCCTCCACTTACTCCGCAGTCGACGTAGTGAAGGCCCTGCTCTTTCAGTTCAGCGGCGCGGCGGCGATCGTCGATGTAGTAGCTGTTGCCACCGTCAATTACGAGGTCGCCCTTCTCAAGCGCGTCGGCCGCTTCCTTCAGCACCGGGTCAACAATTCCAGCCGGCACCATCAGCCAGATCGCGCGCGGCGCGTCCAGCTTGGAGGCCATGTCGGCCGCAGATTCGGCGGCTGTGGCGCCATTTGCGACGAGCGCGTCGACGGCGTCCTTGTTGGGATCGAAAACTACGCAGTGATGTCCGTCGAGCATCAGCCGCTCGACCATGTTGGCCCCCATCCGGCCGAGTCCGATCATTCCGATCTGCATTAGCTGTCTCCTTCGAGGTTGGCATCTAGTCCTTCAAGTTCAAGCATTGCCACCTTCGCTCGGCGGCGCAGGTGACGCGGTTCATCGCTGACCTCAGCCTGCGCAAACGTGCGGACCAGTTCGCGGGCCACCTCGCTGCCGATCACGCGGCCTCCGAGACAGAGCACGTTGACTCCGTCATGCTCAACCGCTTGGTGCGCGGTGTAGGTGTCGTGGATCGTCTGCGCGCGGATGCCAGGCAGCTTCGATGCCGCGACTGCGATGCCAGCGCCGGAGCCGCAGGCAAGGATGCCGCGCTCGGCCTCCCCGGAATCGATCACGAGGCCCATCTTCAGCGCCATGTCGGGATAATCGTCGCACTGGCCTAGATCGACTACCGCGTGGCCAAGCTCGGTCAACGTCTCGGTTGCGACGTCGTGCAGCGGTGCTCCGGCGTGGTCAACCCCAACGGCAAAGATCATCGGCGCGGAGACTAATAGGTTCGGGTCGAGTTTGCATACCGATTCGCTGACGCTGCCGCTGAGCTTGAGCGTCGCCAGCGCAATCGCTCGCGAGCTTGGCGAAGCGCTGGCGCAGCGCCAAAACGGGCACGATCAGCAAAGATGCGGCGATGGCACTTTTCAAAGAGGGCGAAGCTGTATGGGTCCAGCAGCCGGACGGCAGCGAGCGGGCTGGCGTCTTTGTCGGCGACGGCGAGAACGCGACCTGGTTCGGTGGCGCGCCGCTGGCCTACGTCGTCTACCCCGACACCAAGGATGGCGAAGAGGTGAACCTCGCGCGCGTGACCTCGCGCGACGAAAACGAAGAGTCCGCGTAGGCGGCGCCGTTCACCACTCAATCGCGATCAGCGCAGGTTCCGGCCGCAGTTGAACCGCGAATAGCTCGTCAACGCGCGCTGCAATCTCACGCGCAAAGGCGATCAGCTCAGCTGCGCTTGCGCCGCCAAGGTTGGTTAGCGCAAGCGTGTGCTTCGAGGAGAGCGCCACTTGGCCGCGCTGCTCGCCACGACTGAAGCCTGCCTGCTCGATCAGCCAGGCGGCGGAGCTTTTGAGCATCCCGCCAGCGGCCTCGAAGCGTGGCGGCTGCGCACCAGCGCCGCAGTGTTCACCGACGCGCTGCTCGAGCCGCGCAAAGTCAGCGGCACTGAGGATCGGGTTAGTGAAGAACGACCCTGCGCTCCAAGTGTCGTGGTCGCGCTCGTCAAGCACCATCCCCTTGGCGCGGCGCAGCTCAAGAACGGCGGCCCTGACGGCCTCGGCCTCAGCCGGCTGACCCAGCTCGACGCCGAGCTTCGCAGCCAGTTCGCTGTAGGCGATCGGCGCGCTCAGCGGCGAGCGCTCGAGCACGAACCGGACGGCCAGCACAACTAGGTCGGCGTTTCCCTTCAGCGCGCTGGTGCGGTAACCGAAGCCACACTGCGCAGCGCTTAGCTCCTCGACCCGCTGCGCCGCTCGGTTGTAGACGCGAACGGCTTCGATCGTCGTCGCAACCTCCTGACCGTAGGCGCCAACGTTCTGGATCGGTGTCGCGCCGACCGAGCCGGGGATGCCTGCCAGACACTCAACGCCACTGAGCCCTGCCTCGACGAGCGCATCAACGAGCAGCGACCAGTCGTCGCCAGCGCTAGCGTCAATCGCGAACCGCCCGTCGCCCCGCTGCTGGTGCTCGGCCCCCTCGTAGACGAGATGGAGCGCGGTGCCGTCGAAGCCCTCGTCGGCGATGACAACGTTGCTACCGCCAGCGAGCACGAAGAAAGGTTCGCGGTCCTGCTCGAGCTGCCTGACCGCAGCGACACACTCGTCCTCACTGTCGACCCTCCAGAGCTGTTTCGCGGCTCCACCGATCCGCAGCGTCGTCAGCGGCGCCAGCGGCGCGTTCTTGATCATCGCTTGCACGCCGATCAGGTTAGTCGCGTGCGGGCCGGATCGCCTAAGCGGCAGGCAGCGGCGGCGAGGTCATGCCAGCCTCTTCGCAGGCATCGACAAGCAGCGCGGCCAGCCGCGGCTGCTCACGGACGGCGCGCGGAGAGCGCGGCCGACCGGTCTGCGCGTCAACGAGGTTGTTGCTCTCATCGGGGTCGCTCTTGAGGTCATAAAGCTCGTACTCGGGCGATTTGCGCTGATCAGGATCGAGGTAGACGGCGTACTTCCAGCGCTCATCACGGACGCAGCGGACGCGGTTGGGCTGGCCCGATCCGTTCTGCAGCGCCGTCCCGGACTGGTGGTCGTCGTAGGTAAAGAGGATGTGGTCGCGGATCTCGTCGCTGGCGCTACCGCTGTCAACGATCGGTCCGAAATCTACGCCGCACTGCTCGAGCCGCTTCGCGGTCGGCTTGGCGAAGCTGGCCAGAACCGGGCTGAGGTCGCAGCCGTCGAGCCGGCTTTCAGCCTTAGCGCCACCGAGGGCCAGAAAAGTTGGGACGAGGTCGATCAGCGAGGCGAGCGTGTCGGTCGCGGCCGGTTCTGGAAAGCAGATCGGGTTGGAGAAGACGAGCGGAACACGGATCGTCTCCTCATAGGCGTTGAAGATTTTCTGTCGCGCGCCGCCGTGCGAGAGGCCCATGTCGCCGTGATCCGAAGTGCGGGCGATGACCGTGCGTGAGCGCAGCGACGTTGGATCTTCGGCGTCACCGAGCGCACTGAGCAGGCGGCCGACTTGGCGGTCAACGACTCGCTGGAGATGGGCGTAGAAGTTGACGTAGTCGCGCTGCTCGTCGCGATTTACAAGCGGGCCAAGATAGGCGCTCATCCCTACGAGCGCGACCGAATGGACGCCCGGCTTGTTGGCGAGCGATTCATCAAGCGTCGGCGGCAACGGTATGTCGAGGTCGGCAAAGTCCTCGCGCCGGTAGCCGCCGGTGCGGAAGCTTGTCGGGTAGGCGAGCACATCGTGCGGGTTGATCAGCGAGACAACGAGGCAGAACGGCTCAGGCAGCTTCTCCTGCTCGAGGAAGCGCTCAACCTGGTCCATGTAAACCTTGTCCCAGCCGCCGTTGGCCGGGCCGCCCTCGCCGCCGCCAAAGGTCTCCGGGAAGGTGTCGCCACCGGCGTCCGGTGGCTCCCAGCCAGCGAAGCCGTAGTCGCGTTCGATCCGCTCGCCGTCTTCGGCCGTCCAGTTGCTGCCGTTGACCGGCTTGGTCAGGTGCCACTTACCGCGCAGCGCCACGTGATAACCGCTGCGCCCGAGCATCGTCGCGAGCGTCTCAATACCTGGCGGCAGCTCAGGTTCGTTGCCCGCTTTCGGGCCCAGCCGGAGGATCGAGCGGCCAAGGCTCTTGACCATCCGTCGCGCGCTGACAGCGCCGCTGCTTACCGCCTTACGCGCCAACGGAAGCGAGGAGCGCGCATTCTCGGGCTGGGGCCAGATCTCACCATCGACCAGCGTCAACGTGACGCCGTGACGCGAGGGGTAGGTCCCGGTTAGAAACGAGGCACGACTCGGCGAGCACATCGCCGTCGCCGTGAAGGCGCGAGTGAAGTCGACGCCGGTTGCGCGCAGCGCGGCATCGTTCGGCGTCAGCGCGTCGAGCCACTCTTGATCTTCGGGCCAATGCTGCACGGCGCGCTGCTGATCGGTGATCAGCAGAATCAGATTTGGCGGCAGTTCAGTGGTCGACATGAGCGATTAAGGTACCGCCTAGAAGAGCACGCTTAGGCCCTGGATCAGCAGCAGTAGCGCGATCAGTGAGAAGAGCGCGGCTAGCACCAAGCGGCCGTGGCGCTCAAGCCAATGCCGCCAACGGTGCAGAGCAGGGTGCGCGCGCTGACCAAGTGCCGCAGCGACGGCGATCGGGACGATGATCAGCAGCGAAGAGAGCAGCACGAAGAACGCCACCGCAGCGACCTGCTGCCCGAACTGAAGCGAGTCGTGATGGACCACGGCGCCAGCTTGAATGGCAGAGAGCAGATCCTTGAAGGCGACGACCACCAGTCCGGCACCGAACGCGAAAGCCCGCGGCGGAGTAACGGTGTGGAGGAACTTCATCCATCGCTCAACCCGCTGCGGCTCTCCCCGTTTTGGACGCCTACGCCACTCCTGAACTGCCAAGGCGATAAGTGCCACGGCGGCGAGAACAAAGATCACCGCGACCGTCCGCGAGGGGGTCGTGCTGACCGACTCAACCCCCGAGAGCAGCGATCCAGTGACCAGAACCGTCAAGATCGAGATCCAGCCGGCAAGGAACGCGAGCGGATTGGCCCGCTCGCGGTCGGTTAGCAGCATCATGATCACAGCGAGAACCGGCACCGGGCTGATCGCGATCACGGCCGCCAGCGGCAGCAATTCTGTCAACGTGGATCTCATCGCTTCTGGACCGAGGCGGGGCGAGCCAAGCTCAGGAGAGCGATCCGGTCTCGTTCCAATGCTTCAGCGCCGGACGACCGTGCTCGTGGCCGAGCACGCAGACCGCCGCCGTGCCAAGCAGCAAGGCCGACGCCTCGTGGGCTGGCAGTCCGACCCAGCGTGCGCCGACTACGCGCAGCACGTGGCCGTGGGCGACGAAGAGCCAACTGCCGCCAGCCTCTCTCGCCCGCTCGATCAGCGGGTCGACGCGGTCACCGACTTCGGCTGCGCTCTCGCCGCCCGGACAACCATCGGAGAAGAGCCACCAGTCGGGCCGGCTTTGATGAATCTCGGCCGTCGTGATCCCTTCGTACTCGCCGTAGTTCCATTCCGTCAGCTCTTCTGTCGTCTTCGCGCCGGCGCCGTAACCGGCCAGCTCGCAGGTATCGCGGGCGCGCCTGAGCGGACTTGTGAGGACGTGATCAAACGCCAAACCGGCGAGCCGTTTCCCTGCCTCGCGCGCCTGGTCGCGTCCGTTCTCGGTCAGATCAATGTCGCTCGCCCCGGTATGGCGGCCGTTCAGCGACCACTCGGTTTCGCCGTGGCGCAGCAGGACAACTGTCGCTTCGTTGGTCGACACAGCGCGAATCCTACGGCCTGCGGCCCCTAAGATCGCTCTCCGTGCCGACAGCCAAAGTCCAATCCAAGAGAGCGAGCGGCCTGCTCGCCAGAGCGCGCCGCCTCGACGCCTCGCTCTACGCCTCGATCGCCGCCAGCTCAACACCGGCGCTCGACCGCCCACTAACGCTGGTATCAGACGCCGCCAACCTGTCGAAGCCTTGGATCGCAAGCGCAGCCGCGCTTGCCCTTTTCGGCGGCCCGCGCGGGCGCCGCGCGGCGCTCTACGGGATCGCCTCAATCACCGCGGCCTCGACCGTAGTCAACGTCGTGATCAAGCCACTGAGCCGCCGCCGCCGCCCAGACCGCGCGGCAATCGGAGTGATCGAGGCAAGGCACGTCTCGATGCCGACTTCGACCTCATTTCCGTCCGGCCACTCGGCCTCGGCATTTGCCTTCGCCGTCGGGGTCGGCCACGTGATGCCAACTGCCGGTGCGCTGCTGGCACTGCCAGCGGCAGCGGTTGCTTACTCGCGCATCCACACCGGCGTTCACTACCCAGCAGATGTGCTCGCTGGCAGCCTTGCCGGGGTTGTACTGGCGAAGCTGGCCTGCTCGGCGCTCGACCGCCACCGCGGCTGAAGCAGCTACTCGGCGTAGCGGCTCAGCTCGCGCCGAGCGATAACCATCTTGTGGACCTCGTCTGGGCCGTCAGCGATCCGCAGCGTGCGTGCGCCTGCGTACATCGCCGCCAGTGGCGTGTCCTCGCTGACTCCGGCGCCGCCGTGAATCTGAATTACGCGGTCGATCACGTCGCAGGTCATCCGCGGCACCACAACCTTGATCGCTGAGATCGCGTTGCGGGCAGCCTTGTTACCGGCCGTGTCCATCTGCCAGGCAGCGTCGATCGTCAGCAGACGCGCTTGATCGATCTCAATCCGGCTCTGGGCGATCGAATCCTGAACCACTCCCTGTTCGGCCAGTGTTTTGCGGAAAGCCTCGCGCGACAGCGCGCGCCGGCAGCCCATCTCCAGTGCTCGCTCGGCCATCCCGATCAGCCGCATGCAGTGGTGTATGCGGCCGGGGCCGAGCCGCGCCTGGCTCATCATGAAGCCGCCACCCTCCGGGCCAAGCAGGTTTGAAACCGGCACCCGAACGTCCTCAAACAGCAATTCGGAGTGTGTTTCGCGATCGAGGTAGCCGAAGACTTTGAGGTTGCGCACGCGCGTTATGCCTGGGCTGTCTAGCGGCACGATCACCATGCTCTGCTGAGCGTGTGCGCGCGCCTCAGGGTCTGTCTTGCCCATCACGATTGAGAACTTGCAACTCTCGCGACCGGCACCGGAGCTCCACCACTTGCGGCCGTTGATGACGTACTCGTCGCGATCGCGAACAATTGAAGTTTCGATGTTGGTCGCGTCCGAGGAAGCAACCTCGGGCTCGGTCATCGAGAAGCAGGAGCGGATCTCGCCTTCGAGCAGCGGCCGCAGCCACTGTTGCTGCTGCTCCGGCGTGCCGAACTCGGTCAGCAGCTCCATGTTGCCGGTGTCTGGAGCCGAGCAGTTCATCGCCTCCGGCGCGAGGTGGATAGAGCGGCCGGAGATCTCGGCCAGCGGTGCGTAATCGAAGTTCGAAAGCCCTTCGGTCCACTCCGTCTTGTGCGGCAGGAAAAGGTTCCAGAGGCCGCGCTTGCGGGCCTCGACTTTTAGATCCTCAATGATCTGCGGGTGGTGCTCAGGCTTTTCGGCCGCTTCCATCTGCTGCTCGAAGATCGGCTCAGCCGGGTAGACGTGCTCGTCCATGAAGGCCAGCAGTTTCTCTTGAAGCTCTGCACCTTCGGGGCTGACCTCAAACGGCATCAGGAAGCTCCTGCCGCTGCCAACGACGCTGCCGTGAGCTGGGTGACGCGAGCCCGATGTTCGCTGGCGCCGCCGAGCATCGCCGCATCGAGCTGCGCCCGCTTGAAGAACCAGTGCACATCGGCCTCCCAGGTGAAGCCGATCCCGCCGTGAATCTGAATCGAGGAAGCGGTCACCGAGAGCGCTGCTTCGGACGCTGCAGCCTTGGCGATCGCCGAAGCGAAAGCCAGCTGAGAGCGGTCGGCGTCGGCCGCCCAGCCGCCAAAGTATGTCGCCGAACGGGCGCCCTCTGTCTCCAGCAGCATCTGCGCGCAGCGGTGCGAGACGGCTTGGAAGGCGCCGATCGGCGTGTCGAACTGCTTCCGTTCCTTCGCGTATTCGATTGCCATCTCCATCGTCCGCTGAGCAATCCCAACCATCTCGGCCGAGAGCGCAACCTCCGCAGCGGCGAGTGCGCTGGCAACATCGCCGCTCAACGGCTCGCCGCCGCTGGCAGTCACGCGCGCATAACGGCGAGTCGGGTCGATCGTCGCCAACGGCTCAACCTGCGCGTCGGCGCGGGCAACCAGCGTCGCCTCGTTGCCCTCAACCAGAACGATTACCGCTGCGCCGTCGGCGTCCGCAACCACCTCGCCGGAGCCGCCGTCGGCAATCGTGACCGTCGCTGTTGCCTCGCCGGAGGCGATCCCGGGAAGCCACTTGGCGCGCTGCTCGTCGCTGCCACA
Source organism: Bifidobacterium breve (assembly GCA_945889475.1). Taxonomy (GTDB): domain Bacteria; phylum Actinomycetota; class Thermoleophilia; order Solirubrobacterales; family Solirubrobacteraceae; genus F1-60-MAGs163. The sequence continues at coordinate 26,107 of CAMDBT010000004.1, forward strand.
GTGCTCGATCATCAACCCACCAAGCGCGTTGGCGAGGAACGGTGAGGCTGCAAGCGCGTAGCCCAGCTCCTCGCAAAGAATCATCAGCTCGACGACGCCTAAACCGGCTCCGCCATATTGCTCATCGATCGCGATCCCGCTCCAGCCGAGTTCGCGCAGCTCGGTGAAGAGCGACTCGTCATAGGCCTCGGCCTCGGCCGCTTCGCGGACCTGTTCAAGCCCCGAGCGCTTCGCCAGCAGCTCGCGCGCAGTGCGCTTGATCTCGTGCTGGTCCTCTGTGAAGTCGAAGTTCATCGCCCGCTACCTACTTCTTCCTCGGAAGGCCAAGCACACGCTCAGCGATGATGTTCTTCAGGACCTCCGTCGTGCCGCCCTCGATCGAGTTGCCGCGCGAGCGCAGCATCGAACGGCCCCAGCTTGATCCACCGACCAACACCTGTGGCCCAAGCGCCCGGGTTGCGAACTGCATCAGCTCTTGGTTGCCCTGAGACCACATCCACTTCGTCAGCGATCCTTCCGGGCCAGGCTGGCCGTACTTCATCGTTGCCGTCAGACCGCGGTAAGCGGTCAAGCGCAGAATCTCACACTTGATGCGCAGCTCGCCGAGCTCGTCGGCGATCAACGGATCATCGAGCTTGCCGCAGGCGGCAAGCTCCTCGGTCAGCTCATCGAGCGCAACCTTCATTCCAACCTGCAGCCCGAAGGCGAGGCCGGCGCGCTCGTTCATCAGCGTCGTCAAGGCGACGGTCCAACCGTTTCCTACACCGCCGACCACGTTGGCGGCGGGGATCCTGGCGTTCTCGAGGAACAGCTCGTTGAACTCAGGGTCGCCGGTGATCTGGCGCAGCGGCCGAACTTCAACTCCCTCCTGCTCCATGTCAAGGATGAAATAAGTCAGCCCCTTGTGCTTGGGGGCGTCGAAATCGGTCCGCGCCACCAGCATGCACCACTTCGAGTACTGGGCGCCGCTGGTCCAAACCTTCTGGCCTGTGACGAGCCAGTCATCTCCATCGCGGACGGCCTTCGACTTCAGCGACGCGAGGTCAGAGCCGGCCTCAGGCTCAGAGAAGCCTTGGCACCAGATCTCGTCGCCCGACATGATCGGATCGAGGTAGCGCTGCTTCTGCTCGTCGTCTCCCCAAATCATCAAGGTCGGACCAGCTAGCAGGAGGCCTAGAACGTTGGCCGGGAACGGTGCACGGGCGCGGGCCAGCTCCTCGTTGAAGATCGCGGCCTCGACGAGCGTCGCGTCGCGCCCGCCGTACTCGGTCGGCCAATGAACTGCGGCCCAGCCTGCTTCGTAAAGCTGGCGCTGCCAACCGCGGCGAAAGGCGTAGCCCTCATCCTCTCCGGCCGGCTCTTCGCCCGGATGATTGGCCGTGATCCAAGCGCGCAGTTCGTCGCGGAACGCGCTCTCGGACTCGTTGAATGTCAGATCCATCGGGCTCCGATCGAGGTCGCTGGAGCTGACCTTACCGAACGGTCAGTTAGGTCGCGGCGCGCCACCGCTCGGCACTGGGGCGGTTGCTCAAGCCTGTTCGCGGATCAGGTCGGCGGCGCGTTCGGCGACCATGATCGTCGGAGCGTTGGTGTTGCCGCCCGGGATCAGCGGCATGATCGAAGCGTCAACCACGCGCAGTCCTTCGATACCGCGCACGCGCGTCAGCGGATCAACCACAGCGCCTTCGTCGCTGCCCATACGGCAGGTACCGACCGGGTGGTAGATCGTCTCCACGCGGCGGCGCAGGTCGGCAGCGATGTCGTCGTCGTCGGTCACCGGCGCACCGGGAAGAAGCTCGACGCCGCAAAGTTCCTTCAGCGGCCCGCTGGCCGCAATCTCGCGCGCGATTTTCACTCCGGCGACCATCGACGCAACGTCCTCGGGCTCGACCAGCATGTTGGTCAAAATCCGCGGCGCCGCGGTCGGGTCGGCTGACCGTAGCTTGAGATGGCCGCGGCTTTTCGGTGAGACGAGCACCGGGGCGATCGTCAGCGCATGGCCGTCGTAGGTCGTGGCGCCGTGATCGACGAAGTAGGCCGGAGCGAAATGGAACTGCAGGTCGGGCGCTGGCAGGCCAGGGCGACTGCGGACGAAGGCAAACGCTTCGGCGACGCTCGATGACAGCGGTCCGCTGCGGCGAAGCAACCACTCCAGCATCGCCTTCGGCTTCTCAGCGTCGGCCAGCGAACCCCCGCCCGGGAGATCCCATGTGCAGACCAGTGACGGATGGTCGTGGAGGTTTGCGCCGACGCCGGGAAGGTCGTGGCGCAGCTCGACGCCAACCTCGGCAAGGTGGTCGGCTGGCCCGATCCCCGAAACCATCAGAATCTGCGGCGAGCCGATCGCGCCAGCGGCGAGGATCACGTCGCGCGAAGCGGTGATCCGCTGCTCGCGGCCGCGGCGGTCGAGATAACTGACTCCGACGGCGCGCTTGCCAGCCAACTCAACACGCTGCACCGTGGCGCCGGTGATCACTTCGAGGTTTTCGCGTCCTTTGACCGGCGTCAGATAAGCGTCGGCGGTGCTCCAGCGCCGCCCGCCGCGCTGCGTCACTTGAGCTTCGGCGACGCCGTCCTGCTCAGGGCCGTTGTAATCGGCAATGAAGGGTATTCCGGTTGCCTCGGCGCTGGCGATGAAGTCGCGCGTCAGCGCGCGCGGCGAGCGGGCGTCCTCGACCCGCTGCGGGCCGCCGACACCGTGGTGCTCCGAAGCGCCGCGCGAGTTGTCCTCCGACCTCAGGAAGTACGGCTGCACGTCACGCCAACCCCAGCCTGGGCAGCCTTCCGCCTCCCAGAGGTCGTAGTCGAGCGGACGGCCGCGCACGTAGAGCATCGCGTTCATGGCGCTTGAGCCGCCAAGACCCTTGCCGCGCGGGACGAAAATCTCGCGGCCGTCACAGCCAGGCTCGGGATCGGTTTCGAATGCCCAGTCGCGCTTGCTGCGGAACTGCTCGGCGAAGGCGGCAGGGATCATTACGCTCGGGTGGCGGTTGGAGCCGCCGGCCTCGAGCAGAGCGACCTTCACGGCGGGATCTTCCGAGAGGCGATTGGCCAGCACACAGCCGGCCGAACCCGCTCCAACAATTAGGTAATCGGCGTCGCTCATTTGCGCATCTTCACCGAACCGCGAGCTAAGCGCCAGCGCGTCACCGCGGCGGGCTACCTTGAACAGGTGGAGCTGGCAGACCAGAGAGCCAACGTGGAGCTGCGTCGCAGCGACGAAAACGGTGAGATCGTCGTGCTCGCTTTCCCCTACGACGCCCAGATCGTCGAGCTTGTGAGAGCGATTCCGCAGCGCCGCTTCGACTGGGATCGGCGCGAGTGGTGGGCGCCGACCGACGATTGGGCTGCGCTGCACGTGGCCGACGTACTGGCCCGCTTCCCCGAGCTGACAGCAAGCAAGGAAGTTGACACGTGGATTCGAGCGGTCGAGCGGCGCTGGATCGGGATCGTCAGCACGCGCCGCTACGACGGTCGGGGCTGGTGGGCGCTGACAACGCGCGCCGGAGCTCTGCCAGCCGAACTACTCGAGGGTTCGGTTGAGGTCGAGGACGGCGACGTGTTGGTTGAGCTGACGCAGGCCAACGCCGCGGTGATCAGTGCGCAGCGCTCGGCGCGGCTCGACGCTGGCGCTGCGCGCTGTCTGTCCGAGCTTGAGCTTGGCCGCCAGCCTCCACCAGCCCAGCTCGAGCTGATCAAGCGAGTTGACGCTGATTACCTGCGCCTCAACGTGCTTTGGGATCGCGAGACGGGAATCGCGTTTGAGCGGTTGCCGGCCTCGGCGGGAACGCGGACCGTGCCGATCGACCCGTGGCTGGTTGAACAGCTCGACGAGTTCATCGCGCGCCACGAGGTTGGAGTGATCGGCGAAGCCGGCCCGGTGCTGGCCAGATTGCGCGAGCAGCACTCTGAGGCGGCGGTCGCGGTGAAGCACTCGAAGGCGACCAGCGCAGAGCCGATCGCCTGGCTTGCGGAGAAACTCGGCGGCACGCTGGAACCATTCCAGTGGGCCGGCGTCCGTTACGCGCTTGCGGCGCGCCGCACGTTGATCGCCGATGAGCAAGGGCTAGGCAAAACGATTGAGGCACTGGCAACGGTCGAAGCAGACGACGCCTACCCGGTAGTTGTCGTCTGCCCAGCTTCGATCAAGCTGGTCTGGGCGCGCGAGGCTGAGCGCTGGCTTCCGCATCGTTCGTTCGCCGTCGTTGAGGGCCGCTCGGCGGTGCCGCCACAGGCCGAGATCACAATCCTCAACTACGAGATCGTCGCCGCTCACGGCGAGCAGCTAGCGCGGCGTAATCCACAGGCGCTGATCGTCGATGAATCGCACTACTGCAAGAACCCGCGCGCCAAACGGACTCAAGCTGTACGCCGCCTGGCGAGCGTGATTCCCGACGACGGACTGCGCCTCGCGCTGACCGGCACGCCGGTGCTCAACCACGCCGAGGAGCTAGTCGCGCAGCTGCGCGTGATTGGGAGGCTCGACGACTTCGGCTCCGGCGCCCAGTTCGCCCGCCGCTTCGGCCCCGACCACTCGCGCAGCGAAGAACGACTCCACTGGCACCTCAGGCGCCACTGTTTCCTGCGCCGCGTCAAAGCCGACGTGCTGACGCAGCTACCGGCCAAACGCCGCAGCATCGTGCCAATTGCGCTGACAAACCGCGCCGAGTACCGCAAGGCCGAGACCGACATCATCGCCTGGCTGCGCGACCAGCCGCTCGACCTCAGCGAACTGGACGCCAAGATCGCCGCCACGTTGCGGGCCGAACGGCTCGCCCAGCTTGGCATTCTGCAGCGGCTCGCCGGTAGCGGCAAGCTCGACGGCGCGCTCGGATGGATCCACGACTTCCTCGCTTCCGACGAAGCGCTAGTCGTCTTCGCCCGCCACCGCGAGGTGCAGCAGGCCGTGATCGAACGCTTCCCCGACGGTGTCCACCTCGTCGGCAGTGACAGCGCCGCAGCGCGCCAGCGAGCAATCGACGCCTTTCAAGAGCCGGACGGGCCGCAGCTGATCGTCTGCGCGACTCGCGTCGCGGCGCAGGGGATCACGCTGACGCGAGCCTCGAACGTCGCCTTCCTTGAGCTCGAATGGACGCCGGCGATGCACGAGCAGGCCGAGGACCGCTGCCACCGGATCGGCCAGCGCGACGCCGTTACGGCCTGGTACCTGCTGGCGGCGGAGACGATCGATGAGCGGATGTCGCGGCTGCTCGAGCGCAAGCGCGCGAGCATCGCCGCGGTAACCGACGGCAAGCAGATTGACGGCGACAGCATCGTTGAGGCGATCGTGCGTGAGCTGCGCGAAGGCGAGCCGTTCCGGCGACTTCGCTCAGTCGCTTGACTCGGCTGCGGCCTCCCCCGCCAGCTTCTTCTGCTTCGGCGGCTGCTTGATCGCCACGCCGGATCGATGGAGCAGGTACATCGCGGTGAGCCCAACAAGGTTGACGATCCAGAAGCTGATCACGCGGTAGGCGATGACGGCCAAGGCGGCGAGCGTGGCGTTCACGCCGAGCGCGGTCAGGATCGCGGTCTCTGCGACCTCGACGATACCGATCCCGCCAGGGGTGATCGGAATTGTCGCCAACAGCCTCCCGACCGTCGAAGCGAGTAGAACCGCGCCAACGTGTGGCGTCTGGTTGAGCCCCCAGAGCATCGCGTAGAGAACTGCGGTGTCGAGAACCCAATATGAGACTGAGAAGGCGACCGTCGCCCAGGCTCGGCGGCCGCGCAGCAGCTGCTGCGACTGCAGCGCGATCGCCTCGGCGCGGCTGCGCACGTGGCGCGCGTCGACGCTCTTGACGACGCGCTCCGCCAACGCGGCTGCGCCGCCGGCGAGCGAGCCTGCGATCTTCGGCCAGATGATCGCAGCCGCCAGCGCGGCGAGGCCGACGATAAGAAACGGCATCCCGATCGCTACCGCGTTTACGTAACCGGACGAGCTATCGGACTGCCCAGAGGAAAGCCCAAAGCCGATCACGAAAAGGACAACAAGAGTCATTATCGAGAGCGCCTTCGTCAGCGTCGCCGCCGTCGCCGCTTCAGCAGGCGCGACGTTGCGTTTGCGTAGCGCGTCGGCAACCATCACCGTCGCCGTCACCGAGCCGCCCGGAAGGAGGACGGCGACGGCCATCTGCGCGTACCAAACCTGCCCTAACACCCAGTCCGGTGGCGGCGGCTGTTTGAGCGCTTCAAGCGAGCGCTTCAGGACCAACATGCCGCACAGCTGAGCGGCGAATTCCAACGCCAGCCCAATCACCAGCGCGTACGGATGAACCTGCTCCAAGCTCTCGCGAGCCTGCTGTGGCATCTTCGTCAGCGTCGGCAGCAGCGTGTAAACGACGCCAGCGATCACGAGCAGCCAAGTGATCCGCCAGACAAGGCGCCAGTTGATCCTCCTTATCAGCGTCGCTGCATCGGTCATCGCCATTTTCCGCCGATCACGCTACCGGCAGCGCCACTGCGAGCGGCGCGCGCTTCGCTCGGGCGCAGTAAAGTGAATTGACGAGTTGGCTTTTAGGTCAACGTTTTCCAATTTGGGGAGTGATGATGTCAGCGAAGAAGCGCAGTGTTCGATTGCTAGTCCTGACGATCTCAGCGGCGACGGTGCTGCTACCTGGTGCTGCAGTGGCTCAGGCCAAAGCGCCCGTCAAGGCACCCGCTGGAGGCGCCTTCTACACGGCATCGGCGAAGCAGATCAAGGCAGGTAAGCCGGGATCGGTCATCTGGTCTCGCGAGATCAAGTATTCGGCCGCTGGCCGCGTCGCGCTCCCTTCAGCATCGAGGACGATGCTTGTGCTCTACCGCTCGCTAGATCCGAAAGGCAAGCCGATCGCCGTCTCCGGCACGATCGACCTGCCTAAGGGCAAGGCGCCCAAGGGCGGCTGGAAGGTGATTTCATGGGCCCACGGGACGACCGGCGCCGCCGACTCCTGCGCGCCGTCGCGAAACGTTGCCGGCAGCCCGGCCACTGCATACATCGCCTACACGACTGCGACCTACGACAGCTGGGTCAAGGCCGGTTACGCAGTGCTGCGCACCGACTACGAAGGGCTCGGCACGCCTGGCCCTCACCGCTATCTTGTCGGGCGCTCCGAAGGCCGCGGCGTCGTTGACATCGCCCTAGCAGCTCACGACCTGCTGCCCAAACTGAGCAAGTCTTGGCTGATCGGTGGCCACTCGCAGGGCGGCCATGCAGCTCTCTTCGCAGCTTCGCTCGCTCCCAAGCTGGCGCCGAAGCTGAAGCTGAAAGGCGTCTACGCATTCGCCCCTGCATCGCACCTTTACGAGCAGGGCCAAGCGATCGGCAACCTTGGTGATGCGTACAAGGGCCTGACCGCCCTAGCGGTGCTGATCCTCACCAGTGCTGCGCGCGAAGCTGGCGTTGATCCGAAGTCGCTCGTTACGACCGAGATCGCCGACAAGATCTCGAAGCTCGAAGAGCTCTGCTCAGGCCAGTTGGGCGCCGACAACATCTTCGGCGACATCGCGCCCAACAAGATTCTCAAGCCCGGCGAGACCACGGCCTCGATCGACAATGCGCTCAGAGCGATGAACCCGAACGTGAAGATCAAGGCTCCGGTCCTGATCCTCCAAGGGCTCGATGACAACACCGTGATCGCCGGGTTCACTTTGGCGCTCGTAGCGGAGCTGCGGGCCAGCGGCGACAAGGTCACCTACGACGCCGTCCCGGGGCTGACGCACATGAGCATCGTCACCGACCCCGCCGTCGAGGCGAGAGTCTCGAAGTGGATTAAGTCGAAGCTCGCCGGCGGGTAATTGACCAGAGTCGGTAGTTAGCACTCCACGGCCGCGGCGTCGGGCGCATCAGGCCCACCGCCGCGGCGCGCCACCTCGGCCCGCGCGCGCTCGATCCCGCCGTGCTCAAGCGCCGCCAGTTCGCTGCTGCCACGCCAGTGAACGCGGCCGTGGCGGCGGACGGTCACGTGCATCTGGCCGCCGAGATGTTCGATCGCCCCCGGCACGTTGCGTCGTTCGGCCGGCAACGGCACCGGCAAGACGTGCGCTGCGCCTAGCGGTGCGTAAGCATCGATCTCGACCTGCCAACGCGCGCTGCGGCCGCTGAGCCGCCAGCGCTCGTCACTGACCTCTGCCACGACCGGCGAGAACCCCGGGTCGCCCAAACGAATCAGCGTCCCGTCGGGGAGCAGAACGACGACCGCCGTGACCTCGGTCCGCAGCGGCCCCGACTCGATCACACCGCCAGCGAAGGCGACACAGACCTGCCGCTCAGCAAACCCTTGCGCCTGCCCCCACCACCAAGCCGGCGGGAAGCCGCCTTTGCCCCAATTCTTCTCGGCGTAAACCTGCGCGCCCTCAAACTCCCAGAGCTCGTCACCAAGCGTCGCGCTGCCGCTGGCGCTGCCGCCAAGCAACCACGGATGCCAGTACTGGTTCAGCGCTGGCACCGACTGAAAGATGCTTGAGCCGCCGAGCACGCGGCGCGGCCATGGGCGCGCGCGCTCGATCCGCAGGTCGAGCTGGGCGTCTGGGCCAAGGTCTACGCGCACGCGGTCTTGGTCGGCTCGGAAGGCATCACCGGCCGATGCGCCGAGCCGCTCCCGGTCGGCCGCGCCTTCAGCGTGGGCAACGGTGCGCAGGAATCGATTCGGATAGCCAGCAAGGCCCAAAGTTGCCCAGTCACCATCGGCGGCGCGATTGACTCCAATCAGCGCGATGACGACCCGCCCGCTCGCAGAATCGGTGACGCGCCAGAAGTAGCCCTCCGTCGCGACGTCGTGGCAGGGCAGCGGATCACCGAACGGGAGGTCGGCGCCGCCAGCGCGGTAGGCGCGCAGGGCGCCTTGGACGATTGAACCCATCGGTCAAACCTACGAGAAGTTGCCCTTCCCAATGCGGCCGCTCTGCCGTAGGTTGTCCGAGCAGGAAAAAGTTCCACAACCGAAAGCCCTAGGAGGAGACAGTTATGAGTGATGACCAGATTGAAGACGACATCGAAGTCGTCGCCGCAGCAGAGGACCAGCTTGAAGCCGACGCCGAGCTGGTCGCCGACGCGATCGTCGGGCTCGAAGTCGAAGCTGAGATCGTCGCAGCCGCCGAAGATGAGCTGATAGCCGAAGCCGAGATCGTCGCCGCGGCAGAGGACCAGCTGCTCGCCGACGCGGCGCTCGTTGCCGCCGCCGAAGAGCAGCTGCTCGAGGACGCCGACGCTGTCGCTGAGGGGATCGAGATCGTCGAAGCCGAAGCGGAGATCGTCGCTGCAGCCGAGCAAGAGCTCAGCGACGAGATCATCGAAGACGCACTCGACGAGGAAGAATAAGGACGGCGGCTAAACGCCGCTCTCAACCTTGATCCTGCCGCTCTTCTCGGCCTCCTGCAGCGCCGCAAAGTCCAATTCGTTCTGATCGGCGTATGCGTCGCCGAAGGCTGCCAGCGACTCAGCAAAGGTCGCCCCGCTACCGAGGTAGCCGGCGATCATTGCTGCGTCGCCGGAGCGGGCGTGGGCGTGGGCCAGAACGCCGCCGCAGAGGGCGCCATACCGCGCTAGCCGCACGCCGTTCATCTCCGCCGCCTCAACCGAGCCTTTCTTGTCTCGTAGCTGACGCATGTAGAAGTGCTTCTTTGCGGCCCCGGAGCCGGTCGCCCAGCCGAGGAACGGGTCACTGGCCGACTGCATGATCCGCTGGCCGCGCACAACGCGCTCGCCGTCCTGGTGGTAGTAGCTCCTGCCAGCGAAAGGCGCCAACACCGACTGCTGCGCTTCCTTGAACTGGAGGAAAAGCGGATCTTCGTCGCTCTCTCCCATCAGCAGCATCATGAAGGCCTGCGTCCCGACCGAACCTACTCCGACAACTTTGCGCGCAAGGTCGGCTCGGCGGTAGCGACTAATCACGATCCGGCGGTCGGGCTCAAGCGTCTCAAGGTAATCGCCGTATGCCTTGTCGATGACCTTCGCGAACTTCTTGGCCATCGCTGGCGGGATCGGAACGACAACCGGCGGGTCGGGCTTGATCTTGAAGCCGTCGTCGGTTTTCTCGGCAAATCGGTGTAGCGCCCCTAAATTGGTTCTCGTCTCCGCCTTGGCTGCGATCTTGCCGATCCGCTTCGCGGCAGCTACGTCACCGCTCTCGATGACTGCAGTGAGGATGTTCGACATGTCAACGCGCTCGTACCAAACCTGAAGAAACGGCATCTCGGCAAGCTCTGCCATCCGCGCCTGGTAGCGGGCCGCGGTTGCTTGGGCGGCGTCGCTGGCCTCGCTCGCCTTCAAGCCGTTGTCACGGGCAGCGATTGTGATGCTGGCAACGAGCCGCTTCAGATCCCACTCGAACGAAGCTGGCAGCGTCTCGTCAAAATCATTGAGGTCGAACACCAGACTGCGGTCGGGGGCGGCGTAGGCGCCGAAGTTGAGCAGGTGCGCATCGCCGCAGCACTGCACGCGCATGTTCGTCGTCGGCGTGTGGGCGAGGTCCCAGGCCATGATTCCAGCACCGCCGCGGTAGAAGGTGCCTGGCGAGACCAGCATCCGGCCGTAGCGGATCGGAACGAGGTCGGGCACCCGCTGGGCGGCCTGAGCTTCAAGGATCTTGACCGGGTCGGGGCGGTCGGCTGGGGCGGTCCACTGGGCGTGAGCGCTGCGTGGAACAGATTGGCGGAGAGCTTTGCCAGCTTCGAACTTTGCTTCGGTGATCGGAAAAGCCGAAACCAGCTCGTCACCCTGGTCGGGTTTAGTCCTAGCCAACTCTCTCAGCCCCCGAATCGGAATCGGATCAGCGCAGCGACGGCGCTGAAGCCATCGCGCCAAGTGATCTTCTTGCCTTCGTCATATGTTCGGCCGTAGTACGAAATCGCCACTTCGAACAGGCGAATGTTCTTGTGCCGCAGAACCTTGGCGGTAACTTCCGGCTCGAACGCGAAGTCGTTCGATACCAACTTGATCGAGCGAATCAGGTCACCGTCGAAGGCCTTGTAGCCGACCTCCATGTCGCTGATCGTCGTGTTGTAGAGGATGTTCGTCAGCAGCGATAGGAAGCGGTTGCCAGCGTAATGCCAGAACAGATGCGCACGCTGGGTCTCGCCACCACGAAAGCGCGTGCCGTAGACGACGTCGGCAACACCGTCGAAGAGCGGCGCCAGCAGCTTCGGGATGTCCGACGGATCGTACTCAAGGTCGGCGTCCTGGATCATCACGAAGTCACCGGTCGAGGCGTTGATGCCGGTCCGTACGGCGGCACCCTTGCCCTGGTTGCGTTCGTGGACGATCAAGCTCAGCCCGGGGATCTCTGATTCGAGCCCGCCAACAATTTCGACGGTCTCGTCGACCGAGCCATCGTCGACGACGAGAATCTCGGCGTCGAACTCAATTTCGCTCAGACGGCGCAGGACCTGCTCTATGGTGCGGGCCTCGTTGTAGGCCGGCACAATCACGGTGACGCGCATTGGATCCTTTTCGTGCTTGGTCGCTGACGGTCTCTGCGGAAGGGGACAAGCCAACGAACCGCCTGCTTCCCTCAATAGCGGGGGCGGGATTCGAACCCGCGACCTTCGGGTTATGAGCCCGACGAGCTACCAGACTGCTCCACCCCGCGACGTGCTGCTTAGGCTAGCAGCGCAGCCAGCGCGGCGACGGGCGTGAAATCAGACGACCGCTACGCGCGCGATTGTTGTAGCCGACTGGTAATAGAGGTCGCGGCCGAAGCCCGGCGCCGGAAAAAGATAACCCTGGCAGGGCGAAGGAACGTCAACGCGCGCCTTGTCGGCGCCGGTGTCGAGATCGAGCACGACCAGTTGATCATGGCCGAGCGCGACGCCGCTCTTGCGAACAACGGCAAACTTGCCGAGCGCTTGAAGCAGCGGGCGGGTGAATCGGCGCACCAGCGGGCGCCGGAGGAACTTCGGCTGCTTCCAGTCCTGAACCACCAGCTCGCGCGTGTCGGGGCTTAGGATCAGATGGCCAGCGTGGGCGAAATTGTCGCGTCGCCAAAGCTCTTCCATCGCGTCGCCGACGAGCCGCCACGCACGCAGCACGGCGTTGCCCGCGTCGTAGGCGATCACGACGCCGCGGGCCGGGTCCCAGGCTGGCGGGTTGGACTCGGTTCCAAACGGGAGGCCACTGATCTCAGTCGAACTAATTTTCGTGGCGTCGTCGCGCCGCACCCACCACAGCCGCACCGGGTCGGGCGCCGTGCCGCAGTCGAGCATCGTCACGTCGGTCTGGTTCTGGCCGTTGTCCATCCAGATCACGTGCTCGGGGGTTATCACTGGATCCCAGCCGTAGCTGCGCCCCGGCGCCGGGCCATAGCAAGGCTGCCAACCCTGATCGACGACAATCTTGCCCGCCTCGCGATCTAAATGGAGGCTGAAGAGCTTCGTCGTTCCGATCGCAATCACGTTCTCGCCATCGCTGCAGAGCCTGCCGATCGACGGCTCCGGCAGTGTCAGCGGTTCGGCCACCGGCAGCAGGGTGATTGGGTCGAGGATCGAGACCGTCGATCGCGCTAGGCCTAACGGCGCGTCGCAATCCTTCGTCACTAGTTCGCCACCGTTCAAGATCACAAACGAATTGTGCGGCCGCGTGACCGGCAGCTTGTGCGAGGCGAGAACTTCAAGATCGGCCGTCAGCCGGTGCGCCCAGCCACCGAAGACCATGTAGATGTCGCCGTTGGCGTGGCAGGCGATCCCGCCCGGCCAGTAGGGGCCGCCGGGAAGCTTGGGCGTTGAGGCCGTCACCTCCAGCGTCAGCGGGTCAAGCTTCTCGACCCATCCGCGGACCGGCGCCGACTGCGCGCCACCGGTCCAAGGCATCTCGTGGCGGAGCGCGTAGAGCTCGCCTTCGTTGCGGCGGATCACCATGTCGCTGGCGAAGGCGTCCTTCACCGCTGCGACCTCCAGCCGCTCGCCCTGCTCGATGGCAAGGCCCGCTTGTCCAGCGGCGCAGCACCAGCGCTGCGAGCCGCCATCCTCGCTGCTCCACGGCGTCGGCCAGTACTGGCCAACGTTGTCGGCGGGAATCTGGCTTGAGTCGGGCATCGGTCAGCGAGGCTAGCCAACGACGCCTAGAGCGGCGGCGCGGTCAGCCGAGCTTCTTTACCGCAGGCGGCTTCCAAGCGCCGCTCAGAATCGACTTCGACGGAATGTAGAGGCGCATGTTGAGACGGAAGCCAGCCAGCGGCGAAGGCAGCCAGTTGACCTCCTTCTCGGTCGGCTTCGTCCGCTGAATCGCGATCACTACCGAACCGTCCTTGCGCGTAATCATCCCGGGATGGCTGGGGCCGATCGCGTAAACCTTGGCCGGGTTGGCGACCAAGTAGCCATCCGAGTCGTACATCGTCAGCGACCAAAAACCGGCGACAGGCGGCAGCTTGCCGCGCTTGAAGACCATCCGGTAGCTGTTGGCACCGCTGAACATCTCCCCGGCCGAGTCGGTCAGGGCGGTCGGGTAGGTCGACTCGATCACCGTGTTGATGCCGATTCCCAGCAGCGCGACCCGCGCTCGAAGGACGTAGTCGGTGCCGAACGCGCCAACCTTTGGTGACGGGTTGTACCAGCCGCCATTGGCTTTCGCCTCATTTAGCACCGGCAGCTTCGAGTCGATCGGAAGCGATGCCGCGGCGGCGTCAACGCCGGCGGCCAGCCCCTCAAGCACCGGCGCGGGAAGTCCGGCAGTGCTCGGCCTCAGACCAGCGCCGACTCCTACGGTTGCAAGTCGCGCGAGCGTCGCCGCGTCACGGGCTGGTGGCGGGTCGACCGCCATCGCGGCGCTCAGCGCGTCAAGGAATTCGAGCCCGGTTGGTTTGACGGTCTTTGCCCGGCCAGGGCTCAGTTTACGTGGCGTAGGCAGCGCCTTGCCCTTAATCAGGTCAGCCAGCGAGCCAAGGCGGTACTGGGCCATCAGCTTCTTGGCCTTCGCCGTGTCCGTTCCCCCCTGAACCAACGTACGGCCGATCACCCAGAGGCGGCGGGCGGACGACTTGAACCGCTTCACACCTTTCGGCAGCGCCTTCTTGGCCTTCGCGCCGCTCCACTCCAGCGCCCAGGTGCCGCCAGCCGAGCCATTGATGCGGCGGCCAACGTAACCGACCACGTTGGTGTACGGCTCAACGAACTCAAAGGTCCAGTAGCGGCCGTCCATCTTCGGCACCTTCAGCACGACAGGGCCGTTGCCAAGGTCCAACTGGGCGAGCGAGTAAAGCGTGTCGGTGTTCGGAGCGACAACACCCTGCGCCGTCGGCGTCGCCAGCTTGTGCGCGTTGGCGAGGACGTTGAGCGGGGCGTTCAGGCGCAGGTCGGCTTCGCGGATCAGGTTGTACTCAATCAGCGGATAGCCGTAGAGAAAGGCCTCCTTGCCAAGCTCAACGCCGGCCGCGCGCTGCTGGGCCGTGCCCGAGCCGAAGTCTGCCGCGTTGGCGGGGGCGGCGGTAAGCGCCGCAACTAGAACGAATCCAACCAGAACCGATCTCTTGTTTTTCATCCGCGGGATACTACCTCCCGCTCGGACGCTGGGTCGCAGTTGCGATCGAAGCGAGACCGCAGTTGCCTTCTCGCTGAGGCTAGGTAGTGTGCCGCGCGATGGCGAAGATCTTTGTCGCCCGGGCACTGCCCGGAGATGCAATCGAGCGGCTACGCGCGGCCGGCCACGAGGTGACCGTCCACGGCGGCTCGATGCCGCCGACGCGCGAAGAGCTCACGGCCGGGGTCGCCGACGCCGACGGGCTTCTTTCGCTACTGACCGACCGCGTAGACGGAGAGCTGCTGGACAGCGCGCCGCAGCTAAGGGCGGTCGCCAACCTAGCGGTCGGCTGCGACAACATTGATCTTGCCGCCGCTGCCGAGCGCGGCGTTCCGGTCGGCGTCGCCGCCCACGTACTGACCGACGCAACGGCCGACCTGACGATGGCGCTGCTGCTGGCGGCGGCGCGCAACATTTCGCAGGGGGAACGCGACGCGCGCGAGGGCCGCTGGAAGACATGGGAGCCGGAAGGCTGGCTTGGGCTCGAGTTGCGCGGCGCAAAGCTGTTGATCATCGGCCGGGGCCGGATCGGCCAGGCGGTCGCCGAGCGCGCCACACCGTTCGGATTGCAGATCAGTTTTACCGGCCGCGATGATGACCTCCACGCGGCGCTGGCCGAAGCCGACATCGTCACCCTCCACTGTCCGCTGAACGAGCAAACCCGTCACCTGATCGATGATGCTGCGCTCGCGGCGATGAAACCCACCGCGCTGCTGATCAACACGACCCGCGGCGGCGTCGTCGACCAGACCGCGCTGATCAAGGCGCTTCAGGCCGGCACGATCGCCGGCGCCGCGCTCGACGTAACAGACCCTGAACCGCCGCCTGCCGATGACCCAATCTACGATGCGCCGAACTGCCTGATCGTGCCACACATCGGCTCTGCAACAGCGACGACGCGCGCCGCGATGGGCAACTGCGCGGCCGACAACCTGATCGCAGCGCTGGCCGGCGAGCCGATGCCGACGCCTGCGCCAGCGCCGCCTTCGGCGTAACCTCGTTGCGGTGCGGATCGCCGTCGTCGACATCGGAACGAACTCGACTCGGCTGCTTCTGGCCGACGTCGGCGCCGACAATTCGGTTACCGAGCTGGCGCGGCGCAGCGAGGTAACCCGACTCGGAGCCGGGGTTGACTCCAGCGGCATGCTGTCCGAAGCGGCGATGGATCGAGTCTTCGCAACGCTCGATCAATACTCAGCCCTGATTGAGCAACTCGGCGGCGCCGACAAGCGCCGCGCCGTGCTGACGAGCGCCACGCGTGACGCCGCCAACGGCGGCGAGTTCACAGATCAGGTCGCAGAGCGCTACGAGCTCGACGCTCGCGCGATCGCTGGCGAGCAGGAGGCTCAGCTCTCGTTCCTCGGTGCGACCAGCGGCCGCGACCCGGGCGACGGCTCACGAATAGTGGTCGTTGACATCGGCGGCGGATCGACCGAGCTGATCATCGGCCACGGGCGCACAGTCGGCTTCCATGTTTCGACCCAGCTCGGGGTCGTTCGCCAGAGCGAGCGCCACCTTGCCCACGACCCGCCGAGCGCCAGAGAGATCGCCGAGCTCGGTGACGAGATCGACGAGGTCCTTGCCGCAGCAGTGCCGGAGGGCGAGCGTGAGCACGTGAAGTCGATCATCGCCGTCGCGGGCACCGCGACCTCGATGGCGGCGATCGACCTAAAGCTTGAGCCCTACGACCCGGCGGCAGTCCACGGCTACAACGTTTCGCTAGAGCGCTGCCGGGAGATCGCCGAGCGGATGGCATCTATGCCGCAGTCCGAGCGGCGCGAGATCGCCGGCCTCCACCCCGACCGCGCGCCGACGATCCTCGCTGGCTCGCAGATTCTCGTCCACGTGATTGAAGCGTTCGGCCTGGGCGGGGTCGAAGTCTCTGAGCACGACATCCTCTACGGCGTCGCGCTCGACGCCGCCTCTAACCCCTAAGAGCAGCTCAGGCGAGGTTCGACTTGCGTGGGTAGATCACGTCCGGATCCTGCAGCACGTTGACGAGTGCTGGCAGGCTGGCGGCGAAGGCGCGCTCCAACGCCGGGCGCAGCTCCGCTGGTTTCTCAACCAATTCGCCGTAGCCGCCAAGCGTCTGAACGATCTCGTCGTAGCGCGTTCCAGGCCGCAGCTCAGCGGCCACCGAATAGCCGTAGAGGAACTCCATCGGGTGCTTCTCGAGCGCCCAGATGCCGTTGTTGCCCATCACGGCGACGACGTTGACGCCGTGGCGGGCGAGCGTGTCGAACTCCATCGCGCCGAAACCGAAGGCCCCGTCACCAACGATCAGGACAACCTGCCGGTCGGGGAAGGCGAGCTTCGCGGCGAGCGCGTAGCCGGTGCCGGAGCCTAGGCATCCGAACGGCCCGGGGTCGAGCCAGCAGCCCGGCTGATAGGAGTTGATCATCTTGCCGGCGAACGAGACGAAGTCGCCGCCGTCACCGATCACGATCGCATCACGGTCAAGGAACTGGTTGAGCTCGTGGTAAATCCGCATCGGGTGCAGCGGTGCGCGGTCGTCTTCTAGCTCCCCCAGCTCGGCGGCACGTTTCTGGTCTTCTACTGCGCGCAGCCTTGTGATCCATGCGCCGGTCGCATCCTCGAGCCCGCCGCTTCCTGCGCGCAGCGCATCGAGCGTCGCGGCGACGCCGCCGTAGCATTCGGCCGCAACCTCGCGCGGGTTGGGCCGCAGCGGTTCGGCGCGGTCGACAACGATCAGCTTCGTCGCCTCGCCAAAGGAGGCGCCAAAGCCGAGTCGGAAGTCCATCGCCGCTCCGATCACGAGCGCGACGTCGGCCTCTTGAAGCGCCTCGCTGCGGGCGCGGGAGAAGAAGAGTTCGTGGTCGGCAGGCACGCAGCCGCGCGCTAGGCCGTTGAGGAGCACCGGTATCCGCCGTTCGCCAACGAGCTCCGCCAGCGCCTTCTCGCCGTGACCCCACCAGAGATTCGTGCCGGCCATGATCACCGGACGCTCGGCAGCCGCCAGCAGCGCGATCGCTTCGTCGATCCCGCTCGCTGCGGCCGGTTCGGCCTCGGGGTCGGCCAGCTCCAGCGCCGGCGGCGACTCTTCAGCTTCGGAGAAGACGATGTCGAGCGGGAAGTCAATGAAGGTCGGGCCGGAGTGCGGCGCTAGCGCCGTGGCCAGCGCTTCGTCGATCAGCCCGGGGATCGCCGCCGGGTTCTCGGCCGTTGCTGCGAACTTCGTCAGCGGCGCCACGAAAGGAATGTGATCGATCTCCTGGAGCGAACCCATCCCCCAGCGCAGCGCCGGTGCGCGGCCACCGAGAACCATGATTGGCGACTGGTTCTGCAGCGCCGACCCGATCGCGCTGAGGCCGTTGGTGACGCCGGGGCCGGCTGTCAGCGCGGCCACACCGGGCTGGCGTGTGACCTTGGCCCATCCTTCGGCGGCGAAGGTCGCGGCCTGCTCGTGGCGCGTGTCAACAATCTCGATCCCCTCATCGCGGCAGCCGTCGTAGATCGAGAAAAGGTGGCCGCCGGAGAGCGTGAAGAGCTTCTTCACTCCGTAATGCTTCAGTCGCCTCGCCACGAGGCGGCCGCCGTGGAAGATCGTTGTCGAGCCAGCGTCGGTGTCCATTGAGCAACCCTAGCGGCGCGAGTGAGTGCCCCGATCTGCGCCTCCGACAGCCGATCTCGCTACCCTCTGGCGAGATAAGGACCAGCCGAGTCGCGGCCGCCCAGTGTGGTCGCGAGCGGGGGAACCAGGTTGTTGGGGCTAAGCGCTCGCAGTTCGGAGCGCCGCGCAGACTCTTATGGCGCGCGCCCGTCAGCTCACCTCGTAGGCACCGCTAAGAGTGGTCAGAAGCTAAGTGCAATCCGTTAGGCGATCAACTTCCCCCCTGCTGCGCCGAGCCCTCATGGTTCTTCTTGCGCTGCTCGCTTTTGGCGTCCCGGTCGCCGTCGCGGCCGGTGGGTCAGGTGGCACCGAGGTGCCGGGGCAGCCGGTTGTCAGTTCGATCTCCTGCCCGCTCCAGCCCCCGAACAGCTGCGCGGCCGGCCAACAGATGACCGTTCGCGGCAACAACCTGCACAGCGCACAGCAGGTGACCTTCGTCGGCTCGAGTCCCACCCGCGACAACGTGGTCGTCAACCTCTCCGCTCGCGCCGCGCAGCCAACCGAGATCAACGTCACCGTTCCCAGCCGCGCGAAAAGCGGACCGGTCCGCGTCAGCGGCCTGATCGGCACGCCCGCCACTTCGCCCGAGCCGGTCCGCATCGTCGCGGGTCTGCCAGCGACCGATGACGCCAGCGGCTCGAAGAAGCTGATCGCCGGTGGCAAACGCGAAGCTCACTTCGGATACCACGTAAGCGTGCGCGCGCAAGCGGATGCGCGGGTTGAAGCGATTAGCTTCACAACCGGCAAAATCGTGCGCAGATGGCCGCTGGTGAAGTCTGGCGACGGCACCGTCAGCTGGAACGGCTTCGACGGCAAAGAGCCAGCCCGGAGCGGCATCTACCTGCTGCGGCTGAACGATGCCGCCCGCCCGAGTGCGAAAGCGAAGGCTGGCAGCGACACCCAATTCGAGCTGGCTGAGGGCTTCTTCCCGATCCGCGGACGCCATAAGCTCGCCAGTAGCGAGATGCAGAGGTTCGGCGGTGGCCGCGACCACCAAGGTACCGACCACTTCGCCGCCTGCGGCACGCCGCTGGCGGCGTGGACCAGTGGCGTCGTTCAGTTCAACGGCTCTCACGGAGCGGCCGGCAACTACATCGTCGTTCGCCGCGCAAACGGTGAGTCCTACGCCTACATGCACATGCAGCAGCGGTCCACGGTCAAAGTCGGCGCGAAGGTTTTTGCCGGGCAGCGACTTGGCCGCGTCAGCGACAGCGGCAGCGCCAGCGGCTGCCACCTGCACATCGAACTGTGGACCGCGCCGGGCTGGTACAAGGGCGGCGAGCCGTACGATTCGCTGCCGCTGATGAAGCGTCTCGACAAGCACAGCTGAGGCGAAAACGCAGCGTCACATGCCCGGGGAGGGGCTCGAACCCCCACGTCCCTTGCGGGACAGCCGGTTTTAAGCCAGCCGCGTCTACCGGGTCCGCCACCCGGGCGGGCGCTGAAGACTAGCCTGTAGATGTGGCTAAACGCAGCTCGAGAGGACGCAGAAAAGCGAAACCTTTTGCCTCCAGTGGTGTTGGTATGTCTGGAGACTCAATGGAAGCCTCGGCAATCACACAATCGGATCTAGTAGGACTGCGCGCCCCGAGCGCCTTTTTGCGACTCCAGTCCGACGAGAAACTGGTCACGCTGACGCGCCGCGGCAACCAGTCTGCGTACGAGGCATTGGTCGGCCGCTACCACGCTCGGATCCTCGGCTTCACGCGCCACATGCTGGCCTCGAAGGAAGATGCCGAAGACATAACCCAAGAGAGCTTCGCCGCTGCCTACAGCGCAATGATCGCCGACGAGCGCGCGATCAACGTCAAGCCTTGGCTCTATCGCATTGCTCGCAACCGTTCGCTCAACCACCTGCGCCGCCAAAGCGCAATCGGCGTTGACGACTTCGACCACCATGTCGCCGATCACGGCCGCACAACTGAGGACGAGGTCAGTCAGCGCGAAGATCTGCGACAGCTAATGACCGACGTTCGCGACCTGCCCGAGTCGCAGCGTACGGCGCTTCTGCTGCGTGAGATCGACGCCCTCTCCTACGACCAGATCGCCGAAGCGATGGAAGCGACCGTGCCGAGCGTCAAGTCGCTGCTGGTTCGCGCCCGCGGCGGTCTCGCCGAAGCAGCCGAGGCGCGGCAGATCTCTTGCGAAGCGGTGCGGATCGAACTTGCCGAAGTGGCTGAAGGCTTGACTAAGCTCTCGCCCCCAGTTCGCCGCCACACGCGCGAGTGCGAACGCTGCAAGGGCTTTCAGGCAACGCTCAAGCAGAACAACAAGGCGCTTGCGATGCTGCTGCCGATCGGGCCGCTGCTGCTGCTGAAGAAGATCGTTCTGACCCAGATCGGCACAACTGCCAGCGCCGGAAGCACGGCGACGGCAACTGCCGGTGGCGGCCTCTTCTCCGGCGCCGTTGGTTCGGTGGCGACGAAGGCCGCGGCAACGATGGCCGCCGCCGCGATAGTGACGACCGGCGCCGTTGAGGTAAACAAGGCCACAACAGCTGAGCCGACGCGCGAGTCTGCCGCCGCGATCACGCAGAGCGCTCCGGTTGCGCCAGCACCAATCGCGTCGGCAGCGAAGAACGACAAGCCAGCCGCGCCTGCCAAAGTTGTCGCTGCTGCACCGGTGGTCGCAGTGGCTCTCGTCGAGCCTGCCCCCCTGCCGCTAGTTGTTGAAGCCGCCCCCGTCGCCCCGCCGGTTGTTCCTGAGGAGCACCACGACGATGTGACGCTCGCGCCGCTGGTTGACGAGACATCGCCAGCAGAGCCGATCGTCGACACGCCGGCAGACGACACGCCACCAGCAGACGACACGCCACCAGCAGACGACACGCCGCCGGCAGACGACACGCCACCGGTCGGCGACACGCCGGTCGGCGACACGCCGCCGCCAGTGGAAACCACTGGCGCCGACGGCGAGACAGCCTCGTCGCCAACCGCTTAGGCTCAGTTACCGACGACGAGCGATTGCAGCGGCTCTCGTAGCGGCGGCTGCTGATCAAGCGACGGGGCAGTAAGCGCACCCGTGCCACGGATCGCGGTCATCGTCACATCGACTCCGGCGCGCGCGCCAAGATTGGCGGGAAAGAGCATCACGCGCCGGCCGTAATAGCTACGCCCGGCGCGGCTGAAGCGGAAGAGAACCTCGTAGCCAGGCTGCTCTTCGAGCAGCAAGGGTCCCTCTGAAATGGTCGCGAAGCTCGGATCATCGGCGCTCATCTGCTCGGTGATCTTCTCGGCGCGAAGCGGAAACACGCCCTGAATCGAGCCTTCGTAGGCGCCAAGCATCATTGGCTGGACGATAAAACTACGCTTCGCGGCGACGCCATCAGGGCTCTCGAGCCGCAGCGATTCGCGACCAACGGTCACGCGCTGCTGCAAGAGGTCGCCGTCGTACTGCAGCTTGAATGGAACCGGAGCGGCGACCTCAACCTCTCTCGTCGATGAGCCGACTCCAAGCAGCAGAATCAGAATCGCGAGCGCGGCAACGGCCGCGCCGGCGAGGATCAGCGCGCGCGGGAACCGCCCGAGCGCCCGCCACTTCGGGCCAAGCGTCGTTGGCAGCGATTCACCGAACTCTGGTCGAACAATCGAGGCCATCGCAGCCCAGCGTAGCGGCCGCTCAGGACCCGCCAGCGAAGAACTGATCGAGGTCAAGATCGCTGAACGAATCGAATGCAACCATCGTCTGCGAGCGGCTCACTCCCTCGAGAGCGGCAAGATTCTCGGCCAGCGCCTGTGCCAGTTGCTCGTGGCGGTCGACGCGAACAACGGCAACGAAGTCCCACACCCCGGTTACCGAGTAGACCTCGGCGACAGCCTCGATCTGTTGCAGCTGGCCACCCAAGTTGGCTAGCGCCGTGCGCTCGGCCTCAACTAGGACGAAGGCCGTAATCACTTGAGCTCCAGAGCCTGCCCGGGATCTAGCACCGTCACGGTGGCGTTCCCTTCGGCTGCTACGGCCGCGGCAAACGCGTGCGCGTCGGTCTCGATCGGCGGGAAGGTGTTGTAGTGAATTGGGACTACCTGCGGTGCACCAACAAGCGTCGCGGCACGGACCGCGTCGTCGCGATCCATCGTGTAATGGCCGCCGATTGGAATCAAAGCGAGGTCGAGCGAGTGGCGTTGACCCGGCAATGCAAGGTCACTGAAGAGCGCCGTGTCGCCAAGGTGATAGATCGTCTTGCCGCCGACGTTGATCACGATCCCGGCCGGTGTGTTGGCGACCCCGCGCGGTGTCGTCGAGGTGTGCCAAGCCGGCACCCACTGCGCCCAGCCCCATTCGAACGCAACTGTGCCGCCGATGTTGGGGTCGTGCACGAGGTGGCCTGGACCAAGCTCCTCGGTCAGCTCGGCAGCGATCTCAACGATCGCAGCGACCGGAGCGCCGGTCCGTGAGGCGATTGCCGCTGTGTCGCCGAGGTGGTCTCCGTGGCCGTGCGTCACGAGAATCGCATCGGCTTCAATGTCGGCCGCGTCGGCCGTAGCCTTAGGGTTGCCGGTCAGAAACGGGTCGACGAGAACCTTCGTTCCCTCGTGCTCAAGTGAGAACGCCGAGTGGCCGAGGTATTTCACTTCAACGCTGCTCATCTGTCGCTCCCTTGCTCGCTGTTTGCGCCGCCAAGCTCGTCGGCCAGCGCCAACCCAACGGCGACGCCGACGAGCATCGCAAGCCGCGATTCCTCGGCAACCAACTCGGCCAGCGCAACGCTTCGTTGATCGCCGTCACCGATCTGCGCGACGCGGCTGATCTCACC
Organism: Bifidobacterium breve; assembly: GCA_945889475.1. GTDB lineage: Bacteria > Actinomycetota > Thermoleophilia > Solirubrobacterales > Solirubrobacteraceae > F1-60-MAGs163. The sequence continues at coordinate 48,979 of CAMDBT010000004.1, forward strand.
CTGATGGCCTGAATCAAAGAAACCACCGGCGTCGAGCGCGGCGCCGAGGATCTGCTGGAGACCTGGCGCGGCATGGGTGACCAGCTCCTGGGCATCGGCAAACCGCTCGCCGTCGGCGATCGCGGCAACCGCCGCGTCTACCTGCTCAGCGCTGTAACGGTGCTCAGCCATCGCTGAGAAGCCTACCGGCGCGCCAGAATCGCGCCGGCGAGCAGACCGAGAATCAGCCCCACGGCGCCTGCTGTAGAGCTCGCTTCGACTGCCGCGAGCGGCATCAGCAGCAGCACCCCGGCGCAGACAGCGGCGCCGATCAGGTCGGCCGCCGGTTGCTCGCCGCGGCGCGTTTCGAGCACCGGCCGCACGACCCAGGCGCCGATCAGACCAAGCGCGCCGGCGTTGGCTCCAAGGGCGAGCGGAATGCTCTCTAGGCCGGCGGCTGCGGCCATCCCACCGACGGCGCAGATGAAAAAGCAGGCGCCAGCGACAATCGCACCGTAGTGCCCTTCGATCAGCCCGCCGAACAAGGCGATTGCGGCAACGCTGGCGGCCGTATACCAAAGGTTGTCGGCGAAGAACGAGGCCGTGATCAGGCGCCACCATTGGCCGTCGAGTTGACCGACGACCCCGACTTGGGCGGCCGACAAAACACCCGGAACCATTACGACCGCGCCGACCGCACAGGCCGCCGCGAGCGTGATCGAGACGAGCGGCCGACTTGGCGATGAGCGAGTGCGCTGTGAGCGCTGGCGGCGCCTGCGCTGGCGCTTTGGTTTGGCGCCGCTAGCGGTTATCTGACCCCGCGCAATTTTCGGTGCGCGCTGCTGCATCCGCGCGGCGCAGTAGGGGCATTCGGTGACGTACTTCGAAACCTCGGCGCCGCAGGAGGGGCAGACGACGAAGAGGTCAGGGGCGTCAGGCATCGGCGCTGCGATCTTATCCCGCCTGTTGTTATGGCAGCGAGCGCGTATCGCAGCTACGCTCTAGCCAGCTGCCCCTACCCGATACGGAGATAACTGACGTGGCCACTAAATCGATGACCTCCTCCCAGCTAGAAGAACTGCTCGGCGACAGCGCCAAGACGCTACTCGACCACAAGTGCACAACGATCGACGCTTCGATGCTGCATCTGCCGGGCCCGGACTTCAATGAGCGGATCGTCGCCGAGAGCGACCGCAACGCGCAGGTGATGCGCAACCTTCAGCAGATGTGGGATCACGGCCGCCTCGGCGGCAGCGGCTATCTCTCCATTCTCCCTGTCGATCAGGGGATCGAGCATTCGGCTGGCGCCAGCTTCGCGCCCAACCCTGAGTACTTCGACCCCGGCAAGATCGTCGAGCTTGCAGTCGAAGGCGGCTGCAACGCCGTCGCTTCAACGGTTGGAGTGCTCGGCGCTGTCTCGCGCAAGTACGCGCACCGAATTCCGTTCATCGTCAAGCTCAACCACAACGAGTTTCTTACCTACCCGAACACCTACGACCAGATCATGTTCGCATCGGTGCAGCGCGCCTTTGACATCGGCGCGGCTGGCGTTGGCGCAACGATCTACTTCGGCTCGCCGGAGTCGCACCATCAGATCGTCGATGTCGCAGCGGCCTTCGACGAGGCTCACCGGCTCGGAATGTTCACCGTGCTCTGGTGCTATCTGCGCAACAGCGCCTTCGTCGTCGACGGCACCGACTACCACGTCTCGGCCGATCTGACAGGGCAGGCCAACCACATCGGCACAACGATCGAGGCCGACATCATCAAGCAGAAGCTGCCGGAGAACAATGGCGGCTACCTCGCGCTCAACGCCGACGGCGTCTCCTACGGCAAGACGAGCCCACTGGTCTACGACAAGCTGACGACCGACAACCCGATCGACCTGACCCGCTACCAGGTAGCCAACTGCTACATGGGCCGCTCCGGGCTGATCAACTCCGGCGGCGCCTCCGGTGGCGATAGCGACATGGCCGAGGCAGTGACGACGGCTGTGATCAATAAGCGCGCTGGCGGCACCGGCCTGATCACCGGTCGCAAAGCGTTCCAGCGTCCGATGAAGGAAGGGATTGAAATCCTCAATGCCGTCCAGGACGTCTACCTGTCGCCGGACGTCACGATCGCCTGAGTCTGGCGCCGCGCTAACGCGCACAGGCGCGAGGCTGTTGCAATTGACGCGCGGAAGTGGTGCAGCAGCGCCACTATCGGCTGCGCCACGATAACTTCGCGCGGGTCGTGATCTTCCACACCAGACCCCACCGAGCAGCCTGCGCGCTCTTCGCCGCGACCGTGCTGCTAGCCGCTGGCGGCTGCGGCGGCGACCACGAAGCGGGCGCTGATGATCAGCTGACTGGAACGGTCTCGCGGGTCGTAGATGGCGACACGATCGTGGCCGATCTCGCTGGCCGCGAAGAGCGCGTGCGCTATATCGGCGTTGACGCGCCGGAGAGCGTCAAGCCGAACGCGAAGGTCGACTGCTTTGGCCCTGAGGCGAGCCGCGCCAACGAGCAACTGCTGCCGAGCGGCAGTCGAATTCGGCTTCTCGTCGGCGCCGAGCCCCGCGACCGCTACGGGCGCCTGCTGGCCTACGTTTACCGCAAAGATCGTGACGGCACGGAGCTATTCGTCAACGCCGAATTGGTCAAGCGCGGGCTCGCCGACACGCTGGCAATTGCGCCCAATACACGCCATGCGCGCGAATTCGCGCAGTTGCGAGTTTCCGCACGCCGCTCGGCGCTCGGCCTCTGGCGCTACTGCCGCTAAGATCGGCCTCGATGGCTCCACACCTCCGTCAAAGTCTGCGCGACTTTGAGGCCAAGTTTCGTGCCGAAATCCACGCCGATCGCGTCCGTCGCCGCGAGATCAACCAGCGCGCGGAAACACGCATCCGCGTGCGGCGGCTCGATCGTCAGCACCGCCACGGCACGTTGCGCTTTGCGATGCTGGTGCTGCTCCTGATTGCCACCGCCGTGGTCGTCACGGTCGCGATGTTTGAAACGCTTTACATCGTTATGGGGTAGCTCGCGCCGGGTCGACTTTGGTCGACTGCGCGTTGACCTCAGCGTAAACCTCGTCGCGGTAGACCGGAACTTCGCGCGGCGCCTTGATGCCGAGCCGCACCTTCTCGCCCGCGACCGACAGCACGGTGATCTCGATCTCATCACCGATCATGATGCTCTGATTGGTTTTCCTCGACAGGACAAGCATCGCCAGCGCTCCTCACGTAGTCCATCCTCGCTGCTTCGCGAACCTACCAGCGCCGCACTCCCTACCGCAAGTGGGACTCCCCGCGCCAGCTCGAGATGCCAGCCGACGTGTAGCCGCACCGCTCCGATAGGGTCAGGCGCCTAATGGCTAGAAAATCTTTGAAACCACAACTCAACCAAATCCGCGTCTGGGTCGGCCAAGGTCGCACCGACGCATGGATCGCACACCAGCTTGAGGTTCCCGTCGCGCAGCTCGAAACCTTCAAACAAGAGTTCGAGCTAACTGGCTCCGAAGGAGCGGTCGCCGACTTCGACGAGGTGGTCGACCTACGCGCCGCCGATGATGCTCAGGTCGCTGCGGCGCTTGAGATCGAGGAAGCCGAGCAGGCCAAAGCGGCCGAGGAGGAGGCCCGGCTGCGCGCCGAGCGGATCGCTGCCGGCGAGGAAGAGCCGGACGACGCCGAATCGGATCAGGATGAGGACGGCGAAAACGGTGACGGCACGGGGCGCGCACGGCGCGGCCGCCGCGGCGGCCGCGGACGCCGGACCAAGACGCTCGAAGGCAGCTTCGACCACGGCGAAGAGGGCTACGGCCTATGGCTTGACCCGGCGATCGCCGAAAACGCGATCTACGCCGAGCACTGGGCGGGCAAGCGCTCAGTCACCGTGACCGTTGAGGCAGACAGGATCGTTATCCGCCGCGCCGACGACGACTGATCCCGGATCCTCTAGCGCCAATAGTTGTTGGCTGCTGCGATCGTCGCGAACTCAGTCGCAACCGTCAGTCCGATCGCAGCCAAGACGGCGGAATCTTCTGCATAGATCGGACGCAGCTTCTCGCGCACTTCAGCGTCGGGCTGGGTGAGCTTGATGATCAGGCGCGACATCTTGACTGCAAGCGCCCGCCCTTCTTCTGGCGTCTCGGTGATCAACGAGTTCCCCGGGACCAGTTGGATTGGATCGGCAGCCGTGTCGCTCATTGCGATCTTGTACCGCATTGATCTCCGCTACGCAAGCGCGCCCTGGCGCGACCAACGGAGCCCGAATCCGAGCTACGCAGCGCGGCGCCGATCTCCTCACCGGCGAGGCTGACGCTGTAAGCGTCGCCCGCCAGCAAAATCAACCGCGCCGCGCACGTAGCGGCCGTAGGCGGCGTCGGCGACGCGCGCATCCCAGGCCTGCGGCAGCTCCGGTTCGAGCCGCAGCGCCAGCTCCATGCACCACGAGCTGTCCTGCTCGTAGTGCTCGACGAGCTCATCAACCGTGAAGGAGCCACCGAGCCGGCGACGCAGCTCGGCGACGAGCGCCTCTTCTACGCGCAGCAGCGCGGCCTGCTCGGCCGCTGGTGCAGCGGCCAGCACCCGTTCTCCTTCGCGCCACTGCTCGATCGCTGTCTCAAACGGCACGCGGCGGAGCGTAGCGCCGGCGCTCTAGCGGCTATCCGGAAGACCGTTGACGACGTAGGCCTTTTCGCCCGGCCTGACCATCCCCAGGCTGCGCGCCTCGCGCTCCAGCGCGGCCGGGTTCTTCAACGCCTCACCGCGCTTGGTCAGTAGATCGTGCTCGCGCTGAAGCTTCGTAAGCTCAACTTGGCGCGCTGTCGCCTCGCCCCGAGCCGACAAGATTGCGGCCAGCGGGCGCAGGTACAGCAGCACAACAAGAACGCAGACGCCAAGCACGACAAAGCGGCCAATCCGATCCCAGCGAATCCCGACGTAGCCGACCGGCCGCCCTTCAATCAGCCGCGGCCGTGGCAACAGCGGGCGACGATCTGGCCGTTGGCGCAGACTTGCGCTGCGTGAAGTCATAAGCGCACGTTCGTCGCCGCGGACAGAACTCCTTTACGGCAGATCTTCGTGCGCGATCGGCCGCGCGGCGACTAACTGCGGAAGACTGAGCGCCCGGGATAGACGGCTCGGTCGCCGAGCGCCTCCTCTATTCGCAGCAACTGGTTGTACTTAGCAACCCGATCGGAGCGCGATGGAGCGCCGGTCTTGATCTGGCCGCAGCCGGTCGCTACGGCGAGGTCGGCGATCGTCGTGTCCTCGGTCTCACCGGAACGGTGCGACATTACGGCGCTGTAGCCAGCTTCGCGCGCCATCGCGATTGCGTCGAGCGTCTCGGTCAGCGTTCCGATCTGGTTGACCTTGATCAGAATCGAGTTTGCAACGCCGAGCTCAATCCCGCGGGCGAGACGCTCAGTGTTGGTGACGAATAGGTCGTCGCCGACCAACTGAACTCTTGCCCCGATCTTCTCCGTCAGCAGCTTCCAGCCCACCCAGTCCTCCTCGTCGAGTCCATCTTCGATCGAGACGATCGGATAGCGCGAAGCCATCTCGGCCCAGTAGTCGGCCATCTCGGCGGAGCTGAGCACGCGGCCCTCGCTGGCAAGCGAGTAACTGCCGCCCGCAAAGATCTCACTGGTCGCGGGGTCGAGCGCGATCGCAACGTCACCGCCGGGGTCATAACCGGCCGCTTCGATCGCTTCGATCAAGACCTGCAGCGCCTCTTCATTGGAGTCGAGGTCAGGTGCAAAGCCGCCCTCATCGCCGCCGGCCGTGTTCAGGCCACGGCCGTTCAGCGTCCGCTTCAGCGCGTGGAAGACCTCGGCGCCGATCCGCAGCGCTTCACCGAACGACTCGGCACCGCAGGGCACGATCATGAACTCTTGGAAATCAACGCGATTGTCGGCGTGGGCGCCGCCATTGAGGACGTTCATCATCGGCACCGGCAAGATCCTGGCCTCGGCTCCGCCGAGGTAGCGCCAGAGCGGTTGACCGGCGGCCGCGGCCGCGGCGTGTGCAGAGGCGAGCGAGACGCCGAGGATCGCGTTGGCGCCGAGCCGCGACTTGTTGGCCGTGCCGTCGAGCGCGATCAGGGCCTCGTCGAGCCCGCGCTGATCTGAAGCGTCGAGCCCTGCGGCAGCGGCTGCGAGCTCACCGTTGACGTTGGCGACGGCCTGCGTAACGCCCTTGCCGCCCCAGGCAGCGCCGCCGTCGCGCAGCTCGGTTGCCTCGAACTCGCCGGTCGATGCGCCGGAAGGAACGGCCGCGCGGCCCGTGGCGCCGCCGCTGAGCGTTACGTCAACCTCGACCGTCGGGTTGCCGCGGCTGTCGAGGATCTGGCGGGCGTGAACGCTGCGGATCTTGGTCATTGGTCCTCTGTCATTCGCGCCCGCGCGTAGAGCTCGAGCTGTTGATCGATATCTAAGTCATTCCAGGTCAGCCCTGCGTTGCGGGCAAGCTGCTCTGCTGCCTCAATCCGCGCGCAGAAGCGGGCAGTTGACGCCCTCAGCGAAAGCTCCGGGTCAACCTTCAGCCGCCGTGACACGTTGACGGCGGCGAAAAGCAGATCGCCAACCTGCTCGAAGCTCTGTTCGTCGCCGGCGCCGCGGTCGCCGAGTTCGCCAACCGCTTCGAGTTGATCGCGCAGCGCTGCGATCGCGTCATCTGTCGCCAGTGGATCGAAGCCGCTCGAGGCAGCCCGGCGTTGTGCGCGGCGAGCACCGAGTGGAGCCGGCAGGTTCTCCGGCAACGACCCGAAGATCGTCTCGCTGCTGCCGCGCTCGCCGCGCTTGATCTTGTCCCAGTTGCGGAGCACGTCACCGCTACCTGCGACCTCAACGTCGCCGAATATGTGCGGGTGGCGGCGGATCAGCTTCTCACGGCAGTGGTCGGCGACCTCGCCTAGATTGCTGACCCCCCGCTCTTCAAGCAGCAGCGCGAGGAAATAGACCTGAAAGAGCACGTCGCCGAGCTCGTCGACGAGCGCCGCGTCGTCACCTGAGTTGGCCGCGTCGGCCAGCTCGTAAGCCTCCTCGACGGTATGCGGCACAATCGTGCGCTCGGTCTGCTCGCGATCCCACGGGCACTCGGCGCGCAGCCGCCGCGCTAGTTGATCTAGGCGGCCGAGCGAAGCTTCGAATTGGTCTGACACCACAACGCGAACGCTAGCGCTGCGAGGCGGAGCGGTGCTCGGCGATCAGCCGCCGGGTGGCGGCTCGACAGGTGCCGGCGGCTCGCCCGCGGGAGTCGCTGGCGTCTTCGGCGCTTTGTAGTTGTTGCAGTCGGCGACGATGTAGCCGGTCTGACACTCGGTCAGCTCCTTCCAACGCGTCTGGTACGACTTGCCGAAGGCGGCTAGCGACTTCTGCGACTTCTCGGAGATGACAATTTCCTTGATCGACTTCTTGGCCTGCGCTTCGCTTTGGACCTTCTTCTCGGTCTCCTTCGTGACCTCGAAGAGGTAGTAGCCGAGGCTGGTCTTGACCGGGCCTTCGACCTTGTTCAGCGGCGCGCTGAAGATCGCCTTGTCGAAAGCGTCTTCTTGCGAACCTTGCGCAACCGCTGGCAGCTTGCCGCCAGCCTCCTTCGAAGTGTCGTCAATCGAGTACTTCTTAGCGACCGATGCGAACGAAGCTCCGCCCTCAAGCGCCGCCTTGGCCTTCTCGGCCTCGGCCTCAGTCTTCGTCAGAACCACGTTCAGATCGCGCGTTGCTGGCTGCGTGAACTGCTCTAGGTTCTTCTTGTAGTAGGCCGAAATCTCATCCGGCGAGGCCGTCTTGGAAGCCTTCTGAACCTTCTCAGTGATCTTCGTTTCCAGCGTCTGCGAGCGCTGGCGGAACAGCAGGTCGGCCTCGGTCTGGCCGGAGCTCTTGAGGAAGTCGGCGTACCCCTTGGCATCCGGGAAGGCCTGCTTGCGGGCCTTGTCGAACTCAGCCTTGACCGCGGCGTCGGTGACGTGGATACCGTCCTCGTTGGCTTGCAGTTCTAGCCAGGTCGAACGGATTAGGAAGGTCATGACCTGATCTTTGAGCTGCGTGAACTGGTCGGCGCACTGCTTCTTGTAGTCGGCGTCGCTTGGGTCGGGCTGACCCTTGACCGGTTCAGGCGCGGCCTTCTTCTTGGCGGCGATGCAGTCCAAATACTTTGGCGGGTCCGGCACTCCTGCGCCTTGCGCAGTTGGGTCCTGGGAAGCGTTGGCGGCCACGGAAACCCAGTGGTTGAATGTCGTCTTGGAGATCGTCGTTCCATCGATCGAGGCAACATCACTATCGGATACGCCGCCGCATGACGCGATGGCAAGGGCTGAGATGGCTGCGGCGCCGAGCGCCAGATAGCGTTTAGATTGGTTCATAAGTTCCTCGATAATAGGCAGTCGGCGCTTGCTGCGCGCCACGCTAACCCGATTGACGGCTAAGAGCGAGAAGCACGGTAGCGACTGAGGCGATCACCGTCAGCCGCTCGGCGCCGTCTGCCGGCAGCGACAGCGAGAGCTGCGCGCGGCCCGGCTCGTACTTGGCCTGCGGTAGTTCCCGCGCCAGCGACTGCTGCTGCTGCTGGTCGAAGTCGAGTGGCGTAACGGCCATTCGCTCGCCACGGATTGTGACCGCGCCGGCTCCAGCCTGCCCAAGCTTGATCCGCGCCTGCTGCAACACAATCAAGTTCGCGAGCTCCTCTGGCAATGGCCCAAAGCGGTCAACTAGGTCGTCGCTCAGCAGCACTAGGTCGGCAACCTCACGGCTAGCCGCAATGCGGCGATGAACGTCGATCTTGGCCTGCTCGTAAGCGATGTAATCGGTCGGTATGTACGCGTCAACGTCAACGTCAAAGCGCACCGGGTCGTAATCGTCATCGGCTGAGGAAGGCGGACCGGCGGCGCGCACCGCCTCGTCAAGCATCGATAGGTAAAGCTCAAATCCGAGCGCCGCGACGTGGCCCGACTGCTCGTCGCCTAGCAGGTTGCCGGCGCCACGAATCTCGAGGTCGCGGATCGCGATCTTGAAGCCGGCACCGAGCTCGGTGTAGTCGGAGAGTGCGCTCAGCCGGCGCGTCGCCTCCTCGCTTAGCGCAGCGGCGCTGGGGTACAGCAGGTAGGCGTAGGCGCGCTCGCGGCTGCGCCCGACGCGGCCACGGATTTGGTACAGCTGAGCGAGCCCGAAGCGATCGGCGCGCTCGACGATCAGCGTGTTGGCTTGAGGGATATCGATCCCTGATTCGATAATGCTTGTCGAAACTAAGACGTCGCTCTGGCCGCGCAGGAAGCGCATCATCCGCTGCTCGAGATCATGCTCGCCTAGCTGCCCATGAGCTACATCGAATGTCAGCTCCGGGCAGAGGCCGCGCAACCGCTCCGCGGTCTCGTCGATCGTTTCAACGCGGTTGTGGAGGAAAAATGACTGCCCGCCACGCTGATGCTCGCGCTCCAGCGCCAGCCGAACCAGCTCCTCGTCGTATTCGCCGACAAAGGTCTTGACAGGCCTGCGACCCTCGGGCGGGGTTGCGATCACGCTGATGTCGCGCATTCCCGCCAGCGACATCTGCAGCGTGCGCGGGATCGGCGTCGCACTCATCGCAATCACGTCGACTCGTAGCTTCAACTGCCGCAGCAGCTCCTTCTGTTTGACGCCGAAGCGCTGCTCCTCGTCGACAACCAGCAGCCCTAGATCCTTCGGCCTGATGTCGCGCCCGAGCAGGCGATGGGTGCCGATCAAGATGTCGGTCTTACCCTCGTTGAAGTTGGTCACCGATGCGCGCTGATCGGCCGCGCTGCGCAGCCGGCTAACAACGTCAACGGTGATCGGAAAGTCCTCGAGCCGCTCAGAGAAGGTGCCGAAGTGCTGCTGAGCGAGAATCGTCGTCGGCGCCAGCACCAAGACCTGGGCGCCTTCGCCGGCGGCCTTGAACGCTGCGCGCAGCGCAACCTCGGTCTTGCCGTAACCGACGTCGCCACAGATCAAACGATCCATCGGCCGCGGCCTCTGCATATCTTGCTTGACGGCCTCGATCGCCGACGCTTGATCGGCCGTCTCCTGCCACGGGAAGCGCGACTCAAAGTCGAGCTGCCACTCGGAGTCCTCCGCAAAGGCGCGGCCTTCGCGGCGGCGGCGTTCGGAGTAGAGGTTGAGAAGCTCGCCGGCGAGCCCCTCCGCCGCCTTGCGGGCTCGCGCTTTGAGCGTCTCCCATCCTTTGCCGCCGAGCTTTGAGAGCTTCGGCGCAAGGTCGCCGGCGCCGATGTAGCGCGTGATCTTCGCCAGCTGATCGACCGGCATGAATACACGATCACCGTCGGCGTATTCGAGCTCTAGGTAGTCGCGCGTGATCTCGCTTACGGTCTTCGTCTCAAAGCCAGCGAAGCGAGCGACGCCGTGGTCCTCATGGACGACTGTGTCGCCGGTGCGCAGCTCGAAGAGCGAAGCGAAGCGGCCGAGCCGTTCGGGCTGATCGTCGCTGCGCCCGACGCGACGCCGGCGGAAGAGCCTGCGCTCCGGGATCACGGCCAGCTTTGCACCGGCAGCGACGAAGCCGTTGCGCAGCGCTGCGAGCGCGAACAGCAGCCTGCCCTCGGAAGCGTCGCGTAGATCTGCGTCTTCGATCCAAGCGGCCGAAAGCCGCGCGAGGTTGTGCGCCACGCGTTCGCCTTCCCCGCGGCGCGAGAAGGCGACGACCGTCTCGTAACCACTGCGCACAAGGCTCTCGAGCTCCGGCTCGGCCTCAGCCAGCGATTGCGCCGAAAAGTCGGCGGCCTGCGCGTGCAGCTCGATCTTCTGGCCTGAGAGCAGCGACGAGATCGTCGCCGCCGAACGCTCAGCGAGCGCCGCCTGGACTACCTCCGGGGCAACGTAAAGATGATGGGCGTCGCTGTCGTGGAAGGCCGCGCAGACGTCCTGCCAGTGGTCACCGAGTGCCGGAGCGATCTCCTCCGCCGCGCCCACGACGACCAGGGCCTCGGCTGGCACGAGGTCGAGCAGCGCCTCGAATCGATCGACGGGGAGCAGATCGGCAATATCTGGGCGCTCGTCGGCGTCGCTGAGCGCAGCGATCTCGGCCAGCTCACGGTGCTCGGCCGCCAGTTCAGCGGCCGGGGCGATCTCGACCAGCTCAATTTCGCCGAGCGCTCGCGGGGTGCAGGTCGAGAAGTGGCGCAGCGACTCGATCTCGATGTCGAAGCAGTCGACGCGCACGGCGTGCTCTTCGGTCGCCGGAAAGCAGTCAAGGATCCCGCCGCGGATTGCGAACTGGCCGCGCTCAGAGACCTCTGAGACGCGCTCGTAGCCGGCCGCTATGAGTTCTACTGCCACCTCGTCAAGCTCGATTAGGTCGCCCTTGCGGAGCGTGAAGCCGTGCGGGCGCAGGGCCGGGTCCGGCACCTTCTCCGACAATGCGACGGCTGAGACAACAATCACCGGCGGCTCTGGCTGATCTGAATCGAGCAGCGCGTCGAGCGCAGCAACGCGCAGACCGACGAGGTGCGGCGGCGGAGCGAGGTGCGATTCGTAGGTGACGCCCCGACTGGGGTAGAAGCGGACCAGCCGCGGCGCCAGCCAGACACCGAGCTCGGCCGCCAGCGCCTGAGCTTCGCTGTCGTCGCCGGCGACAACGATCGCCGGCTTGCTCGCCTTGTCGTCAAGCAGCGCTGCGATCGCGTAGGGCCTTAGTGAGCGTGAGACGAAGGCCTCGCCGCCATCGCTCAGCAGCTTCGCGCCCTGCGGGTCGGCCGCCAGAGCCCCGAGCAAACCCCTCAGCGACACGGCGGCGCCCCTAGGCCGAGCCGCTCAACGCGACCTCGCCGAGCACGATCTGCTCAGCCAAGTCACTGGCTGCGCCAACCAGCGCGTTGACCTCGGCTTCCGGCTGCTGCCAGCGGCCGAGCACGTAGTCGGAGACGCTCGCCGAATCGCTTGCAGGTGGCCGCCCCACGCCGATCCGCAGTCGGCCGAACTGCTCAGAACCAAAGCCTTTGCGCAGCGACGCTAGCCCGTTGTGGCCGGCGAGGCCGCCGCCGAGCCGTGCCTGCAACCGACCGAACGGAAGGTCTATCTCATCGTGGATCACAAGCACGTGGTCGAGCTCGAGCTTCAGTGACCCGCGCGCCGGGCCAGCAGAGGTTCCCGACTCGTTCATGTAGGTCAGCGGCTCTAGCAAGGCAACGCGAACCGTCGGACCGCCCAGCGGTCCCACGCGACCGCTCACGATCAGCCCCTTGAAACCCTTCTTCGGGCGTCCTAGATCCCAGCGCGTAGCGAGCGCTGAGATCACCTGGAAGCCAACGTTGTGCGGCGTCCATGCGTAGCCCGCACCAGGGTTGCCAAGGCCAACTATCAGCCAGTCGACAGGTTCAGAGCGAGAGAAGAAGCGGCCCACAGTTTCGATGCTACGGCGCGGAGCGCGGACTAGCCAGCGTCGTCGCCGGACTCGCCGCCCGACTCGTCGCCGCCACCGCTGCCGCCACCGTCACCGCTGTCGCCGCCGTCACCCTCTTCGCCGGCACCCTCGATCGGCTCGCCATCCTCGCCGATCAGTTCGGTCTCCTCTTCGATCGTCTCTTCGACCTCGAGCCGCGGAGCTAGCATCGACACGACGACGAGATCCTCGTCGTCGAGCAGCGTTACACCTGCCGGAACGACCGCGGTATTGAGTGAAGCGGTCTCGCCGATGTTCAGCTCTGCGACCGAGATTTCGATCGATTCAGGAATATCGTTCGGCAGCGCCTCAACATGAACTTCGCGAATCGGCTGGTCGACGACGCCACCTGCGACGACGCCGGGCGACTCGTCGGCGCCGAAAATAATCAGCGGCACGACAGCTTGGATTGCAACCTTGAGGTTCACGCGCACGAAGTCAACGTGCGTCATCTCACCGCGCACCGGGTGGCGCTGAGCTTCCTTCAGAACAGCCGGCGCGCTTGTTCCATCGACTACGAGATCGACAACAGCGCCGGAAGCGTGGAGCGCGGCGCGAAGCTCGCGGCCATCGACCGAAAACGCGATCGGCTCGCCCTCGCCGCCGTAGAGAACACCAGGAACCTGGCCGTCACGGCGGAGCCTGCGGGTGGCGCGCGAACCGTGCGGCTGGCGTGGAGCGGCGTTGAGTGTTGAGTTCGTCGGTTGAGCCATCAGCGGCGCTCGATGGTAGCGGGATCGCCGAGCGCAGGCGCCCTGGCGGGCAGCAATGCAGCTCGGTTATCGCGTTGAACCAACCTGCTTGACGGCCCTGAAGGCCTTCGCGACCGGCGCGAAGGTCGGTTTCTTGGCTCCAGCGAAGCTGACCAATCCTTTCTGGAACAGCGGCGGGGCGGGATGTGGATTCCCGCCCTCCCATCCGGGACGGACCCAGAACTCCTGTAGCGCCCAGTAGAGCGATCCGGAAAGCCACGGCTTGGTCGCATAGACGTCGAGGTGGAACTTGATCAGATCATTGGCGAAGGTCCAAGTGCCGCGATCCTCAGCCTGCCCGGCGGTGGAGGCCTCGGCGCCAAATTCGGTAATCATCATCGCCTTCGTTGGGTAGCAGCTGCGGGCCGCGTCAAGCGTTTCCGAGAGCAGCTCGCGGTCGGCGATCGAACCGCTCTCGCCTACATACCAGCCGAAGTAATCATTCAGACCGATCACGTCCAGTGGCTCGTACGCGCTCTGGCAGGTGCTGGTCGGGCCGCCGGCGGCGATCCCTACCGGCCGGCTCGGGTCGAGCAGCTTGGCCTTCGCGGTTGCGGCGGCGATGTAGCTGGCCTGCGAGTCATCGGCGCTGGAGGCCATCTCGTTGCCGACCGACCAGACCATCACCGAAGGGTGATCGCGGTTGACTTCGACCATCGAGGCGACAGCAGCTACATAGCGGGCCCTGTTGGCTGCTCGCGCTAGCTGCTCGTTGGGAACCTGGTAGACCGGGACCTCCGACCAGACCAGCATCCCGAGCTGATCGGCTCGCTGCAGCGTGTACGGATGGAGCGAATAGTGCGCTCGAAGGACGAGGCCGCGCAGCTCACGCGCCCAACCGATCTGCTTGTCGCGGATCGCGTTGTCGATCGCGAAGCCGCGGCCGGGGGAATCCTCGTGGATGCCGACGCCGCGCAGATCAAGCCGTTGGCCGTTGAGCGTCAGGCGACCGACGCTGTCGACCTTGATCGAGCGAACACCGACGCGGCGCGCGTAACGCTGCACCGTACGCGCGCCGACTGCCGCAACGAGCGAGGCGTCGTAAAGGTATGGGCGCGCCGGTGACCACAGCTTCGGCTTGGCGATGGTAAGCCGCTTCGTCAGCGTGGCAGAAGCGCCTGGGCGGAGAGTCGCGCGGCCGATCTCAAGTCGCCGTGGCCCGAAACGGCCGGCAACGGTGACGGTCCGCGTTGCGGCGCCAAGATTACTTAGCTTGACCTGCCAGTTGACTTCGGCAGGGCAGCCTTGGCAAAGCAGGTCAGGGCGAACGTTGACCGACGTGATGTCAATCTGATCAACGGCTCGCAGGTAAACCTCACGGAGGATGCCTGCGTAGTTCCACCAGCCGCCCTGCGGCTGCCCGAAGTCGTTGTTACGGGCCGGCGGCAGGTCGTTGATCGTGCGCCGACTGTCGACCCGTAGGACGAGGCGGTTGACCCCCCGGTTCTTGACCAGCACCTTCGGCAAGCGAATCTCAAACGGCTCGTAAGCGCCGGCGTGGCTTCCGATCTGCACGCCTCGGAGCCAGACCGTGGCGGCAAAGTTGACCTGCTCGAAACGGATCACCCAGGAGCGCGCCGGTGCCCCTGGCGGCAGGCGGAAGTCCTTGCGGTACCAGCCGACCGACCCGGCATAGGAGCCCAAGCTGTCGTCGCCAGCGTTCCACGCGTTCGGCACCTTCGTCGGCGTCCAATCGGCCTGGCTGCTCTGCTTCTGCCAGTTCTGCGCGAGGCCAACGTTGCTTGGATCGAGCCGCCTTAGCCAACTGCCGTCCACCAAGTAGCGCCCTGACTGACCATCGCTGTAGAGCGTCTTTGAGCTCGGCACCGAGGCGCCCCCAGCCGCTGCAGCCTGAGCGCCGGCCGGCGCGAGCAGGGCGAGGCTAAGCAGCGCTGCCGAGAGGCCGATCAACCTGAACATGACGCCTCCCCGGCGATCGGGCGGCTGATCGAGCGGAGCACGATGCTGCCGCCAAAGAAGGCAAGGCCGCGGCGCTGAACGGCGACGCACTGGACGACCGCTGCGGTCGCGCCGCCGCGGTTCCATGCGACGCGCGAACTACCGCTGGCGTCTCCCACCGAGTAGGCGCTGCTTGAGTCGTAGCGCAGAATCTTCAGTGATCCGTCGCCGCGGAGCCGACGAGAGTTGGAACTGACGTCGGCGCTGCAGCTTGGCCGCTGCGCGCAGCCTTCCAGCAGCCCCAGCATTCCGGCTGCGTCGCCTTGCTCTTGAAGATGGAGCAGATCGATGACAGCGTTGCGCTCACGGTTTTCGGCCGTCAGCCAGCGCGCAACGAAGAACGAAGCGGCAAGAAAAAGGATTAGAAGCAGAGCGATTACCCAAATCCGGCGAAGAATCACGACTACAGAGGGTAAGGGTCGGTCGGTCGGGCGGCGCCGGTCGGTCGGTCGCGCGGCGCCGGTCGGGCGCTGGAGTGCGAGCGCCGGCGGTAGGCTGACAGCGTGATTGCCAAGATTCTCTTCATGCCGGTCGGCCTTCTAGTCGGCACCGTGCTGGCTCGGCGCGTCGCTCAAACGAGCTTCGCCGACGGCTGGGAGCGGACCCGAGGGAGCGGGCCGCCGACAGCGACGACCGAACTGGCGACGTGGCCGGAGGTGATCGCCGCGGCGGCAATCAAAGGCTCAATCATCGCTGTTACCACTGCGACGTTCACGCGCCTGAGCGCCACCGGTTTCCGCTACGTCACAGGCTTCTGGCCCGGCGAGCAAAGCCGCGAACCGGCCGCACGGCTGCAGGCCCGCGGCGACTAGAGCGACGAGCGATGGCTACCGCAGCCGTAATCCTGATGGGAAGGCTTGGCTTGAGCGATGAGGAGCTCTGCGCGACGCTCGACAGCAACCCGATTGAGATCATCTCGGACAGCCTCGAGCACCGCCCTGAGCTGCCAATACTGCTGCAGCTGAGCGAAGAGGCGCAGGCCTGCGTTGGGCCTGAAGTGCTGAAGCTGTGGCTGCGCACCGACGGGCCAAGCGGCCGCCCGATCGATCATCTGCTGGCACGCGACTTTGCGGCATTCGAGCAGGCCGTGATGACGCTCATCGAGCGCGGCTTCGTTATCGGCGGCAGCTAGAAGAGCTGGTTCTCGCCGCCGAACACTTCACTGACGGAGTCGTCGGTGAAGATCCGGCGGATCGAGTCGGTCAGCACGTCGGCACAGGTCAGCACGCGGACGTTCTCCGGCGCGCCATCCTTCAGCGGCACGGTGTCGGTCACGACGATCTGTTCGAAGTTGGCGCTGGCGAGGTTCTCCCAAGCGGCGCCACTGAAGATTCCGTGCGTCGCAGCCGCATAGACGCTTGTCGCGCCAGCTTCCAGCACGGCCTGACCGGCGACGGCGAGAGTCCCGGCGGTGTCGATCATGTCGTCAACGAGGACGGCGGTCTTGCCGGCGACTTCACCGATCACGTAGCCGACCTCAGCTACCTGGTGATCGGGGCGCTCTTTGTCGAGGATCGCCAGTTCGGCGCCGATCTTGGAAGCGAACTTCTTGTTCAGCTTTACGCGGCCAGCATCGGGCGAGACGACAACTAGGTCATCGAGTCCGAGATCATCGAAGTACTGCGTCAGCATGAACATCGCCGTCATGTGGTCTACCGGGATCTGGAAGAAGCCCTGAACCTGGCCGGCGTGAAGGTCCATCGTCAGCACGCGGTCGGCGCCAGCCGATTCCAGCATCCGCGCCACCAGTCGCGCGCTGATCGGCTCGCGCGGGGCCGACTTCTTGTCTTGGCGCGAGTATCCGAACCAAGGCGTTACGGCGATCACGCGGTGAGCCGAGGCGCCGACGGCGGCGTCGATCATCACCATCAGCTCCATCAGCGCGTCGTTGGCGGTCACCCCTGTGGTCGGGTTGCCGCAGGTCGGCTGAACAATAAAGACGTCGGCGCCGCGGATCGACTCGTCGAAGCGACAGTAGACCTCACCGTTGGAGAAAGTCTTCAGCGTTACCGGCCCGAGGTCAACGCCGAGACGCTCAGCGATCTTCGACGCCAGCTCCGGGTGGGCGCGGCCGGAGACGACCATCATCCGCTTGTCGTAATCGATCGGGATGCTGGTCGTTGGCTGGAGGCTGCTCTGAGTGACCATTTCGATCGGGAGTCTAGGCGCGAGATCGGTCACTTCTGATCCTCGCCGTCACGCTTGCGGCGCGCATCGTAGCCGTCCTTGTTCTCTTGCCTTTCGCGGCCGATCGCCAGCGAGCCCGGCGGCACAGCTTCGGTAATCACGCTGCCGGCCGCCGTCCAAGCGTCCTCGCCGACCTCGACCGGCGCAATGTAGGAGACGTTGACGCCGCCATGGACTCGCTGCCCAAAAATTGTTCGGTGCTTGTTGACGCCGTCGTAGTTAGCGGTGATCGTCCCCGCGCCAAGGTTGGCATCGGCGCCTAGCTCGGCGTCGCCGACGTACGAAAGATGCGGAACCTTCGCGCCCTCGCCGATGTCGGCGTTCTTCAATTCAACAAAGGCGCCGACCTTGGCGCGCTCGCGCACCAGCGAACCTGGCCGCAGGTGCGAGAACGGGCCGATGCCTGCTTGGCTGCGCACTTCGCAATCGGTCAGGTGGCTGCGCAGCACCGTCACCTCGTCGCCGATCGTGGCGTCGGTCAGGGTTGAATCCGGACCGATCGTTGAGCGCTCGCCGATCTTTGTCGCGCCGCAGAGCGCGGTGAACGGTTCGATCACACTGTCTACGCCGATCTCTACACCAACGTCGATCTGTGTTGAAGCTGGAGCGACGATGCTGACGCCGGCGAGCAGGTGGGCCTCAATGATCCGCACCTGCGCGAGCTCGCGCAGCTCGGCGAGATCGACGCGGTCGTTGACGCCGAGCAGCAGCGACGAGTCGTCTACAACGTGGGCTCCGACGGCGCCGCCCGCAGCCGCGATCAGTGGCAGCACCGCTGGCAGGTAGCGCTCGCCTTGGCTGTTGTCGCTGCCGACCCCGGGCAGAGCGGCGCTCAGCGCGGCCGGGTCGAAAACGTAAACACCGCCATTGACCTCGGTGATCAGAAGCTCAGCAGCGGTGGCGTCACCGTCGCTCTTGGTCTCAACGATCTTCTCGAGCGCGCCGTCTTCCCCACGCACGACCCGTCCGTAGCCGCTTGGGTCGTCGACCAGCGCTGTCGCGACGGTAGCCGCGGCGGCACTCTGCTCGTGAACCGCGATCAGCTCAGCGATCGTTTCGGCGCTGATCATCGGCACGTCGCCGCTGAGCACCACGACCGGCCTACCGCCGGGCACCGAATCGAGCGCGGCGGCAACGGCTCCGGCGGTGCCGTTGGCCTGAGGCTGGACGACAAGCTCAACATCGTCGCCGAGTAGACCGTCGAGCGGGCGGGCGGGCGCGTCGACAACGATCAGCTTCGTGCAACCAGCATCGCGAGCGGCGGCGAGCACCCATTCGATCAACGGGCGGCCGCAGAGCTCGTGCAGGACCTTCGGCGTGCGTGACCGCATGCGTGTCCCCTGGCCGGCGGCCAAAATGACGGCTGTGTGAGCGGACACGCCCCCATCGTAGAGCGCGCGGAGCCAAAAGCGCAGCTTCGGGCGAAGGCCTGCAGCGCGGCCTAGCTGGGGGGCAGGGATTCGAACCCCGACTAACGGCGCCAAAGGCCGTTGTGCTGCCGTTACACCACCCCCCATCGGGACCTCACTGATGATAATCGCTGACCGCGGCCGACTGCCAGTGGCAGGTCAGCGCGGCTTGGAGACGCGACCGGCGCTGAGGCCAGCTTCGCCCGCCGGGCCGCCGCGGCGTGGAATCCCAAGCACGCGCATCGCTTTTAGCCCAAGGCTTAGCTTCTCGCGGCCGTCGCTTGAGCCAACGTCATGGCCGCAGAGATCGCGCACCCGCTCGAGCCGGTAGCGAACAGTGTGGCGGTGGGTGAAAAGCCGCTGAGCGGTGCCGGCGACGTTGCCGTCTGCCCCAAGGAACGTCTCGACCGTCAGCAACAAGTCGGTCTCGTACTGCTCGTCGTAGGCGACGAGCGGCTCGACAGTCTCGGCGTAAAAGCGCCTGAGCTCCTCTGGGTTGTCGGCCATCGCCGAAAGCAGCAACCGATATGCGCCGGTCTGCTCGAAGGCCAGTACCGGGTGCTCTCCGTCACCTTCGGCAACGTTGACAGCCAGCAGCGCCTCGGCCGCCGCGCGATGAAGCTCGGCGGGATCATCACAGGGGCGGCTACGGCCGACCGTCACGCTGTGCCCGGCCAACCCTGAGAGCAGTTCGCCGCGGATCGCTTCGGCGGCGCGCGCAGCAATCGCATCGTCGCCGCTTGCCAGCAGCACGACGACGTCGTCGCCGGGAAGCTCACGCGGCGGCGAAAGCGCGCTGAGCGAATCGGCGGCAACGCCGCAGGCTGCGCGGTTGACCAGCGAATGGACGCGCGCGCGGCGCCCCTCACCGGCGGCAACGTGCGCGTGAGCGCGGACGACGATCATGCTGGCGCCCCGCTCGAGGTTCGTGCCCAGCTCGGCGGCGGCTGCGGTGACGGCGGCGGCGTCATCGAGTTCGCGCGCAAGCAGCGCACTGAGGAATAGTTCGGCGGCTTCGGCCGAAGCGCGCGAGGGCGCGCGAACGCGTTCGACTTCGGAGCTGATCAATGTTGTGATCAGGCGCAGCAACGAACCATCGAGCTCGCCGCGAGCTCGGACCCTCAGAACACCAACCGGAGCATCGTTGACGCGCAGCTCAATCAGCTCAACACCGCTGCCGCCGGCCAGCAACGAGGCTTCGTCGGAGGTTGAGCGCGCGGCTACTGCCAGTACGTGGCCTGCGCGATCGCTTACCGCGAGGCTCGCCTCAAGCGCCCGCGCGGCGGCTCGAACAACCTCCGGCAGCCCGGCGCCGGACTCAACAGCATCGGTGATCGCCTCGAGCGCCTCAAGATCGAGTGGGGCAGCGCTCCGGTGCGCCGATGTCGACATGCGACGATTCTACGCGCCGCGCGACTAGACCGAGAGTCGGTCCCAGAACCAGATCACTGCCGCGCCCAGCCCAACACCGACGACGATGAAAGCGGCGAGCGCATAGAGCGAAAGGAAGACCCCAGCGAGCCGCTGCCAAAGCGGTCCGTAGGACTGCCAAGCCGGCGCCGCCATCAACCCCACCCAGGCGGCGGCGCCGAAGACGACGCTGAAGCCGCCGACGAGCAAGATGATCGTTTCGTTATCCATTCGAAGCCTTCGGCGCAGTATCGCGCACAACCTTGACGAATAGAGCGATGATCGCCATCAGCGCGAAGCAGGCCATCGCACCGCCGCCGCCGCCGAGCGTGTCCGAGAGCCAATGAACCTGAAGATAGACCCGCGTGACGCCAACTAGAACCGGCACGACGAAGGCTACGCCAACGATCCACCACTTCCGTTGCAGCGACGGGATTAGTCTCACGGCGATCGCAGCCAGAACCACCCAGGCGACGGCGTAGGCGGTGTGGCCCGACGGGTACGAGGAGCCTGCGACCTCAATCAAGGCGCCCGGCGGGCGCGGCCGATCGAGCACCAGCTTGCCTAGCTCGACCGACCCCAAGGTCAGCAGCATCCCGGCGCCGAGCACGAAGGCTTCGAGCAAGTGGCGGCGGATCAGCAGCCCAATCGTTACCACCGTGACGAGCGTGAAGATCAGCAGTGGCGCGCCGAGCGTCGTGAGAACTTCTGCAACCTCAACGGCAGCCGGGTTGTAGAGATCAACAGCCCAACCCTGCACCTGCTTGTCGATCGCGCCGAAGCCGCGGTCGGCGATCACGATCCAGTAGCCGAAGTAAGCGAAGCTGCCGACAGCGACGAAGGCCAGCAGCGTCGTCAGGTCGAGGCCGGTAGTGCCGGGCGTTATCCGCGCGATGAAGAATCGCAGCGGCCCTTGCGCCCAGCGCACGAGCGGCTGGAGAAAACGCAGGCCGGGACGGTCGAGCGCGGCGAGCATTTTCTGCTCGAGCGCGTGGCGGTTTTCTTCCTTGCTCAGGTGGCGCACGACCCAGACCAGCGCGACGATCACGCTGATCACAATCCCGAGCCCCAGCGCGCCCTCCTTGGCAACCTTCAGCACGGTGCCGAAGCTCTGCCAGAAGACGTAGCCGAGCATGATGAAGGTCGTCGCCCAGAGCCCAGCGCCAAGAATGTCGTAGGGCAGGAACTTGCGCAGCGGCATTCGGCTGGAGCCGGCGAGAAACGGAGCCACGGCGCGGACAATGCCTACAAAGCGGCCGATGAAGATCGCCTTTCCGCCGTGCTTATCGAAGAACCTCTCGACCATCGCTAGGCGCTCGGCTGTCATGCCAAAGCGCGGCCCGTGCTTGACGATGAACTCGCGCCCCAGTCGCCGCCCGAGCTCGTAGCTGACCAGATCACCCATCGTCGCGGCCAACCAGGCGACAGCGATCAGCGTGACCAGCGAGATCACGCCCTGGCCGGCGACGACGCCGCCGACAACCATCGCCGTCTCGCCCGGGGCGACCAAACCAACGAAGGCTCCGGTCTCAAGGAACGCAAGCGCGCCGACGAGCAGGTAGGTCCAGTCGCCGAGCGTCGTGCCGATGCTGGTCAGCAGCTCTTCGAGGTTGGGCAAGACAACAACGCCGCTGCCGTAGACACAGAGGCCGACGATTACGATGGCCCCTCCAATGATCAGTGGCAGCTCGAGCTTCTTTCGTCGCCAGACCAAGAAGAAGGCCAGCGCTGCGGCGCCGATAAGCGGCAGGGCCTTCACTCTGACGCCCCGTCGGTGTTGGCATCTGGCATCACGCTGGGGTACCACGGTTCGACTGCGAACGGCGCCGGGCTGCGACCAGAGAGCGAGAGCGCCGCGGCGCGAGCGCCTCCCAGATCGCCGAAAAGGCCGATCACGGTTGGCCCGGAGCCGCAAACAAGCGCCGTTTGGGCCCCGGCGCTGCGGACGTCATCGAGCGTCCAAGCGAGTTCCGGTGCTAGCGAGACGGCGGCCGGCTCAAGGTCGTTGACGAGCAGCTCAGGCGGAGCAAAGGCAGCGCCGGCGGCGAGCGCTGCCACCAGCTCGGCCTGACGCGACTCAAGCTCGGCGGCGCTGCGCGGCAGCGCCAAGCGATCGGCCTCTGCGAAGACGTCGGCGGTCGCGAGGCCGTGGCCCGCGGGCACGACGAGCACGCCGAACGGCGCCGCTTCCGGCAACGCGCGAAGCTCCTCCCCGGCGCCGCTGGCGAGATAGCGGCGCGGCTTCAGCTGCCCGGGCACATCGGCGCCGAGCTCGCGCGCGACCGACATCAGCAGCTCTTCGTCGGCAATCCCCGAAACGCGAGCGAGTAGCCGCAGCGCAGCTCCGGCATCGGCCGAGCCGCCAGCCATACCAGCGGCGACGGGGATCTTCTTCTCAACCTCAATTAGCACCGCGGCGCCCCGCCAACCGCTGGCGTCGCGAAATCCGGCGACCGCCTTGTCGACGAGGTTCTCCCCCTCAACGCCGAGGCAGAGCGTCTGGTCGCCGCTACTGCCAAGCTCGGCCGGGAGAAGCTCGAGCGAATCGCAGAGCGCGACCGGTTGCATCACCGTCACCAGTCGGTGGCGACCGTCGTCACGCAACGGGCCCAGCGTCAAGCCAAGGTTGATCTTGGCCGGCGCCAGCTCGCGCAACGCGCTCATCGCTGAAGCTCCTCGAGCAAGGCGCGGAATTGATCGGCTGAGAGCCGCTCGGCGCGCACGTCAAGTGGCAGTTCGAGCTTCGCCAGCGCAGCGCGGGCGCGCTCGCGAATCTCGCTGCCGCCATAACCGGCTGTCGCCAGCGATCGCGGCAGCGCTTTGCGACGGTGAGCAAACGAGGCGCGAACCAGTTTGCGCAGATCGTCGGACGGCGGCGGGCCGGTGCGGTGGAGCGTGACCAAGACAGAATCCACGTTCGGCGTCGGGTGAAAGACGTTGCGCGAAATCGCCCTAGCGACGCGCACCTCACAGCTCAGTTGGGCAAGCACCGACGGTGCCCCGTAGGCCTTCTCGCCTGGGCTTGCGGCGAACCGTTCACCAACCTCACGCTGCACCATCGCGACCCAGCTTGTCACCTGCGGCAGCAGCTCGATGGTGCGGAGGATCACCGTTGCGGCGATCCCGTAGGGAAGATTGGCAACGACCTTGTTCGGTGGCGGATCAAGCTCGACAATGTTGAAGACCATCGCGTCGCCGATATGGAGCGTCGTGTTGGGGCGCTCCGCGAGCGCATCTTCGAGCGCCGGCACTAAGGCTTGATCAAGTTCGATCACATGTAGATGGCCACAGAGCGCAGCGAGATGCTCGCTCAAGACACCAAGGCCGCCGCCGATCTCAAGCACAACGTCATCCGGCCCAAGCGCCGCTAGGCGATCGATCACGCCGAGGATGTTGGAGTCGATCAGAAAGTTCTGACCTAGCTCATGCTTGGGACGAACATCGAACTGGCGAATCCGCCGCAAACTTGGCTGGACCGGCAGTTCGCCCTCTCGCTCAGCGACGATCGCGATCACCACCCGAACAGTTCAGCCGCGTTGTCGTCGATCAGTCGGTCGAAGCTCGCATAGCCAACTCCTCGCTGCCGGGCTACAAACTCGGCCGTCTGGACCACCTTCGCTGGTGTGTTGCGCTCGCTGCGGCGAGGCTGGGGAGTCAGGTAGGGGGCGTCGGTCTCAACCAGCAGTCGGTCGTCGGGTACGAGCGCGCAAGCGGCGGCCAGTTCGGTCGCCTTTGGGTATGTGACGTTGCCGGCAAATGAGATCCACCAGCCTTCGGCGAGGCACTCCTCCAGCCGCGTCGGCATCGTGAAGCAGTGCAGGATCACACGGACGCCGCTGGCCTGTTCGCGGAGCGTCTCAATTGACAGGTCATCGGCGTCGCGGGTATGGATGATCAGCGGCTTGTGGAGCTCCGCGGCAATCTCAATCTGAGCTTCGAAGGCCAGCCGCTGGTCCTCAAGCGGTGCTCCGTCTCGGTACTGGTCGAAGCCGGTCTCGCCGACTGCGCGGCAGAGTGGGTCGGCGGCAAGTTCGCGCAGCTCGGCGCGGTCGGCGCCGGAGAATCCAGTCGCGTTGTTGGGGTGATGGCCGACAGCAGCGAAGACCGATGGAAATTCGGCCGCGGCTGCCAGCGCTGCGCGGGAGCTGGAGGCGTCGGTTCCGACGGTCAGGATCCGCGTCACGCCGGCCTCGAGCGCTTCGGCTACAAGCTCCGCGTTCGACGGCTCGCAAAAGTCGAGGTGGGCGTGGCTGTCGATCATTGCTGCGCCCCTAGCTCGCTTCGGCTGGATCCTTCGGAAACATCGGCTCGATCTGCTCAATCGCCGCCAGCGAACCGCTGCCGAACTGCGCGGCCTCGTAACGATCGTCGCTCGCGCCGAGCGCGCCTAGCAGCTTCGCCGCGCTGGCTGGCAGCCACGGCGCCAGCAGCACAGTCAGCGAGCGCAGCGCCTCGCAGAGCGTCGCCAGCACAACGTCGAGCTGCTCAGCGGCAGCCTCGTCCTTGGCCAGCTTCCACGGCGCGCGCTCTTCGACGTATTGGTTGCAGCGCCGCACGCGCTCCCAGATCGTCTCCAAAGCTTGCGTCACAGCGGCCTCATCGATCAGCGCCGCGACCTGGTCAGGCAAGCCTTCGAAGTCGCTCGCCAGCTGAGCGTCGAGTGGCGCGCGTGGAACGACACCGTCGCGGTAGCGGTCGACCATCGCAATTGTCCGCGCCGCGAGGTTGCCGTACTCGTTCGCCAGCTCGTTCTCGTAGCGGGCCTCGAAGGCGGCCGCCGATACCGACCCGTCGGAGCCGAACGGCACGGCGCGCAGCAGGTAGAAGCGCAGCGCATCAGCGCCGTAGCGATCGATCACGGCGAACGGGTCGAGCACGTTGCCGAGCGACTTGCTCATCTTCTCGCCGTCCATCAGCAGGAAGCCGTGGACGAAGAGATGCTTGGGCACCGGAAGGTCGGCGGCCATCAGCAGCGCCGGCCAATAGATCGCGTGGAATTTGAGGATGTCCTTGCCGATCAACTGGTAGTTGGCGGGCCAGAATCGGGTAGTCAAGTCCTCGCCCGGCGCGGCGTAGCTCAATGCCGTGTAGTAGTTGAGCAGTGCGTCCCACCAAACGTAGACCGTCTGTTCTGGGTCCCATGGGACGGGGATTCCCCAGTCGAGCCCGCGGCGCGAGAGCGAAACGTCTTGAAGCCCGCCGGCAAGGAACGAACGGGCCTCGTTGTAGCGCGTTTTCGGCTGAACAAAGTCGGGCTGGCTGTCGAACAACGCTTCGAGCCGCTGCTGAAACGCTGAGAGTTGGAAGAACCAGTTCTGTTCGTTCTCACGCGTCAATTCGATGTTGTGGATTGGACAGCTGTTTCCTTCACCGATCTCCTGCTCGTTCTTGAAATCTGCGCAGCGCGGGCAATACCAACCTTCGTAGCTGCCTTCGAAGACATAACCGTTGGCCTTCACCCGCTCGAGAATCTCCCCAACCGCGGCGACGTGCTGCTCGTCGCTGGTGCGGATGAAGAAATCATTGCTGGCCTCGACCTGCGGCATCAGCGCGCGGAAGCGCTCTGCGTTCTGGTCGGCCAGCACCTGCGGCTCAACTCCCGCGGCGGCGGCGGCTAGCGCGACCGGTTCGCCGTGCTCGTCGGTGCCGGTTAGGAAGAAGACGTCATCGCCACGCTGACGATGGTGGCGGGCGAGCACGTCGGCCGCAATCGACGTGTAGGCATGCCCCAGATGGGGGGCTGCGTTGACGTAGTAGATCGGAGTAGTTACGTAGAAAGCGGGCCGGGCCATCCTGCTGAACGCTAGCGGGCGCGCAGGCACGCAGTGAAGCTGTAGCTAGATCAAGGCTGGCGCTGCGTTCGGCCTGCAGGCGCCAGCCGCATTGCGCCGCGCTGGCGGCGCCCGTTCAGAGCGATCCCAGCGCCGATTGCCGCGCCACTGATTCCAAGCCCCAGCCAGACCGCGCCGAGCAGCCACGGAGTTGTCGACCGCGGCCGCTTGCCGGCGCGCAGCGGAGCACGCGCGGCCGCCCGCGGCGGCGCCGTTCTGCGGCCGCGCGGCGCTAGTGGAGCGAGCGGCAAGCTGCTTGGCGCCGCGGCAAGCAGCTCCAACGGATCGGAATAACCGTTGCGCTCGCCCCAGCGCCGCGCGCCGATAGTTAGAAGCCCGCTGGCGCCAAGCGAGCCCAGTGGCTGACCGGCGAGAACCGCCTCGCCACGGCTGACCTCGCCGTGGCCGAAGCCGATCTCGGTGGCAGCCAACGGACCGCAGCGCAGCGTTACGCCGCGGCGCCCATCTGGAAGCAGCCCGGCGAAGCTGACCGAACCGCTGCAAACTGCCCGCACCGCAACTCCGGGATCACCGCTTAGCGTGACGCCGCGGCGCGCGCCGGCGCGGTACGGATCACTGCGATCGAAATCGAAGCGGGCCGCCAACCGGTGCTGCGCCAGCGGCCATTGCCACTGCGCCGCATCGGCCGCGACCGGGCTAGCTAGCGGGCCAGCGAGCAGAGCGAAAAAGGCGCAGCGGAGCGCTAACGAGGCCATCGCTGACGAGATTAGGTTCGATCTGCCGCGGTGGGCAGCTTCGCGCGAGCAGCGCGACGCGCTCGTTTCAGTGGCGTAACGGCTGACGCCAAAAGCGGTGCATCAGCGGGTAGCCGGAGACCAGCGCAGTAGCCTGCGGCCGCTACGATTCCGGCGTGTCTACCGCGAATCAACCGCCGCTCGCGGTAATCCTTGGCGCCGGCCGCGCGGCCTGGGGCGGCCTTCCCTCCGCGGTCGTCGACATCCCTGAGCACGGGCGCGTGCTCGACTGGACCCTTGCCGCACTCTCAACGCTCGACGAGGTCGAAGTCCGCTTCGTCGGCGGCTACCGCGCCGAGGAGGTGCTACGGCGTTACCCGCAGGTGCAGATCGTGCTCAACCCCGACTGGCAGCACAGCGGCCCGGCCGGCTCGCTGAGCCTTGCCGGGCTCGACGCCGAGCGCCAAACCTACGTCGCCTACTCCGACGTGATCCTCCGCCCGGAGTCGGTTGCCGCGCTGCGCGGCGCGCCCGGCCAAGTCGCCGTCGCCGTCGATTCGCACTGGCGCAGCCGCTACAGCGAGCGCTCGGCCGGCGACCTCGCCCACGCCGAGAAGGTCCTTGTCAATGGCTCGGCCGTCGAACGGATTGGCCGCGAGCTAACGACCGAGACCGCCAATGCCGAGCTGGCCGGCATCGTCCGTTTTGATCCTGAGGCGCTGGAGCTAGTAATCGCGGCGCTAACCGACGGCCGCCTTAGCGCCAAGGCGACGCTGCCAGACATCGTCGCTTTCTGCCTCCAAGCCGGGCTACCCGTAGGCGCCGTTGATCTCGAAGGTGACTGGGCTGAGCTGGACGCGAAACAGGATCTCGCCCGCTTCATCCTCGGCACCAAGGCCGAGTCGCTGGAGCGGCTGCGGCCGATGGATCACGGCGGCGTTATCGGCGCGCAGGTTTCGTTCACCGCCGAGCGCTGGGCGCGTGATCCGAACGTGATCACTGAGCAGATCCTCGCCGAGCTTCCCGGCGAGCGGCTGATCGTCCGCAGCAGCGCCCACTCCGAGGACGGTTGGCTGGAGTCGGGCGCCGGACGCTACACCAGCATCGCCGACGTTGAGCGCACAGGCGAGGCCTTGACCACTGCGATCGGCGCGGTGCTGGCCTCGTACGGCACGGCCGCCAGCAATGATCAGGTTCTAGTTCAAGAGATGTTGACCGGCGTTGTGATCAGCGGCGTTGTGATGACGCGCACGCACGCCACCGGCGCGCCCTACTACGTGATCAACTACGACGACTCATCGCACGAGACCGACGCAGTCACGGCCGGTCGCGAGGTGCGCACTCTGGTCGTCCATCGCAGCAGCGAAACCCCAGCCACTGTTCCGCCGACGTTGGCCGGCGTGCTCGACACCGTGCGACGGATCGAGCGGCTGATCGGCCACGACGCACTGGACATCGAGTTTGCCGTCTGTGGTGATCAGACGCACATCCTCCAAGCGCGGCCGATTGTGATGGCGGATGGGCCGGCGGCGGTCGCCGACGACGATGTTGACGCGGTGATCGAGCAAATGAAGGAGGCGCTTAGCGCCCGTACCGCGCCGGGTCCAAGAATTCTTGGCGCCAGCCCCCACTTCAGCGTGATGAGCGACTGGAACCCGGCCGAGATCATCGGTACCACACCGAAGCGGCTCGCCGCGAGCCTCTACCGCTATCTCGTTACCGACGGAGTTTGGGCTCAGCAGCGGGCCGAGTACGGCTACCGCGATCTGCGCCCGTGCGCGCTGCTGTTCGATTTTGCCGGCCACCCCTATGTAGATGTCCGCGCCAGCTTCAACTCATTCATCCCGGCCGCTCTGCCGGACGAGCTTGCCGAGCGACTGGTCGAGGCTTACCTCGCACGGCTGGCGGCAGAGCCTCAGCTCCACGACAAGGTGGAGTTCGAGATTCTTTTCACCTGCCTGACAGCGGACTTTGCGATTACCTCGCAGAGGCTGCGTGATTCAGGGTTCAGCGGCGCCGAGGTTGAGCAGCTCGAAGCCGCCCTGCGTGAGATCACGGCTGCAGGGATCGCCCGGATCGACGATGACCTCGCCGTGCTGCCCGAGCTGGCAGCAACGATCGACGAGATCCAGGCCTCAGGTCTGGAGCCGCTCGATCGCGCAGCGGCTCAGCTCGACGCGGCAAGGCGCACCGGCACGCCGGTCTTCGCCCACCTAGCCCGCGCCGGCTTCGTCGCCGCCAGCCTGCTGCGTTCGCTGGTTGCGACCGGAGCGCTGCCAGCCGACGAAGCTGAGCGCTTCCTGGCCTCAGTCGAAACCGTCCTCAGCCGACTGCGAAACGACGCCTGGGCGGTGCGCGAGGGAAGCCTTGACTGGGATCAGCTGGTCGCCCGCTTCGGCCACCTGCGCCCCGGCACCTACGACATCACTTCGCCTTGGTACGCCGGCGCGGCCGACGAGTACCTCGGCCCGATCGTGGAGCGTGCGATCGAGCCGCCGCCAGCGGAGAAGTTCGAATGGCAGCCGCAGAGCGCAGAGGCAATCACCGCAGCGCTGACCGATCTCGGCCTCGATCTAGACGCCGCCGGCTTCGACCGCTTCGCCCGCGCAGCGATCGCCGGACGCGAGGAGGGGAAGTTCGTCTTCACGCGCGCGCTGAGCCTGGCGCTGGAGGCGATCGCGCAGTACGGCCAGTCGCTTGGGCTTGACCGCGACGAACTCGCTCACGTTGCGGTCGAGGATCTCTTACGATGCCGCGAAGTGCTGGCCGACCCACATGACTTCCTGCTCAGCCGCTCCGACGAAGGAGTTGAACTTCATCTGCTAAGCCAAGCTGTCTGCCTGCCGGGCCAGCTCAGTGCGGACAGCGACGTCAGCTGCTTTGAGCAAGATGGCGCAGAGCCAAACTTCGTAACCAACGGCGCGGTGCAGGCCGAAGCGATCGTCGCGCCTGATAGTCCGTCGGTCGACGTTGCCGGCAAGCTGGTGCTGATCCCAACAGCCGACCCCGGCTACGACTGGATGCTTGCTCGCAACATCGCTGGCCTGATCACGATGTACGGCGGCGCCAACTCGCACATGGCGGTGCGCGCCGCCGAGCTAGGCCTACCGGCCGCGATCGGCGTCGGCGAGGCGCGCTTCAACGAGCTTGCCGCGGCGACGGTTCTGAGCCTTGACTGTTCAAGCCGAACGATTGAGATCCTCGGATGAGCGGCGCAGCGCGGCGAGCCGTAATCAGCCAGCGGGTTGAAGTCTTTGCAGAGCGCGGCGAGCGACGCGACGCGCTCGACCAGCGATGGGCCGCGCTGCTCGAATCGCTCGGCCTAGTCACGCTGGCGATGCCCAACTCGCTCGCCGACCCGGCCAGCTGGTTAACCGCGGCAGACCCGGCGCTAATTGTTTTGACCGGCGGCAACGACCTCGCCCACCTCGTTGATGGCCCCGACGCAGCGCCGGAGCGCGACCGCACGGAGGCGCTGCTACTGGCGCACGCGAGCGAGCGCGCGATCCCACTGCTGGCGGTATGCCGCGGGCTGCAGCTGATCATCGACAGCGGCGGCGGCGCGCTGATCGCGGTCGAAGGCCACGTCGCCCAAAACCACACGATTACGACGCACGCTGCGGCTGAGAATTGGCCGATCCGCGACGGCCGTAGCGTCAACTCGTTCCACAACTGGGGTGCCGACCCGAGCGCCGTTCTAGATCCTTGGCAGCTAGCGGCGACCGCCGCCGACGGCAGCGTCGAAGCGATCGTTCACTCAACACTGCCCCAAGTTGCGCTGATGTGGCACCCCGAGCGTGGCGAGACCGAGGCAGACGACGTCGCACTGATCGAACAACTAATTCAAAGGAGTTCATGACCCGCGCAATCATCCTCGCCGCCGGAGAAGGCAACCGGCTGCGGCCCCACACCGAAGACCGTCCCAAGGCGCTCGTACCGCTAGCTGGCAAGCCGCTACTCGAATGGCAGCTTGAGGTGCTGGCCCGCGTTGGGATCAGCGACATCACGATCGCCACCGGTTACCGCGCCGACCAGCTTGAGCGCTACGGCACTCGCCGCGTCCACAACCCGCGCTTTGATTCGACCAACATGGTCGTCAGCCTGATCGCCGCGCGCGAGCAGCTGCTCAGCGGCGACGACCTGCTGATCGCCTATGGCGACATCATCTACCAGCCGAACATCGTCACCGCGCTGCTGGCCGACGAGGCCGACGTCTCGATCACGATCGACCTTGGTTGGCAGAGCCTCTGGGCGATGCGGATGGAAGATCCGCTCGAGGATGCCGAAACGCTGCGACTCGATGATCAAGGCAACGTGATCGAGCTTGGCAACCCGCCGACGAGCCTTGAAGAGATCGAAGGCCAGTACATGGGGCTGATCCGCGTCTCGGCCAGCGGCGCCGAACGGATGGTCGCGGCGATCGACGCGATCGACCCTGACACGCGCTTTGGTGGCCGCACACCGGACGCTATGTACATGACCGACCTGCTCCAGCACCTGATCGATTCCGGCATCCCCGTCCACGCCGTAGCGGTCGAAGGCGGCTGGCTCGAAGTTGACACGGTTGAGGACCTCGAGCGCTTTGAGGATCTCCACAGCCGCGGCCTGCTCGATACCCGCTTCGACCCGCTGCGTGACTGAGCGGCGATGGCGCTGCTGAAAAAAGATCGAGGCAAGCCGAAGTACACCAAGCTGACTAAAGCCCAGCGGGCGATCACCTTCTACGCCGAGGACAGCGCTTCGTGGCCGCACTTCGAGCCGATCATCGGCGAACTGCTCGGCCGCCACGGCCGCGAGCTCGCCTACCTGACGTCAAGCAGCAGCGACCCGCTGCTCAGCGACCCACCGGCCGGAATGCACGTCTTCGACATCGGCGAAGGAGCCAAGCGCAGCTTCACCTTCCAGACAATGGAAGCCGGCGTCGTCGTCGCGACCGTGCCGCAGCTAGGCACGAAACTACTGGCGAAGAGCCGCCTGACCGATTCGCTGGGAACCCAGCATCTCTACGTCCACCACTCGATGGTCAGCACGCACATGATCTACGAGCCCGACGGATTCGACTTCTACGAGACGATTCTCTGCGTCGGCCCTTACATGGCGGCGGAAACCCGTCGCCGCGAGGAGCTGCACGGGCTACCAGCGAAGGAGCTGATCGAGCACGGCTACGGGCGGCTGGACACGATCATCGCGCGGCGCGAAGCGCTGCCCCAAGAGCAGCGCGCGCCAAGCGACCCGCCGCTGATCGTCGTCGCGCCCTCGTGGGGGCCACACTGCCTCTTCGAAACGTGCGGCGAGCCTGTGATCGAAGCGCTGCTGGCAACCGGCGCGAGCGTGATCGCGCGGCCGCACCCGATGACGCGCAAGCGCACGCCAGGCGCGATTGAGCAGCTAGCCGAGCGTTTCAGCGCCGAGCCGCGCTTCGAACTTGAACAGAACATCAGCTCGCAGGACTCACTCCAGCGCGCCGACCTGATGGTCAGCGACTGGTCGGGGGCGGCACTGGAGTTTGCCTTTGGAACTGAGCGCCCGGTGCTGTTCATCGACCTGCCGCGCAAGGTCAATAACCCTCGCTACGAAGAGCTGGGAATCGAACCGTTTGAGGCCAGCGTGCGCGAGCAGATCGGCCGAGTTGTCGCGCCCGAGCGCCCAGAGCAGATCGGCGCCGCTGTCGCGGAGCTGGTTGGTAACCGCGGCGACTGGGTTGAGTCGATCCGAGCCGCGCGCGCAGCGAGCGTCTACAACGTTGGCCGCAGCGGCGCCGTAGCGGCCGACGTGATCGCCGCCAAGGCCGACCTTTACCTGCAGCGCGGAGCGGCTCGATGAGCACAGAACGGGCCGAGATCGTCGCCCAGATCGCCGCCCTTCAGCCGGCCGCCGCGGCCGCCGCCGAGGGGCGGATCAGCACCGCGGCAGCGGTTGGCGCGCGGCTCACCGCCGGCCTCGCAGCGCCCGGCGAAGAGCGAGCCGAGATCAACGAAATCTGCCGCCAGATCGATGTCTTCAAGCGACTTCAAGCCGATTACACCGGCGACTGGAAGCCCGACAGCAGCGCGCCACCGGCAGCGCCCGAAGTTGTTGCCGCTGCGGCCTGCCTGCTGCTAACCAACGCTGAGCCTGCGGGCGGCGCCGACGACGCCGACGGTTGGGCGATCAAGTGCCTCAACAGCGCGCTGAAGCTGATTGCGCAGAACGAGGAGCTGCCGCTGCGCGCCGAACTGAGCGGCTGGGCCCAACGGATCTTCACTGCCGCGGTCGCCGGCAGCAAGGCAGCCCGATGAGTCGCCAGATCCCGCTCACGGTGCTGGCCTGGGAAGGACCGCAGGCGCGCGCCTACTTGGTGCGGATGAAGCGCGCCGGGATCACACCGAGCCGAATAATCCTGATCATCAAGGACCCCCGCAGCTCGCCGCTATCGAAGGTAACCGGCCGCGGCCTAGCGAAAGCCGAAAAAGCACAAGAGCGCGCCCACAACTTCCACCCCCACCGCACGCGCTCCTCAAGCCCGCAGCTGATGGAGGCGATTACGGCCGGCCTGGCGAGCCAACTGAGCGACCCTGCCGGTTTGATTGCGGAGATGTTCGACTGCTTCTCTTACGACGACTTCGGTGCGCCAGTTGAACGCGTGGCCGTCAGCGGCTACCGCGACCCGGCGCTACGAGAGGCGATCGCCGCCAGCGGCGCCGAGCTGCTGCTGTTCAGCGGCGGCGGCATCATGCCGGCCGAGATCCTCGCGCTGCCGGGGCTGCGCGTGATCCACGTCCACACCGGCTTGCTGCCCGACGTTCGCGGCGCCGACGTGATGCTCTGGTCGTTGATGGTTCGCGGTCGCCCGGGGGTTTCAGCCTTCCTGATGACGCCGCGACTCGACGATGGTGACCTACTTGGAGCAACCGAGCTGCCGCCGCTGGCGATTCCACTAGCGGCCGCGGGGCGCCCCGACGACGACACGCTCTACCGCTCGCTTTTCTCGTTCATCGATCCGCTGATCCGCGCTGAGTTCGTCGTCTCACAGGTGCTGGAGCCAGCAACCGACTTCGCCGCGCTGCCCTCAACGCCACAGGATCTAAACGTTGGCGTCACCTTCCATTTCATGGCGCCGCAGCTACGCAGCGCGGCGCTAGCTCAGCTCTTCCCGACCCTCTAGCAGCCGCTCAGTCGCTGGAGGCAGCGACCGCGCGGTAGAGCTCATTTGCGCTCAGCCCGGTCAGACCGGCGATCACGGTCGCCGCCGGGCGCGGTTTGGCACCGGCTGCGACTAGCTCGCGGAGCGCTTGCTCGGCGCCGGCGCGGTCGCCGCTGCCAACCTCGGCGGCGCCGATCACGAGGACGACCTCGCCTTTCGGCGCCGCCGCGCTGTAGCGCTCAGCAAGTTCGGCGGCGCTGCCGCGAACGATCTCCTCGAAGCGCTTCGTCAGCTCGCGGCAGAGCGCAACCGGCCGCTCGGCGTCAAGACCAGCCAGCAGCGCCAGCGTCGCCCCAGCGCGGCGCGGCGACTCGAACGCCACAAGCGTGTCATCGTTCTCGAGCAGCTCCAGAAGTTCGCCACGCTTGCGCGGCAGGAAGCCAACAAAGCGCCAGCGCTCGGCCGGGAGTCCTGAGGCAACAAGCGCCGTCAGCACCGCGCTCGGGCCCGGCAGCACCTCGACCGCGAGCCCCGCCGCCAACGCCGCCTGCATCAGCACGAAGCCAGGGTCGCTGACCAACGGCGTGCCCGCATCGCTGACCAGCGCGACCGTCTCGCCGCCGAGAATCCGCTTGATCAGCCCCGGCGTGGCGCGCTGCTCAGCGTGCTCGTCGTAGCGAAGCCGCGGGGTAGTGATCTGATAGCGGTCGAGCAGCACCTTCGTTGTGCGCGTGTCTTCGCAGGCGATCACGTCGGCGCCACGCAGTGTCTCGATGACGCGCAGCGTGATGTCGTCAAGGCTTCCGATCGGCGTTGGGCAGACGACCAGCCGCCCGCCAGCGGCGCCGCTCACCTCTGCGCCAACTGCTCGAAGGCCAAGACGGCGGCGCCGACCATGCCGGCGTCGGCACCGAACTCGGCCACCACGATGCTGACGTTCGCGCCCAGCGATGCGAGCGCCTGATGCTCGACGATCTCGCGCGCCGGGTCCAGCAGCAGATCGCCGGCGGCGATCGCACCGCCGCCAACGACGATCAACTGGGGGTTGAAGATGTTGGTGATCGACACCATCCCTTGGCCCAGCCTGGTTCCAACCTCAACGATCGCTTCGACGCAGACCGCGTCGCCGTCGTGGGCCATCTCGGTTACCAGCGTGCCGGTTATCTCGCGCCCCTCGGCCGCCGCTGCCGCCAGCGTCGAGTCAGGGTGCGCGGCCAGCGCGCGCTCACCGGCGCGGCCGATCGCGGCGCCCGAGGCGTACCACTCGAAGTGGCCGTAGCCGCCACAGCTGCACTGCTCGCCGTCCTGCTCGACCACCATGTGCCCGAGCTCGGCGCCGCCGCCGGTGCTGCCACGGACTAGCGCACCATTGGCGACTATGCCGCCGCCGATGCCGGTGCCGACGGTCAGCATCACGGCATCGCTCGCGCCCTTCACGGCGCCGTGGCGCCACTCGGCCAGCATTGAGGTATTGCCGTCGTTATCAAGCGCGACCGGCACACCAAGGCGCTCGCCCATCAGCGCTTCGAACGGCAGGCCCGCCAGCGGCAGGTGAGGCGAGGCGGCGATCACCCCGGCCTTCGCATCAACGATGCCGGCGACGCCAATACCTACGCCGAGCACATCTTGCGGGGCCGCCTCGATCGCCTCGTCGACCATCTCAGCGACGCGGTCGAGCAGCTCATTCGCATCCGCAGCCTCCGACGAGTGCTGTATCCGGTGCAGCACGCCGAGCGACTCGTCGACGACGCCGACGAGCACCTTCGTACCGCCGAGATCAACACCTACTACGCAGTTAGCCGCCACAGCCGCCACCATACCGGCAGTGTCACCTGACCCTCGAAAGCCGAGCGGGCCGCCCGAGCGCGACCCGACCGCCAGCTACAACGTCTATTCCTCACGACTGCGCGCAAGGCCATCAGAGCCGCCCCGAGCAGCGGCAAAATCTCCTCGGCCGCCGCGCCAACCGCGGGCCAAGCGCCCACGCCAGAGGTGGACGCTGCGACGGATCATCAAGACCCTCGCCTTGGCAGTGTTCGGCTGGATCGCACTGACGCTCGTGATCTTCGGCTTCAGCGCCCAGTTCCTCCAGGATCAGGTCGACGGCAAGGTGAAAGCGGCGCTCAACCAACCCGGCCTGCCAATCGTCTCACCGACGAACGTGCTGATCCTCGGCTCCGACCTGCGCGCCAAGGGGACGAAAGAGCCGGGAGCGGCGACCTCCGGCCCGAGCCGCTCCGATTCGATCCAACTGATGCGCGTCGGCGGCGGCCACGGCTCGAAGCTTTCAATTCCGCGCGACACCGTCGTTGAGATTCCGGGCTACGGGCTGGACAAAGTCAATGCCGCCTTCGCCTACGGCGGCGCCGCCCTCTCGATTCGCACGCTGCGCTCATACCTCGCGATTGAGATCAACCACGTGATCGTCGTCAACTTCGACAAGTTCCCAGATCTCGTCGATTCGATGGGCGGAATCGACTTCACCGGCGGCTGCGTGATCTCAAAGATCAACGGCGGTTTTGCCAACGGCGGCTACACGCTGCGACTGAAAGCTGGAACCAACCACATCAACGGCAATCAGGCACTGGCGTTGGCGCGGACGCGCACCAACGAATGCAACCGATCCGACAACGACCTCACGCGCGTCGTCAACCAGCAGAAAATCATTGCGGCGATGCGCTCAAGGCTCCACTCACCACTTGGTTTCATCCGCTGGCCGCTGATCGCGTGGAATGCGCCGCAAACAATCTCCTCGGACATGGGGGCCGCCGGGCTCAGTGGACTTGCCGCCACGGTCGCCGTCTCAGGCAGCGGCTCGCCGGCGGTACTGAAGCCCGATGGGGCAGTAACGCTGCCCGGAGGCGGCGTTGGCCTGACAGTCAGCTCCGCCTCCCGCGAGCGGCAGATGCAGAAGTTCTTGGACGACTGAGCGGTCAGTCTTTTGAGCCGGAAGGCTTCGGCTTCGATTTCTTCTCGTCGCTCTTCGCCTTCGGCTTCGGCTCGCTCTTGGATCCATCGGCTGGCGCGGAGTCGGACTTGGCCTTCGCCTTCTCGGCCATCTTTGCGTCGTGCTTGTCGGCGCCCGCGGCTGCGGACGCTTCAAGCTCGCGGTTGCGGCGCTTAGTGCCGTAATCGGTGTTATGGAAGCCTTTGCCTTTGAAGTGGATCGCGACGGGGTGAAAAACCCGCTCAACTGGGACCCCGCTTTCGGGGTCGACAGTGAGGGCGTCGTCGGACATCTTCTGGACGATCTCGAAGGTCGTTCCGTCGGGGCGCTTGTACTCGTAGATTGGCATCGCCGCCGAAGTATAGGAGCGGCTCAGAGCGCTGCCGCGCGTCGCCCGCGTAGCATGGGGCAATGGCCGACGACGTAGTGACCATGGAGAAGATCGTCGCGCTCTGCAAGAGACGCGGCTTCATCTTCCCCTCCTCGGAGATTTACGGCGGCCTCGGCTCGACCTACGACTTCGGCCACTACGGCGTGCTGCTGAAGGGCAACGTCAAGAGCGAATGGTGGCGCTCACTGCTGCAACAGCGCGATGACGTTGTCGCGCTGGACTCGGCGATCCTTCAGCTCCCGCGCGTCTGGGAGGCCAGCGGCCACGTTGGCGGCTTCAGCGACCCGATGGTCGACTGCAAGCACTGCGGGCAGCGCTTCCGCGCCGATCACCTTGATCAGATCTCCTGCCCGAACAAGCCTTCCAAGCAGCCAGGAGAAGGCCCCGACTGCGAGCTAACTGAGGCGCGCGAATTCAACCTGATGTTCGAGACGACGGTCGGCCCGCTGAAGGATTCCGGCTCGATCGCCTATCTGCGACCGGAGACGGCGCAGGGGATCTTCATCAACTTCAAGAACGTGCTCCAGTTTTCGCGTAAGAAACCGCCGTTCGGAATCGCTCAAGTCGGCAAGTCGTTTCGCAACGAGATTACGCCCGGCAACTTCATCTTTCGCACGCGCGAGTTTGAACAGATGGAGATGGAGTTCTTTGTGCCGCCAGACGAAGCAGCGAAGTGGTTTGAGTTCTGGAGCAGCGAGCGCCAGCGCTGGTACACAGATCTGGGGATCCGCCCCGACCACCTCCAGCTTCGTGTTCACGAGCAGGACGAGCTGAGCCATTATTCGAGCGGCACGAGCGACATCGAGTACCTCTTCCCGATCGGCTGGTCGGAGCTTGAGGGGATCGCCAACCGCGGCGACTTCGACCTGCGTCAACACACCGAGTTCTCCGGCGAGAAGCTCGAATACTTCGACCAAGCGAGCGGCGAGAAGTACGTGCCGCATGTGATTGAGCCGGCCGCCGGCGCCGATCGCGCAACGCTGGCGTTCCTCGTTGACGCTTACGACGAAGAGGAGATCGAAGGCGAGCTGCGCACCGTGCTGCGCCTCCACCCACGGCTGGCCCCGGTCAAGGTCGCCGTTCTGCCGCTAG
The DNA here is from genome assembly GCA_945889475.1 of Bifidobacterium breve. Classification (GTDB taxonomy): domain Bacteria; phylum Actinomycetota; class Thermoleophilia; order Solirubrobacterales; family Solirubrobacteraceae; genus F1-60-MAGs163. Next base: position 87,142 of record CAMDBT010000004.1, read on the forward strand.
TGAAGAAGGACGGCCAGCCGGAGCTGGCGCGCGAAGCCTTCGAAGCGCTGCGCGGCCTGATCACGACCGAGTACGACGAGGGCGGCTCGATCGGCAAGCGCTACCGCCGCCAGGATGAGATCGGCACGCCGTGGTGCGTGACGATCGATCATGACTCGATCGCCGACCGCACCGTTACGCTGCGCGACCGCGATTCGCTGGCGCAGGAGAGGGTCGCAATCGATGATCTCCCGGCGTTGCTGGCGGCGAAGCTGGCGGCGCCTTGGCAGAGCCCGAAGATCTTGTAGGACAGCTCGGCGCAGCAGCGAGGGCGGCTATGCTTGCTCTTGACACTCTGTCAAAGCAGCCACGGAGCAGCCAAGGAGACTCTAGATGGCCACGACCGCCCCGCGCCCCACAACCCGTCGCGCCGCCGACGACATCAGCTACCGCGACCTTTACGAGCGCTGGGAGCGCAGTAACTGGTCGGCGACCGAGATCGACTTCACGCAGGACAAGATCGACTGGGAAGAGACGATGACCGACGCGGAGCGGCGCACGGCGTTGTGGCTCTTCTCGCTCTTCTTCCACGGCGAGGACGCTGTCACCGACGGGCTCTCTCCCTACATCGACGCCGCCCCGCTTGAGGAGCAGAAGTACTTCATCGCCACGCAGCAGGTTGACGAGGCGCGACATAGCGTCTTCTTCAATCGCTTCTTGAACGAGGTCGTAGGCCTCGGTGACGGCAGCATCGCTGGCGGCATGGGCGCCACCGCGGGCCAGCTCACTTGGGGGCACCGGATGATCTTCCAGGGGCTCGAAGAGATGTGCGTTGCGCTGCGCGCCGACCCCTCGCCGCATCAGTTCGCGCGGGCGATCACGCTCTACCACATTCTGATTGAGGCCTCGCTCGCGCAGCCCGGCCAGCACATCATCGAGGCTTTCGTCGAGAAGCGCGATCTGCTGCCCGGATTCCGCTCTGGGATCGCGAACGTCGCTCTCGACGAGCAGCGTCACATCGCCTTTGGCGTCAAGGTGCTGGCCGACCTCTACGACGCCGATCCGCGCGGAACCGAAACAGCTGTGCTCGACGTGGTCCGCGAGAACGGCACCTTTATCTCCGGTGTCGCGATGCCGCCCGGCTGGGACGAGAGCTACTTCACGGCCTTCGACTACTCCTACGACCAGCTCGGCCGTGACGGCATAACGGCGCTGGAGTCACGGATCAAGGCGATCGGCATTGACCTTCGCAGCGCCGAGCGCTCACCGCTGCCGGTCGACCTGCCGCTCGACGAACGAGCCCAGCGCGGCCGCGTTCTACTGCAGTCGAACCTCGTCGGCCCCGACCGGCCGGCCTCACGCGACCCGTACGCGACTGAAGTGATGTTCGATTCGCTCGCCCGCGCCGCCGACGTTCACGCTGTGCGGAGCGGCACAGTGATTGAGTGGGCGCTGACCGACGCCGATCCGTGGCAGCTCAGCTTCGACGCAGGAAAGTGCAGTGCTCAGCGCAGCGCGGCGCGCAAGGCTGACCTAAAACTAGTGATCTCGTTCGACGACTGGGCGGACATCTTTGCCCAGCGCGTCGATGCCCGCAAACTGCTCCTAACGCGCAAGCTGCGCCCGAAGGGCAACCTGCGCCTGTTCGCGAAGTTCGGGAAGATCTTCCCGTAGCGCTGGGAGCTACTCGCCGTCTACAGCAGCGTCGACGTCGGCCGTGTCGGCCTTGCCGTTGGTCGCAGCGACGTCAGCGGCGGAAGGCGCTTCGGCCGTGGCGCTGGCTCCAGGCGGGGCTGTCGTCGGCACATAGTCGAACTCTTCTTCGGCGCCGAACAGCAGGTCAAGCAGCTTGTTGCGCAGCCCTTCGTTGAGCGCGATCGCCAAGACCGCTCCAGCGCTGATGATTACGAGGTTGCGGACGATGTGGTGGGAGCGGCGCGGCTCAATGATCAGCGCGCGCGTCTCCATTGCGGCCGCTCCAGCGCGCTTGATCGAGCGCTGCACCTTGCGGTCGTCGAGGATCGCCGACGCAGGGTTGTCGCTGCTCGAGATGCGGTCAATCGCCTCGCGCGCGGCGGAGTAGGCAACGCGGGCGTTGTCGCGAATCTCTGGGTCTTCGACTACTCGACGGATGTACGGGTTGCCGAGTAGGTCTTGTGCTGCACTGGCGGCGCTTGCCGCACGTTCAGAAGCCGAAGCCATCATCAATCTCCCTCGTGGAATACCGAACGAGCAGCATAGCCGCTACGTCAACTTTGTGTTAGCAGTGAAAGACCGCTCCCTCGGCGGCCAGCGTTACCTCCGCTCCGAAGGCTTCGGAGGCCTGCGCTACGGAGAGCTCCTGATCGAGCTCATCGGGAATGTGCGTAATCACCAAGCGGCCAACGTTTGCGGCGCGACCGTGCTCGCCAGCCTCGGTTGCCGTCAGATGGCCGCGCGGCTCGTCATCTTCCGGCTCGCGCAGCGTCGCCTCGATCAGCAGCAGGTCGCTGCCGTCGGCGAAGTCGATCAGCTTCTGGTTGGGGGCGCAGTCGGCTCCGAAGCAGAAGCGCCCTTCGTCACCGTCGGCCGTCACTGAGATTGCGAACGTTGGCACGTAGTGCGGCACGGCACAGAAGTGAAGCGTGAAGTCGCCTACCTTCAGCGCCGCGTCGGGCTGATACTCGCCGACGTCGAAGGCCTCGATGATCGCATCCCGCGGCCCGAGTGCGCCGGCGACGGTGCAGAGAACCTCACCGCCCCCTTCGGGGACAATCAGCCTTGGTCGCGGCGGCGGGTTGGTCTTCGACCAACGCGGCGAGTAGGTCAGCGCGTAGGCGTAGGGCATCAGGTCGAGGCAGTGGTCGCCGTGGAAGTGGCTGATCACGATCGCGTCAATCTCGGCGTAGTCGACGCGCTCGCGAAGCTTGCCAAAGACGCCGCTGCCGCAGTCGATCAGGATGCTCGTCCTCGGGGTTTCTACGAGGTAGCCGCTGCACGCCCCGCCAGCGTCGGGCCACGAGGGGGATTTACCAAGAATTGTGATCTGCATTGAGCTATCCGCCGCTCTGAGCGGTGGTCGACCCTACACCTACCGAGACTCTACTCGCAGCTCGACGGCCAGCCGGTTACTGCCCACGGGACCGTCTAAGTCGCGCGACTCAGGCGCCGTGCAGCGCCGCCTGCTCGGCAGCGGTTGGGAAGGCCCAAGCGGCCTTCGTGCTGCGTTCCTGGCGGAAGACGAAGCGCATCTGGCTCGGCGGCCGCAGCCCTTCAGGATGGTCGGGGCGGAAGGTCACGCAGGGCGCATCAAGCTCCAGTGCGCAGAGCATCTGAGCTCGGAAGAAGCAGTCGTCGCACGACGGCTTTGCTTGCTTACGTGTTCTCGCCACCCGCCTCACCCCTCCCGCGTTGAGCGTCGTTGATCCGACCGCGCCGCAATCAATCAGAAGCCGCGCAGCTCTGCAACACGGTGTTCCGCACCTGCCGTACTTTTTTAACTTCGTCGCAACAAAGAAGACCGCACCTTCGGTGAATCGAGCGGCGCGAGCTGCGAGGCTTTCAGCGATGACCGGTCTTGGTTCAGGTGGCCCAAAGGCGCCACCGCAACGTTGCGACTTGGTCGTCGTCGGTGCTGGCATCATCGGGCTCGCCGTCGCCCGCGAAGCTTTGATCCGCGAGCCGCGCGCAGGCGTCGCCGTGCTGGAGAGCGAGCCGGCGATCGCGCTGCACCAGAGCTCACACAACAGCGGCGTTATTCACGCCGGCATCTACTACCAGCCAGGCTCACTGAAGGCACGGCTGTGCGTTGAAGGGGCGGCGGCGCTCTACAGGCTCTGCGCTGAGCTTGGCGTGCCAGCCGATCCAATCGGCAAGTTGATCGTCGCGACCGCGGCCGCCGAACTGCCGCGGCTCAGTCTCCTGCACGAGCGGGCGCTGGCCAACGGCGTGCACGTTGCGCGCCTCGACGCCGCCGAGCTGCGCGAGATCGAGCCGCGCGCCAACGGCCTCGCTGCGCTCCACTCCCCGGGCACCGGGATCGTCGACTACGGAGCCGTCTGCGCAGCGCTGGCGGCCGACGTTCAGCAGCGCGGCGGTTCCGTGATAACCGGCTGCGAGGTTCTGTCGGTTATCAATTCACCGGGCGGGGCGAGGGTCGTTCACGCGCGAGGCTCAACCGAGTGCGGCGGCGCGATCGTCTGCGGCGGACTTCAATCTGACCGCCTCGCCGAGGCCAGCGGCGCCAGCGCCGAGCCGCGAATTATTCCCTTCCGCGGTGCCTACTTCACGCTGCAACGCCCCGAGCTCGTCAATGGTCTGATCTATCCGGTTCCCGATCCAAAGCTGCCGTTCCTCGGCGTCCATCTGACGCGGCGGATCGGCGGCGACGTGGTCGTCGGCCCAACCTCGCTGCCGGCCGCGGCCCGCAGCGGCCTACGAGTTGATCGCAAAGACCTGTTGGCAACGCTCTCCTGGCCCGGCAGCTACCGGATGGCGTGGCGCTGGCGACGCCACGCGTCGCGTGAGCTTCTGTGGGCGCTAAGCCGCCGCGCTTATGCCCACCAAGCGAGCCGGCTGATAAACGGACTGACCGCCGCTGACCTCGAGCCATCGTTTAGCGGCATTCGCGCCCAGGCTCTCGCGCGGGACGGCACACTGCTCGATGACTTCGCCTTCTCCGGCGCCGATCGAATTGTGCAGCTGCGCAACGCCCCGTCGCCCGCGGCGACAGCCTCGCTGGCGATCGCCGCCTACTGCTGCGACCGGCTCGGCCCGATCATCGTCGCCGAGCCGCCTGGAGCCCAGCGCCGTAGCCTTCATTGAAGATGCGCATTCTCCTGACAGGCGCCAGCGGAGCGATCGGTTCGCAGCTAGCGCCGCAGCTCGCGGGCCAGGGCCATGAGCTACGCGCTTTCGCCCGCGATCCCAAGCGCGTGAGCGCCGCTGGGATCGACGAGATCATCTGCGGCGACGTGCTGACAGGGGAAGGACTCGACGAGGCGCTCGATGGCGTTGAAGTCGCCTACTACCTAATCCACTCGATGGAACCGTCGCCCAACGGCGAGCCATTAGCCGAGCGTGAGTTGCGCTCAGCCGACAACTTCGCCGCCGCCGCGGCGCGCGCCGGCCTGCGCCGACTCTGTTACCTCGGTGGCATCGTTCCCGCGGGCCGCGCCCTCTCTGAACACATCGCCAGCCGCCTTGCCGTCGAAGAAGCGCTGCTGGAGTCAGCGCCCGAGGCCGTCGCCTTGCGCGCCTCAATCGTGATCAGCGCGCAGTCGCGCTCGTTCCGCTTCCTCGTCCGTCTGCTCGAACGCTCGCCGCTGCTGGGGCTGCCCGACTGGCGCGACTTCCGCACGCAGCCGATCGATGGGCGCGACGTTGTCGCTTATCTGCGCGCTGCCGGCCTCTCCAGCGACGTCGTTGGAAGGCTGACGCTGGACATCGCCGGGCCCGACGCCGTCACTTACGGTCAGCTGATCCAGCGGATCGGCGACGCAATGCTGCTGGGCCGCCCGGCGATCGAGCTGCCGTTCTCATTGACGCCGGTTGCCAGCGCGCTGGCGGCCTCGATTACAGGTGAGCAGCGCGAACTGGTGGAGCCGCTGATGACCGGCCTCAGCGGCGACCTTCTCGCCGACGACAGCGCCGCGCGTGAGCTCTTCGCGATCCGCCTTCACCGCCTTGACCGCGCAATCTCAAACGCCCTGCGCGAGTGGGAAAAGATCGAGCCGCTCGCGGCCCGGTAGAAGCAGTCATGGGAGCCGTCACAGCAGAGCTTCAGATCGACGCCGCGCCGCAAGCGGTGTGGGATGTCGCACTAAACCCACAGCGGCTGGGTGACTGGGTGACGATCCATCGCGAACTAAATGACTGCGACGAAGGGCGAGCACGGCTCGGCTTTGAGCTGGTCCAGACGATCGAGCTCCGCGGCGCTCCGCTGAAGGTGCGCTGGGAGCTTGTCGGCTGCGACGAGCCGCACCTAGCGAAATGGGCGGGGAGCGGAGCGGCAGGCTCGCGCGCCGAGACCAGCTACCGCCTAGAAGCCAAAGACGGAGGCACTCGCTTCCATTACAGCAACGAGTTCTTCCCGCCGCTGGGGATAATCGGTCGCGTCGCCGAGCGGGCGCTCGCCGGTGACCTTCCGCAGCGCGAAGCAATGGCGTCGCTCGAACGGCTGCGGCAAATCTTCGCGTAGCCGGAGTTCGGCTCGCAACCGGCTCATTTCCGAAAGTGGACGAATTCGTCCCAATTTCTTCTGATTTTTGCTAGGTTCGCTTGGCTGTACGTGGTTTTGCGCAAATTCCCAAGGAGATTTTCCTGATGGCAGACTTTGTAGATCAGAAGAAAGACGAGATGCAGTCACGGCTCAACGAGCTGCGTCCGCTAGTTGAGGAGTACGACCGGCTCGACGCTGCGATCGCCGCGCTCGGCTCAGTCGGCAAAGGCAGCGGCCGCCGCGGAGCGAGCCCAACACTCACAGCGAAGAAGACGGTCCGTCGCAACGGCGTCGGCTCAAGCCGGGGCAGTGGCCGTCGTGGCCGCCCGAAAGGTTCCGGCGTGCGCGACAAGCAGGCACTGGAGCTCGTTACAGCGACGCCTGGCGTAACGATCCCGGAGATCGCCAAGTCAATGGGAATCAAGCAAAACTACCTCTACCGCGTCCTCCCCGGCCTCGAGCAAGAAGGCCTTGTCCGCAAGAAGGGCCGTGGCTGGTACCCACGCTGAGCCGAAGGCTCAACACGACGTGAAGGAGATCGGCCTGCTCAGCTAAGCAGGCCGATCTGCTTTACGGCCTCGCGTTCTTCCGCCAGCTCCTTGACGCTGGCGTCGATCCGCTGGCGCGAGAAGTCGCCAACATCGAGCCCTTGAACGATCTTGTAGCCGCCGCCGCTGCAGACGACCGGGAATGAGCTGATCACTCCCTGCTCGACGCCATATGAGCCGTCCGAGGGGACTGCCATCGAAACGTAATCGCCCGCGGCCGAGCCAAGGATCCAGTCGTGCATGTGATCGATCGCAGCGTTGGCCGCGGACGCCGCGCTCGACGAGCCGCGCGCCTCAATCACCTCGGCCCCGCGCTGCTGCACGCGACCGATGAATTCGTCCTCGACCCAACTCTGGTCGTCGATCACTTCGGCGGCCGGCTTCCCGGCGATCGTCGCGTGGCTGATGTCCGGGTACTGCGTCGCCGAGTGGTTCCCCCAGATGATCATCCGCTCGATTTCAGCAACCGCTGCCCCCGTCTTGCTGGCAAGCTGCGCGATCGCCCGGTTGTGATCGAGCCGCGTCATCGCCGTGAAGCGCTCGGCCGGAACGTCGGGCGCGTTGCTCATTGCGATAAGGGCGTTCGTGTTGGCAGGGTTACCGACCACCAGCACGCGAACGTCATCGGCGGCGTTGTCATTGATCGCCTTGCCTTGCGGCGCGAAGATGCCGCCGTTCGCTTCCAGCAGGTCGCCGCGCTCCATCCCTTTCGTGCGCGGGCGCGCTCCTACAAGGAAGGCCACGTTGGCGCCGTCAAATGCGTCGTCTGGCTGGTCGCTGATCTCGATCCCGCTGAGCAGCGGGAAGGCGCAATCGAGCAGCTCCATCGCCGTTCCTTCGGCGGCGCCGAGCGCCGGCGTGATCTCAAGCAGCCGCAGCTCAACCGAGCGGTCCGGACCCAGCAACTGGCCTGATGCGATTCGGAACAGCAGCGCGTAACCGATCTGGCCGGCGGCTCCGGTGACGGTGACTTTGGTCGGACTGCTCATCTTTGGTTCTCCTTCGAAGGACGATTGGCAACGACCTCTGAGACGCTAGCGAGCCTTGCGCCGCAATGAAGTGCGCTAGGTCACAGATCAACTCCCGCTTCAGGCCATCGCTTGCTGCAGGCGCTGATCAACCGATGCGAGGAACTCCTCGGTCGTCTGGAACGGTTGCTCGGGCCCGATCAAGAGCGCCAGATCCTTCGTCATCAGCCCGGCCTCGACGGTCTCGATGCAGACCTGCTCCAGCCGCTGCGCGAAGGCAACAACCTCGGGCGTCCCGTCGAGCCGTCCGCGCGCCTGTAGGCCGCGAGTCCAAGCGAAGATCGAAGCGATCGGGTTGGTCGAAGTCGGCTCGCCCTGCTGGTGCTGGCGGTAGTGGCGTGTAACCGTTCCGTGGGCGGCCTCGGCTTCGACCGTCTTGCCGTCGGGCGTCATCAGCACGCTCGTCATCAGCCCCAGCGAACCGAACCCTTGGGCGACGGTATCGGACTGCACGTCGCCGTCGTAGTTCTTACAGGCCCATACGTATCCGCCCTCCCACTTCAGCGCGCAGGCGACCATGTCGTCGATCAAACGGTGCTCGTAGCCGATCGACGCGGCCTCGAAGTCGGCCTTGAATTCAGCCTCGTAAATCGCTTCGAAAATGTCTTTGAAACGGCCGTCGTAGGTCTTCAAAATCGTGTTCTTCGTTGACAGGTAAACCGGCATCGAACGCTCGAGGCCGTAGCGGAGGCAGGCGCGGGCGAAGTCGCGGATCGACTCATCAAGGTTGTACATCGCCATCGCCACGCCGCCGCTAGGGAAGTCGTAGACCTCTAGCTCGATCGGCTCGCCGTCGTCCTTTGGTCTGTAGGTCAACGTCAGCGTGCCCTCGCCGGGGATCACCAGATCGGTTGCGCGGTACTGGTCTCCGAAGGCGTGGCGCCCGATCACGATCGGCTTCGTCCAAGTCGGCACCAGCCGCGGCACGTTGCTGATCACGATCGGTTCGCGGAAGATCACGCCGCCGAGGATGTTTCGAATAGTTCCGTTCGGCGAGCGCCACATCTCTTTGAGGCCAAACTCCTCAACGCGCGCCTGATCTGGAGTGATCGTCGCGCACTTCACGCCGACGCCGTGCTGCTTGATCGCGTTTGCAGCATCAACGGTTATCTGATCATCGCTGGCGTCGCGGCTTTCGATCCCAAGGTCGAAGTACTTGAGGTCGATCTCAAGGTAGGGAAGGATCAGCTGCTCTTTGATGAACTTCCAGATGATCCGCGTCATCTCGTCGCCATCTAGCTCGACTACTGGGTTCTTGACCTGAATTTTTGACATCGCGTCCGTTTTAGCTCCTTTCCCTTCAGAGGCTAGCCAAGCGTCGCCCGGCTGTCGCCGCGCGGTCGGCGTACCCTATTTGAGAATGGCCACTCATCAGATCACGAACCAACCGCCGCCACTGATCGGCCGCAACCTATTTGAGGACAACCTGCCACTGGTCGAGGCGCTGGGGCGCGAAGGCGGCGGCTGGGCCAGCGAGAGGGCAAGCGAGGTTGGGCGCTTCTGGGGCGGCGAGCCGATGGAGTGGGGCGAGCTGGCGAACGACCGGCCGCCGGTGCTGGTCCGCTTCGACCGTTACGGCCAGCGCGTGGACGAAGTGACCTTTGATCAGTCGTGGCACAAGCTGATGGCAGCCGGAATTGCCGACGAGCTGCACGCGCTGCCGTGGCGCAGCAGCGAGCCGGGCAGCAACGTGGCCCGCGGAGCACTCTTCATCACCGCGACGCAGGCCGAGGCCGGTTTCGCCTGCCCGACGACGATGACCTTCGCCGCCGTTCCCGCGCTCCGCGCCCAGCCGGAGCTGGCGGCCGAATGGGAGCCGCTGCTGACCTCAACCTCGTACGACCCGTCCTCGATCCCTGCGGCCGAGAAAGGCTCGGCGATCTGTGGCATGGCGATGACCGAGAAGCAGGGCGGCTCCGACGTGCGTGCCAACACGACCACGGCAACGCCGCTCAACGGCGGCGGGCCCGGCGCCGAGTATCTGATCACCGGCCACAAGTGGTTCTGCTCAGCGCCAATGAGCGATCTCTTTCTAATCCTCGCCCAGGCTCCAGAAGGGATCTCTTGCTTCGCAATGGCGCGGATCCTGCCCGACGGCTCAAGCAACAAGATCAGCATTGAACGGCTCAAAGACAAGCTCGGCAACCGCTCCAACGCTTCGAGCGAAGTCGAGTACGACGGCGCAATCGCGCGGATGGTCGGCGAGCCCGGCCGCGGCGTGCCGACGATCATCGAGATGGTCGCCCACACGAGGCTGGACTGCGTCCTTGGCGCGGCGGCCGGCATGCGCAGCGCCGTCGCGCAGGCGACCTGGCACGCCGGCCACCGGGCCGCCTTCGGCAAGCAGCTGATCGACCAGCCATTGATGACGAACGTGCTCGCCGACTTAGCGCTCGAGGCCGAAGCGGCGACGGTGCTGGCGATGCGACTGGCGCGCGCCTACGACGAGGCCGAGGGCGACGCGGCGGCGGCGCAGTTCAAGCGGCTGGCGACGGCGGTATCGAAGTACTACGTCTGCCAGCGAGCGCCGCAGCACGCGTTCGAAGCGATGGAGGTGCTTGGCGGCGCCGGCTACGTCGAGGAGTCAGGGATGCCGCGGCTCTACCGCGAAGCGCCGCTGAACTCGATCTGGGAGGGCTCAGGCAACGTGATCGCGCTCGACGTGCTGCGCGCGCTGCGCCACGAACCAGAGTCGCTCGAGGGCTTCTTCGCCGAGCTGGGGCGCGCCGGCGGCGCCGACGCACGCCTCGACGCCGCGACCGAGCGCCTGCGCAGCGAGTTCGAGCGCGGCGACGAGCTGGAATTCCGCGCCCGCACAATCGTCGAACAGATGGCGATCGCGCTGCAAGCTGCGCTGCTCGTCCAGCACGGGCCGAGCATAGTTGCGGACGCTTTCTGCGCCGCCCGACTGGCCGCGAACCGCGGCCTAAACTACGGCGGCCTGCCGAGCGGAATTGACGCCGCCGCGATCGTCGCGCGCCATACGCCGCAGGACTGATCGCGACCCTGCGAGGATAAGAAGATGTTCGGTGAGCGCTCAATCAAGCTGTTCGATCTGTTCGGAATCCGCGTTGGCGCCAACCCCAGCTGGTTCATCTTCCTTTTCCTGATGATCTACTGGCTCTCGGGTTACTTCGGCGACATCCTGATCGGCTCCTCGAACACGCTCGCGTTCGGCATCGCGATCGCGGCAACGGTGCTCTTCTTCCTCTCCTTGCTGCTGCATGAGCTCGGCCACGCGCTGGCGGCGCGGCGCGAGGGGATCTCTACCTCAGGGATTGACCTCTGGCTATTCGGCGGCGTCGCGAAGCTCTCGCGCGACTCCAAGTCACCGGGCGAAGAATTCAAGGTTGCCGCCGCCGGGCCCGCTGTAACGGCGCTGATCGTGCTGCTCTGCCTGGCAGTCGCGGCGGCCGCCTCGCAGACCACCAGCGTTATCAACACGGCGACCTTCCGCGACATCTCGACGACGCCGTTTACGGCGCTGATCGGCTGGCTGGCGATGGTCAACGTCGCGCTGCTGCTATTCAATCTGGTCCCCGCCTTCCCGCTCGACGGCGGCCGGATTGCGCGCTCCGTCGCTTGGAAGGTGACCGGCGAGCGAGGCAAGGGAACGCGCTTCGCGGGCTACCTCGGTCAGGGCTTCGGCGTGATCATGATTGCGCTCGGTGTCTTCGCCGTGACGCGCGGCGACATCGTCTCCGGCCTCTGGTTCGCGGTGCTCGGCTGGTTCCTCGCCTCGGCCGCGCGCGGCGCCGTTGCCAGCAGCCGGTTCACCGATGAGATCGAAGGGATAACCGTTGCCGACGTAATGGACGCCGAACCGATCGCGATCCCCTCGCAGACAGCCGCGATCGACGCCGACGAGCAGTTCTTCGCCCGCTACCAATGGCCATGGTTCGCGGTCGTAGACCCGCTCGGCCGCTTCGAGGGAATTCTCAAGGCCGACGCAGTGGACGCCGAGATTCGATCCGGCAGGCCGACCACGGCGGTCGGCGAGCTGCTCGATGCCGAAGCCAGCGAGGCCAGCGCCGTGGCGCGCGAGGCGCCAATCGAGGCGCTACTGACGCTCGACGCGCTGAAGCGGATCGGCGCGGTGCTGGTAGTCGACAGCGACAGCCGCCTCTGTGGCGTCGTCACCGCACAGCAGCTCGAGCGGGCGATGACGGCCGCCGTGCCGCACAGCTCCTGAGCCCCGATTCCGGCCAACGCGCACTGGACTGAACTGCGCCGCAGGAGCGCCGGGGCGGCAGCCGCCGAAGGCCCCGCGCCGTATACCATTGCCGCAATCCAGGAGCCAAGCAGCTCCGGCCGGACACACACCACGACCCCATCGGAGCTATGCCCGCATACGACGTACTGATCATCGGAGCCGGTCTCGCGGGACAGCGCGCCGCTATTGCCGCCGCCAAGACCGGCGCCACGATCGCGATCCTCTCCAAGGTTCACCCGGTCCGCTCGCACTCGGTCGCTGCAGCCGGCGGCATCAACGCCGCGATCAGCCCGGTCGACGACTGGCGCTCACACGCCTACGACACAATCAAAGGATCCGACTTCCTCGGTGATCAGGACGCGATCGAGATCATGTGCCGCGAAGCTCCGGCCGAAGTGATGTGGCTCGAGCATGCCGGCGTCACCTTCCACCGCAATCAGAAGGGCGAGATGGACCTGCGCGCCTTCGGCGGCGCCTCGATGAAGCGCACCGCCTACGTCGCCGACATCACCGGGCAGGCACTGCTTCACGTTCTCTACGAGCAGCTGATGAAGTACCACGAGGTGATCGACCGCTACGAGGAATGGTTCGTCACCTCGCTGATCACCAACGAGGGAGCGTGCGTCGGCGCCGTTGCGCGTGAGATTCGTAGCGGCAAGATTGAGACGTTCACCGCCAAGAGCGTGATCCTCGCCTCCGGCGGAGCAGGCCAGTGTTTCCAGCCGACGACCAACGCCTTGATCTGCACCGGCGACGGGATCGCTCAGGCCTACCAGATAGGCGCGCCGCTGATGGACATGGAGATGGTTCAGTACCACCCGACGACACTGGCCGAGAACGGCTTCCTAATAACCGAGGGCGCCCGCGGTGAAGGCGCCCACCTGCTCAACTCCGAGGGCGAGCGTTTCATGGAGAAGTACGCCCCGAACAAGATGGAGCTGGCCTCGCGTGACGTCGTCTCGCGCGCCGAGCAGACCGAGATCCTCGAAGGGCGCGGCGTTGGCCCCGACAAGCAAGGCATCTACCTCGACATCACGGTCGTGCCGCGCAAGCGCACGCTCGAAGCCCTGCGTGAGATCGTCAACATCGGCAAGGACTTCGCTGGCGTCGACATCACGCGCGAACCGATCATCATCCAGCCGGGGATGCACTACATGATGGGCGGCGTCAAGACCGACTTCAACGGCGCCACTGAGGTGCCCGGCCTATACGCCGCTGGCGAAGTGGCCTGCGTCTCAGTCCACGGCGGCAACCGCCTCGGCGCCAACTCGCTGCTTGACACGCTGATCTTCGGCCGCCGCTCAGGCGAACACGCCGCCGAGCGCGCGCTGGCGATGCAGATGCCGGCCGCCTCCGACGAGCAGCTGATCCACGACCGCGAGATGATCGCCGAGATCCTCGCGCGGCTAAAGAGCGGCCGGCGCATTTCGGAGATCAAGCAAGAGCTGGGCACGACGATGAACCGCTACGCCGCCGTCTACCGCGACGAGGCGGGGCTGCAGAGCGCTCACGAGGTCGTCCGCCGCCTCAAAGAAGAGGCGAAGACGGTCTACGTTGACGACAAGGGCGCGGTCTTCAATCAGGATCTGCTCGGAGCGATTGAACTCGATTACATGCTCGACTGCGCCGAAACGATCGTCGTAGCGGCGCTGGAGCGCAAAGAGTCGCGCGGCGCGCAGTTCCGTACCGACTACCCCGAGCGCAATGATGCTCAGTGGCTCAAGCACATCGACGTCTCACGCAACGGCGGCGACGTGCCGAAGATCTCCTACTCCGAGGTAACGATCACCGACTGGCAGCCCGAAGCCCGGACCTACTAAGACCCCGCACGAGGAAAACAGAATGGCTGAATTCAAACTCAAGATCCGCCGCTACGACCCAGAGTCGGGCTCCGCCCCCTACTGGGACGAGCACACCGTCGAGCTGGAGCCGCACCGCTCGGTGCTGGAGGGGATCCTTCAGGCCCGCAACGAGAACGACGGCTCGATCGGCGTGCGCTGCTCATGCCGCGCGGCGATCTGCGGCTCCTGCGGCGTGCGCGTCAACGGCAAGCCCGGCCTCGCCTGCCACACCCACCTTGGCGCCGCGCTCGAGAGCGCCGGCGAGGACGGCGTGATCGAAGTTGAGCCGATGGGCAACATGCCGATCATCAAGGACCTGATCGTCGACATGGACGCAGTCCACTGGAAGAAAATTCAGCGCGTTACGCCATGGCTGATCGGCAAGCAGCCGGTGCCCGAGCGCGAGTACATCGTCTCGCGCGAATCGATGATCGACGTGACTCAGTCGATGGCCTGCATTCAGTGCGGCGCCTGCGTCTCCGACTGCCTCTCAATGGAGGTTGACCCTCTCTTCGTTGGCCCGGCAGCGCTCGCCAAGGCATACCGCTTCGTCGGCGACCCGCGCGACGGGGCGCACGAGCAGCGGCTGAAGGATCTCAGCGAAGACAAGCACGGCATCTACGACTGCACGCACTGCTTCAAGTGCATCGAAGCCTGCCCGAAGGGCGTCGCGCCGATGAACCAGATCATGCGCCTGCGCCGCATCGCCGGCAACGACTTCCAGATCAAGGATCGCAACAACGGCGAGCGCCACGAGGCGGCCTTCGTGAGCAACATTGAGCGGAACGGGATTCTTCATGAGGCCGACCTGCTGCCCGATTCATATGGCGGCAAGTTTCACCCGCGCGCCGTGCCGGAGCTGATCTCCAGCCTGCCGATAGTCGTCACCGCGCTGCTGCGGCGAAAGATGACACTCGGCAAGGCGCTGCTTCATCCGCACACCGCGCCGGACGGAGTCAAGCGGATCTTCGAAGTTGTCGAAGGGCGCGAAGAGCGCAACGAATTCAACCTCTACATCAGCGGCACCGACGCCGAGGCCGAGGCCAGCCCGGAGGTCGCCGCGGCGATCGAGGCTGCCGAGCCAGCCGGCGTCGCCCCCGAGGGCACCGAAGGCTCGAGCGGATAAGCGAAGGAAAGGGAATGATGAAAGTTGCCTATTGGCCCGGCTGCGTAAGCCGCGGTTTCACCGCTGAACTACACGGCTCGATGGCTGCCGTCGCGCCGATGCTGGAGATCGAGCTGGTTGAGCTGGACCGCGCCAGCTGCTGCGGCGCAGGAGTGATCGCCGAGCACAGCCAGGAGCTGGCCGACACACTGAACGCCCGCACCTTCGCGCTCGCCCAGCAGGAGATCACTCAAGGCGCCGACCTGATGATGAACATCTGCTCAACCTGCCAAGGCGCGCAGAACGAATGCCAGCAGCGGCTCGATGCCAGCGCCGAGTACCGCGCGCAGATCAACGAGACGCTCTCCGATGAAGGGCTCGAGTATCAAGACGGAATCATCAACAAGAACTTCCTCTGGGTGCTGGTCGAGGAGATCGGCCTCGAGAAGCTGCGGAGCCTCGTCCGCAGGCCGCTGACCGACCTGCGCGTCGGCCCCTTTTACGGCTGCTACATCGTCCGTCCGACCGACCGACTGGACATCAACCGCGCGCAGCCGCGCGACGAGTATCTCGGGCAGGTGATCGAAACTCTCGGTGGCACCGTTATTGATTACGCCGGCTCCCACAAGTGCTGCGGCTTCCCGATTATCACGATGAACAAGGAGGCCTCGCTCGAGCAGGCCGGCCGCCATCTCGCTGACGCGACCGACGCGCAGGCAGACTGTCTGGTAACGCCCTGCCCGCTCTGCCACCTCAACCTTGACCTTCAGCAGCCGATGGCCGCCAAGCAGGTCGGGCGTGAGCTGAACATGCCGGTCCTGCACCTGCCGCAGCTCGTCGGCTTGGCGCTTGGGCTTTCGCCGAAGGAGCTTGGGCTAGCCCATCACATCGTCAAGCCGACCGCGGTGATCGACTGGTCGCAGGCGGTAGTCGGCGGCGTCGGCGGCTGGTAGCGCGCGCAAGCTGACGAGGCCCCTAGCTGACGAGACCGCGCGCAATCGCCAATTCGGCGATCTGAACGGTGTTCAGCGCCGCGCCCTTGCGCAGGTTGTCGCCGACGACGAAGAAATTGATGCTCTTCGGATCATCGAGGTCGACTCGCACGCGGCCGACCGCCACCTCGTCGCGTCCAGCCCACTCCAGCGGCGTTGGGGCGTCCTCTACGACCAGGTTCGGGAACGCGGCCAGCGCTTCGAGCGCCCCGTCCAGCTCGACTTCGCGCTCAAAGCTGGCGCGGATTTCGATCGAGTGGCCGACCATCACCGGCACGCGCACGCAGGTTGGGCTCACCTGCAGGCCGGGCAGCTCCAAGATCTTGCGGCTCTCGTTCTTGAGCTTCATCTCTTCGTCGGTGTAGCCGTTCGCTTCGAGCGCGCCGAGCATCGGCACCACGTTGTAGGCCAGCGTGTTGGCGTGGACCTGCGCTGTCACCTTGCGCGCTGCCTGACGGCCATCGCTGACGAGCAGGTCAACGTCCTCGTGTAGCAGCGGCACCTGCTCGGCGAGCTCATCGATACCGCTGCGGCCAGCGCCACCTGCAGCCTGATAACTGGTCGCCACGATTGCCGTCAGCCCAAACTTGTCGTGCAGCGCTTTCAGCGGCAGCATCGCGATCATCGTCGTGCAGTTTGGGTTGGCGATGATCCCTTTGGCAGCGCTCTCAATCGCGTCCGGATTCACCTCGCTGACGACGACCGGCACCTCGTCGTCGAGCCGCCAGGCCGACGAGTTGTCGACGACGAGCGCTCCGGCGGCGGCGAACTGCGGCGCCCACTCGCGCGCGGTCGCGCCGCCGGCCGAGAAGAGCGCTAGGTCGAAGCCGGTGATCGTCTCTGCGCTAAGCGGCTGAACTTCGCCGTAGCCCTCAATCACGCTTCCCGCCGAGCGCTCGCTGGCGAACGGCACAACTTCGGCTGCGGCTAGGGAGCGCTCGCTCAGCATCGCCAGCAGCAGACGGCCGACCGCGCCGGTTGCGCCAACGACGGCGGTCCTCATGACGGCGGCAGCCCGAACGGTTCCTCGGCGCGGATCGTGTCCTCTCCGCTCAGCTCAAAAGCGCTGTGGAGGGCGCGGACGGCATCTTCGACCCGATCGCCGGCGATCACGCAGGAGATCTTGATCGGCGAGGTCGAGATCATCTCGATGTTGATCCCCTCCGCGCCGAGCACGCTGAAGACCTTCGCGGCAACCCCGGGGTGGGACTTCATTCCGGCGCCGATCACAGAGACCTTGCCCATCTCTTGGTCGGTTGCGATCTCGCCGATCCCCATCTCCTCCCCCAGCCGGCCAAGCGCCTCATGCGCTGCGCGCAGATCGTCGCGCGGCACCGTGAACGACATGTCGGCGCGGGTGTCCTTGGAGACCGGCTCGTTCTGAATGATCATGTCGACGTTGACGTTTGCCTCCGCCAGCGCGGTCGCGATCTGGCCTGCGGCGCCGGGCGTGTCGGGCACGCCGATCACCGTGACGCGAGCCTCGTCGGTCGAATGAGTTACTGCTGTGATGAGTGGATGTTCCATTCTCTGATTCTCCGCGAGGACCACGGTACCGGGACCGTCCTCGAAGCTCGACCTGCAGTGGATACGGACGCCATGGTTGCGGGCGTACTCGACGCTGCGAAGCTGCAGCACGCCTGCCCCTGACGATGACATTTCAAGCATCTCCTCGGAGGAGACGACCGACAGCTTGCGCGCATCGGGAACGATTCTTGGGTCGGCGCTGAAGACGCCGGCCACGTCGGTGTAGATCTCACACTCTTCGGCGCCGAGCGCAGCGGCCAGCGCGACGGCCGTCGTATCGGAGCCGCCGCGGCCGAGCGTCGTCACATCCTTCATCGTTGAGACGCCTTGGAAGCCAGCGACCAGCACTATCTCATCGTTGTCGAGCGCTTCGCTGATGCGATCGGCGCGAACGTCGAGGATTCGCGCCTTGGTGTGCGTTGTATCGGTAACGATCCCAGCCTGTGAGCCGGTCAAAGAAATTGCGCTGTGGCCAAGGTCGTT